>DASXNY010000182.1:0-51353 GCA_036494715.1 Thermoleophilaceae bacterium
AGCGACCAGGATTGCCTTGTAGCGGCGTCGCTGTCGTGCCCGGTGTGCCTCTCCGGGCACGTCGACTGGCACCTCAGCGTGACGGAGGACTACGAGTCGCACGTGGACTGCGTGTGCGGGCTGTGCGGCCACTCGCGCACCGTGTTCCTCGGCCAGGAACAGGCTCTGCGGCTCGCGCTGCATGAGCACCGCCCGCTCGATCCGACGCCTCGGCCCGATCCCGAGCTAGTGGCGCTCTAGGTCGCTTCCGGCGATCCGGGTAACTTCAGGGTATGGGGAACGGAGTCCTCTCTCCCCAGGTTGAGACCCTCGACGTCTTCGTCGAGCTGTTCTCCGAGATCGAGAGCGAGACCGAGCCGGGAGAGTTCTACAACCGCCTCTGCGAGGCGCTCTGCCGGCTCACCAGCATGCGCCGCGCGGTGCTGATGCTGTACGACCAATCGCTCGGGCGCGTGGTTGCCGCCGGCTCGCACGGCATGGACCCGTCGCTGCTCGTGGACGTGCACGGCACGCTCGACGAGACGCCGGTCGCGCAGCGCGCCTTCGCGCAGGACGAGGTGCAGGAGCTCTCGCCCGAGCAGCTCGCGCGCGAGATCCCGGCCCGCTACAAGGGCGCGCTCCAGGTGACCACGCTCACCTGCACGCCGCTCTCGGTGGGGAAGCGCTGGTTCGGCGTGATCTTCGCGGACCGCGGCGGCGGACGCTTCAAGCTCACCGACGACGAGCGCCACACGATGTGGACGCTCGGCAAGCTCGCCGCGCTCGCGGCCAGCGCGCGCATCGCCACGCGCCAGCAGGAGCGCGCGCGGCGCCTGTATGAGCGGATCGAGCTCGCGCGCGAGGTGCACGAGCGCGTGATGCACAGGCTGTTCGGCGTCTCGCTCGTCCTGAGCTCGGAGGTGGAGCTCGCGCCCGAGGACCGCGAGCGCTGCCGCAGCGAGATGAAGGAGGCGCTGGCCGACCTGCGCACCGCCCTCGAGCGCACGCTCTCGCCGAGCCCGCGTACCACCGGCACCACACTGCGCGCCGAGCTCGACCGGCTCGAGCGCGGCTATGGCGACACGCCCGTGTCGATCGCCTGGGAGGGCGACCGCGAGGTGCCGACCCGCCTGGAGGCGCTGTCGCAGGCGGTGCTCGGCGAGTCGCTGCGCAACGCGGTTCGCCACGCCGACCCGACCAGCATCGACATTCGCGTGGCGCTGTCCGCCGACACCTTCTCCCTCGAGGTGCAGAACGACGGTGTGAAGAAGGCCTCCGCAGGCACTGGCATGGGCCTCCGGCTGGCCTCGCTCGAGGCGCTCCAGCTCGGCGGCGTGGTGGAGTTCGGGGCCGGCGGCAACGAGCGCTGGCGCACGCGCCTGGTCGTCCCGCTGTGAGCAGGCGCCGCTTCAGCGTGATCGTCGTCGACGACCACGAGGTGGTGCAGTGGGGCTTCCGCTTGCTGCTCGGCCAGCAGCCGTGGGTGGAGCGGTGTCTGACCGCACGCGATGCCGACAGCGCCCTCGAGCTCGTGCGCCGCTACGACCCCGAGGTGGCTTTGGTCGACCTCTTCCTGGGCGACGAGTCCGGCGCCGAGCTGTGCGAGACGATTCGGCGCGAGTCGCCTAATACACGCGTGCTTCTGATCTCCGGCGCGGGCCGCATGTCCCAACATGTGGCCAAGGCCGCTGGCGCCTCCGGCTTCGTCTCGAAGGACTGGGACGCCGACGATGTGGCCAAGGCCGTGCGCATGGTCGGCATGGGCATGACCGTCTTCAGGCCGCAGCGCGAGCAGGCGGTGGCGGCGCCGGCGCACCTGTCGTCCCGCGAGCGCGAGGTGCTCGACCTGATCGCCACCGGCGCAACCAACCGCGAGATCGCCGAACGCCTCCACCTCTCACCCCACACCGTCAAGGAGCACACGAGCGCCGTCTACCGCAAGCTCTCGGTGCGGAACAGGGCGGAGGCGGTGAGGCAGGCGCAGGAGATGGGGCTGATCGGCTGACGCCGATCAGCGGGAGTTGGGGAGTTGGGGAGTTGGGGAGTTGGGGAGTTGGGGACTTGGGAGTTGGGGGGCTCAGGTCGTTTGGGTCTTTCTGATCAGGCCGCTTAGTGGGCGCGCGATGTCCTCTGTGCGGTCGGCCGTTCCAGGGGCAAGCAGTCCGCGCGTTTCCGCATAGGCGATCCAGTGCTCCGTCTCGCGGAGGGAACCGCGTGCGATAAGAAGCAACTGACGTCGGTCCGGTCCGTGCCAGCGGCCGCTGGCCTCCGCGATATTCGCCGCAACGGAAGTCGCCGATCTGATCAGCTGCTCGCCGATCGTCTTGCGCTCGAGGAGCGGCCAGCGCTGTACCGCCGTGTGCAGCTCACTGGCAAGCTCAGCCGCCCGTTGGTAGGCGACGAGCCGTCGAAAGTTCGAGGACACTTGAACGAAAGTGCCGAACCGCCGGAACTTCGCCCCCCAATTCCCCAACTCCCCAATTCCCCAATTCCCCAACTCCCCATGTATGCACTGTTGACCGAGCCGACCCGCCCGGGCTCCACCCACGTAGCTGACGTCGCGCCGCCGAAAGCGGTGGCTAATCAGGTGCTCGTGCGGGCGCTCGAGGTCGGGGTGTGCGGCACCGACCGCGAGATCTCCGAGGGCCTGTTCGGAGTGGCACCCGACGGCGCGGAGTCGCTGGTGCTCGGGCACGAGCTGCTGGGCGTCGTGGAGGAGGACGGCCACGGGTTCGCGCGCGGCGACCTCGTCACGGCGACCGTGCGCCGCTCGTGCGGGCACTGCGCGGCGTGCGCGGCGGGCGCGCCCGACGCGTGCGACACGGGGGACTACCTGGAGCGCGGGATCACGCGGCTCGACGGCTTCGCGGCCGAGCTGTTTACCGAGGCGCCCGAGCACCTCGTGCCCGTGCCACCCGAGCTCGGCCGCCTGGGCGTGCTCGCCGAGCCGGCGTCGATCTGCGAGCGCGGGCTGCGTCACGCGCGCGCCGTCGGAGCGCGGCAGCCGTGGCAGCCGCAGCGGGCGCTCGTGCTGGGCGCCGGCGCGATCGGCATGCTGGGGACGTACCTGCTGCGGATGGAGGGGCTCGAGGTGTGGACCGCGAGCCGAACGGCCGGGGACGAGCGCGCGCGGCTCGTCGCGGAGTGCGGTGCCCGCCACGTCGCCACGAGCGACGACGAGCTCGGCGAGCTGGCGGAGGAGGTCGGCGGCTTCGACGTCGTGCTCGAGGCGGCCGGCGACGCTCAGCTCATGCTCGACGCGCTCGGGCTGCTGCGGCGGAACGGGGTCGCATGTCTGCTCGGCATCGACGGCCGGCCGCGCGACGTGACGATCGACGGCCGCGTGCTCGCGGTCGACGCGATCCTCCAGAACCGCGCTCTGTTCGGGAGCGTGAACGCGAACCGCGTGGACTGGGACGCCGCCGTCGAGCGGCTCGCGGCAGCGCGCGCACGCTGGCCGGAAGCGCTCGACGCGTTCGTCGGACTGCGCGTGCCGCTCGATTCTTTCGAGGATGCGTTCAAATACCGCGGCGTGAAGGCCACACTCCAGCTCGAGGCGCAGCCGTGAGGTACCTCGTCACGGGCGCGCTCGGCGCGATCGGCGCGTGGACCGTCCGCTCGCTGCTCGACCGCGGGCACGAGGTCGTGACCTACGACCTCGGCGGGAGCGACCAGCGGCTGCGGCTTGCGCTGAGCGACGACGAGCTCGGCACGCTCACGCGCCTCGACGGCGACGTGACCGACTTCGCTCGGCTCGAGGGCGCAATCACAGAACATGGGGTGGAGGCGATCGTCCACCTAGCCGCCCTGCAGGTGCCGTTCGTCCGGGCGGACCCGATCGCGGGCGCGCAGGTGAACGTCACCGGCACCGTGAACGTGCTCGAGGCGGCGCGCCGGCACCTGGAGGCGGGCGTGCCCGTGGTCTACGCGTCGTCGGTCGCGGCGCTCGTCGAGCAGGGCGAGCACCCGAGCACCCTCTACGGCATCTTCAAGCGCGCGAACGAGGGCACAGCCGAGCGCTACTTCACCGACTACGACGTCTCCTCCGTCGGCCTGCGCCCGCACACGATCTACGGTCCCGGCCGCGACCAGGGGCTGACGTCGGCACCAACGGCCGCGATGGTCGCCGCTGCCACGGGCGTCGAGTACCGCATCCCGTTTGGCGGCGCGCTCCAGTTCCAGTACGTCGCCGACGCCGGCGAGGCGTTCGTGCGCGCGAGCGAGGCCAAGCGCCCGGGAGCGTCGGTGCACAACCTCGACGGACCTACCGCCACCATGCCGGAGCTGATCGAGGCGATCGAGCAGGCGGCGCCGGACGCCGCAGGACTGATCAGCGCCGGCGACGAGCCGCTGCCGTTCCCGTCATCGCTCGACTCGAGCTCGTTCATCGAGCTGGTGGGCGGCCCGCTGTCGCGTCCGCTGGCAGACGGCGTGGCCGAGGCGATCGCGCGCTTCAGGACCGCCTGACCCCAAGCACGGCGCCGTCGGACGCCGACCCGACGAGCGCGGCATAGCGCGCGAACACGCCGCTCGCGAAGCGCGGCGGCGGAGGAGTCCAGTTGGCCAGGCGGCGTTCGAGCTCGCCCTCCGGGAGGTCGACGTCGAGCCGTCCCGAGTCGACGTCGATCGTCACAACATCGCCGTCGGCGAGCACTGCGATCGGGCCGCCGCGCGCCGCCTCGGGCGCCACGTGCCCCACCATCAGGCCGCGCGTGGCACCGGAGAAGCGGCCGTCGGTGACGAGCGCCACGGACTCCCCGAGGCCGGCGCCCACAATCGAGGAGGTGACCATCAGCATCTCGCGCATGCCCGGGCCGCCGGCCGGTCCCTCGTAGCGCAGCACGACGACGTCGCCCGCGGCGATCGCGCCCGAGCGGATCGCGTCGGCGCACGCCTGCTCGTCGTCGAACACGCGCGCCGGTCCCGTCTGCGCCCGCCGGGCGGTGCCGGCCAGCTTGAGCACGCAGCCGTCGGGCGCGAGCTTGCCGCGCAGCGCGTACAGCGACCCGCGCGGCTTGAACGTCCCGATCACCTCGCCGTCCGGCTCGGGCGCATCGGCCGTCGCCTCGGCCAGCGTCCGCCCGTCGACGGTCGGCGCCGAGCCATCGACGTGACCACCGTCGATCAGCACGCGGATCAGCGCCGGCGTGCCGCCCGCGCCGTAGAGGTCCTCGGCCACCCAGCGCCCGCCGGGCACTAGGTCCGCCAGTACCGGCGTGCGCGTGCTGATCGCTCCCAGCTCGTCGAGCGTCAGCGGCACACCGGCCTCGCGCGCGATCGCGAGCAGGTGGAGGAAGCCGTTGGTGGAGCCGCCGCTGGCCACCACTCCCGCGGCGGCGTTGAGCAGCGCGCGCCGGTCGAGAAAGCCGCGGGCACCGATTCCGCGCTTGGCGAGCGAGACCGCGAGCCCGCCGGCCCGTTCGGCCGCCGCGTCCTTCCCCTCGAGGTAGGCGGCGGGGATGAGCCCGTCGCCGAGCGGCCCAAGTCCCAGCAGGTCGACCGCGATCGCCATCGTGTTGGCGGTGAAGTTGCCGGCGCAGTAGCCGGCGCCCGGGCAGGCCTCGCGCTCGAGCTCGAGCAGCGCCGAGTCGGACAGGCGGCCGCTCTCGTGCGCGCCGACACCCTCCCAGACATCCTGGATCGTCAGCGCGCGGTCGCCGGCGTGCCCCGCGAGCATCGGCCCGCCGGACAGGACGACACCCGGGCGGTCCACGCGCGCCAGCGCCATCACCGCTGCCGGCACCGTCTTGTCGCAGCCCACGAGGCACACCAGCGCGTCGAAGTCGTGCGCGTGCACCATCAGCTCGATCGAGTCGGCGATCACCTCGCGCGAGACGAGCGACGCGCGCATGCCGGGCGTGCCTTGGGTCTGATTGTCGGAGACGGCGATCGTGTTGAACACGAGCGGCACGCCGCCGGCCGCCTCGATACCGGCAGCCGCGCGCTCGGCGAGCCGCTGCTGATTGAGGTTGCACGGCATCGTCCCGGTCCAGGTGGAAGCGATGCCGACTATCGGTCCGTCGAGCCGCGCCGGGTCGATGCCCATGGCCCGGAAATGGGAGCGCGCGGCCGCCCGTTCGGCCGAGGAGCGCAGGCCGGCGCGGGCCCGGCGGCGTGACGATGCGTCGTCCATGGCGCGAGCCTAGACACAGCGCGAAAAAACCGCCGCGAGGGCGCCCCGCACCCCCCGCCTTTCCACCGCACACCCCCCACCCGGGGGGTAACCCTGCCCGGGGACGTCGAATCTTGGGTTGCGCCGAGTAACAGTCCAGGACGCCCCCGATGACCGCGTCCGTTCCGCGGACCACCTGGAGGTCCTTCAATTGATCGCAGCGCTATTCCCGGGCCAGGGAAGCCAGACAGCCGACATGCGCTCCGTAGTGGAGCGGCTTAGGCCCGACCTGCTCGAGCTCTGCCAGTCCGAGCTCGGTCTCGACCCGTTCGAGCACGTCGCGGACGGCACGCACATGGCCCAGCCCGCGATCTACTGCGCGAGCCTCGCCGGCTGGTCGCTCCTCGAGGACACGAGCATCGACGTGATGGCCGGCCACTCGCTTGGCGAGTTCGCGGCGCTCGTGGCCGCAGGCGCGCTGTCCGAGCGCGACGGCCTCAAGCTCGTTGCGCTACGCGGGGAGCTCATGCACCGGGCGAAGGACGGCGGCATGATGGCCGTCAGCGCGCCGGTCGAGACAGCCAAGGCCTACGGCGAGCGCTTCGGCCTCTACCTGGCCAACGACAACTCGCCCGAGCAGGTCGTGCTCACGGGCGAGGCAGGGGCGGTCGACGAGGCCGTCGCGAACGCGAAGGCCGAGGGCCTGCGCGCCACGCGCCTGCGCGTGAGCGGCGCGTTCCACTCGCCCGCGATGGCCGCCGCCGCGCCCGAGCTCGAGCGGGCCCTGAATGAGACCGAGATCGGCGAGCCGAGCGTCCCCGTCTTCTCAGGCGTCACCGCCGCCCCCTTCGACAGCGGCGAGATCCGCGCGCGCCTCGTTGACGGGCTGACTTCACCGGTGCGCTGGCGCGAGATCGCGCTCGCGCTCGACGAGCGCGACGTGGAGCACTTCATCGAGGTCGGCCCGGGCAAGGTGCTCACCGGCCTCGTGCGCAAGACGCTCGGCGACGTCCGCGCCGAGGTCGTGTCCGAGGAGCCCGCCCGTGCGTGAGGCCACTGCACCCATTGCGGAGCGCGGCTGGCTCGGCGAGCGCGAGATGCGCGGCGCGGCGATCGGCCAGGCAACTCTGGCCGTGCCGCCCACCACGATCCCCAACGCCGAGATCGCCGAGCGCCTCGGCGTGGCCGACGGCTGGATCGAGACGCGCACCGGCATCCGCGAGCGGCGCGCGCTGCTCGATGGCGAGCGCCTCACCGACCTCGCCGCCGAGGCCGGCCGCGTTGCCCTCGAGCAATCCGGCATCGCCCCTGAGGAGTTCGACCTGCTGATCGTCGCGACCACCACCCAGGACGAGGTCACGCCCAACACCGCGCCGCTCGTCGCGGGCATTCTCGGAATGCCCAATGTCGCGCCGATCGACGTCGGCGCCGCCTGCACCGCGTTCGTGTCCGCGCTGCAGGTGACCACCGCGCAGATCGAGTCCGGCCGCGCGACCAAGGCGCTCGTGATCGGCGCCGACTGCATCCACCGCTACTTGGACCCCGACGACCGTCGCACGGCTGCGCTGTTCGGCGACGGCGCCGGCGCGGTCGTGATGACCGCAACATCTGAGGGCCGCATGGGGCCCATCTCCCTCCGCTCGGAGTCCGCGCTCGAAATGATCCGGATTACACGCGGAGGCAGCCTCGAGATGCAGGGCCACGAGACCTTCGTCAATGCCGTGGCCCGCATCTCCGAGGTCACCCTCGATGTGCTCGCCCAGGCCAAGCTCTCGACCGGCGACATCGACCTGTTTGTCTACCACCAGGCCAACACGCGCATCATCAACGCGGTTGGCGAGAAGCTCGGTCTGCCGGCCGACCGCGTGGTGGATTGCATCGCCACCTACGGCAATACCTCCGCCGCCTCGATCCCGATCGCGCTCGCCGAGGCCGAGGCCGACGGCCGCCTCAAGCCGGGCATGCGCGTGATGGTCGGCGCGTTTGGCGCCGGCTTCACCTGGGGCGGCGCGCTCATGGAATGGGGTCTCGACGATGGCGCGTGAGGGCTGTGCACTCGTTACTGGCGCCTCGCGCGGAATCGGCGCGGCGATCGCCCGCACGCTCGCGGCCGAAGGCTGGCCCGTGGGTGTGAACTACCGCACTGACGAAGAGGGCGCGGCCGCCGTGGTCGCGCAGATCGAGTCCGCGGGCGGCCAGGCACTCAGCGTGGGTGGCGACGTCGCCGACCCCGAGCAGATCGACTCCGTCTTCGGCGAGCTGGAGCGGCGCTTCGGTCCCGTGCTCGTGCTCGTGAACAACGCGGGCGTGCGCGCCGACGGGCTGTCGATGCAGCTCGAGGACGACGAGTGGGACCACGTGCTCGCCACCAACCTGTCCGGCACCTTCCGCGCCACTCGGCGCGCGCTCAAGGGCATGATGCGCGCGCGCCACGGCCGCGTGATCAACATCGCCTCGATCGTCGGCGGCGTGCGCGGCAACGCCGGCCAGGCCAACTACGCCGCGTCGAAGGCCGGCGTCGTAGGCTTCACCCGCACGGTCGCCGCCGAAGTCGCCCGCCGCGGCGTGACCGTCAACGCCGTCGCCCCCGGCCTCGTCGAGACCGAGCTGAGCGAGGGCACGGACCAGCAGCGCTTCATCGACGCCGTCCCGGCCCGCCGCCTCGGCACCCCCGACGAGATCGCGGCCTGCGTCCGCTTCCTCGCAAGCGACGACGCGGGCTACGTGACAGGAACAACTTTGACAGTGGATGGCGGCCTGACGGCATAAGCCCCGCCAGCCGCCGCCCGACACCCGCCCCCCACACGAAAGGAACCCATGGCAGAGACCGCAACACAAGAGACAGTCGAGACCACGATCGTCGAGGCGATCGCCAAGCTCGGCCCCGACGCCGACCAGGTGACGCGCGACGCCACCTTCGAGTCGCTTGACGTCGACTCGCTCGACCTCGTCGAGGTGGCGCAGATCGTCGAGGAGGAGTTCGGCGTGGTCCTCAAGGGTGAGGACATGGAGAAGCTGAACACCGTCGGCGACGCGATTGACCTGGTGGTGGCGCGCGCATCATGAGTCGCCGCGTGGTGATCACCGGCGTGGGCGCCGTCTCGCCGCTCGGCAACGGCGCCACGACGCTCTACGAACGCTGGCGCGACGGCCAGTGCGGCATCGAGTCCGGCGTCGGCGCGTGCAACGACTTCGAGGCAGCCGAGGTGCTGACGAAGAAGGAGCTGCGCCGCACCGACCGCTTCGCACAGCTCGCAATCGGCGCGTGCGCCGAGGCGCTCGAGCAGGCCGGCTGGGCCGAGGAGCTGCCGATCGACGCCGAGCGTGTCGGCTGCGTGATCGGCACCGGCATCGGCGGCATCTCGACTATCGAGACCCAGCACGACGTGCTCAACGAGTCGGGCCCGAAGCGCGTGTCACCGCTCGGGATCCCGCTGATGATGGGCAACGCGGCCGCCGCCAACCTGGCTCTCCGCTACGGCTTCAAGGGTCCGGCGTTCAGCACCGTGTCCGCCTGCGCCGCCGGCAGCGACGCGATCGGCACGGCGCTGCGGATGATCCGCGCGGGCGACGCCGACGCGGTCGTCAGCGGCGGCGCCGAGGCCGGCATCACCCCGCTCGCGTACGCCTGCTTCGGCGCCATGGGCGCGCTGTCCGAGAGCGGCATCTCGCGCCCGTTCGACGCCCGCCGCGACGGCTTCGTGATGGGCGAGGGAGCCGGCGTGCTCGTGCTCGAGGCGGCCGAGACCGCCGAGGAGCGCGGCGCCACCGTGCTGGGCGAGCTGCTCGGCTATGGCGCGAGCGCCGACGCATTCCACTTGACAGCTCCCGAGCCGGGAGGGGGCGGGGCCACGCGCGCGATCGCACGTGCACTCGAGGACGCGGGAGTGTCCGCGTCAGACCTGCACTACGTGAACGCGCACGGCACCTCAACCCCGCTCAACGACCGCTCCGAGACGGACGCCATCAAGGCTGCGTTCGGAGAGGAGCTGGCGAAGAGCATCCCGATCTCGTCCACCAAGTCCGCGGTCGGGCACCTGCTGGGTGCCGCGGGCGCGGTGGAGGCGGTGGCCACTTTGCTCGCGCTGCGCGAGCGGGTTGTGCCGCCCACGCTGGGCTACGAGGTCCCGGACGAGGGCCTCGACCTGGATTACGTCCCCGACGGGCCACGCCCGCTCGAGGGTGCCAACGGACGCGCGCTCGCGCTGTCCAACTCGTTCGGATTCGGAGGCCACAACGCCGTGCTCTGCATAGCCGCATGACCACAGTCGCTCCAAATACACAGTCGCTCCGTCCACCCCTGCGCGAGGCCACCCCGTCGCGGCTAACGGCGCTCGACCGCCTGGAACTGCTCTGCGATTCCGGCAGCCTGCGCACGATCCGCAGCACGGTCACCTCGCGCTTCATGGGCGCCAAGGCGCGCCCGGGCGACGGCGTGCTGGGCGGTTCTGGCCTCGTCGACGGCCGGCCGGTCTACGTCTACGCCCAGGACGCGAGCTACGCCGGCGGTTCGCTCGGTGCGGCCCACGCGGACACGATCGTCCGCGTGCTCGAGCTCGCCCGCCAGGCGCGCGTGCCCGCGGTCGGCTTCATCGAGTCGGGCGGCGCCCGCATGCAGGAGGGCACCGCGGCGCTCGGCGGCTATGGGCGGATCTTCCGCGAGCACGTGGCCTCGTCCGGGCTGATCCCGCAGATCTCGGTGATCTGCGGAACGTCGGCCGGCGGCGGCTGCTACGCGCCCGCGCTCACCGACTTCGTGCTGATGACTCGCGACGCCAAGATGTTCCTCACCGGTCCCGGCGTGGTGGCCGAGGCGATGGGGGAGGACGTGACGGCCGAGGAGCTCGGCGGAACCGGCGTGCACGAGAAGAACGGCGTCTGCCAGTTCGTCGCGCAGGACGATGCGGAGGCGATTTACGTCACGCGCGAGCTGCTGTCCTACCTGCCGCAGAACGCGTACGAGGCGGTGCCCCCGCGGCCGTACGCCACCTACCCGGGCGGCGACCCGGCGCATTGCGTCCCGCTCGAGGCGCGCAAGGTCTACGACGTCCGCGACGTGATCCGCACGATCGCGGACAACGGCCGGCTGCTCGAGATGTCCGAGAAGTGGGCGCGCAACATGGTCACGGGCTTCGCCCGCATCGAGGGCGAGGCGGTCGGCGTGATCGCCAACCAGCCGAAGTGGCTCGGCGGCACGATCGACGCCGAGGCGAGCCAGAAGGCCGCGCGCTTCGTGCGCACGTGCAACTCGTTCGGGCTGCCGCTGGTCGTGCTCGTGGACACTCCGGGCTTCATGCCGGGCACCAAGCAGGAGCGCGCGGGCGTGATCCGTCACGGCGCCAAGCTGCTGCACGCGTTCGCCGAGGCCACCGTGCCGAAGCTGACGGTGGTGATGCGCAAGGCGTTCGGCGGCGCGTACATCACGATGAACTCGCGCGACCTCGGCGCCGACTACGCGTTCGCCTGGCCGCAGGCCGAGATCGGCGTGATGGCGGCGAAGCAGGCGGTCGGGATCATCTCCCGGCGCGAGATCGCAGCGTCGGACGACCCTGCCGCCACGCGCGACACGCTGGCCGCCGAGTACGGCGAGCAGCATCTCGGTGCCGAGCTGGCCGCGAGCCAGGGGTTCATCGACGAGGTGATCGCGCCGCGCGAGACGCATGACCGCCTGGCGTGGGCGCTCAGCTCGCTCCCGAAGCCACGGGAGAGGAGCCATGCGGGCAACATCCCCCTCTGAGGCACGCGTAATCCAGAGCTACGTCGCGATCGGCGACAGCTTCACGGCGGGAGCCCCGGGCTCGGACCACGACGCCCGCTGGCCGGACGAGCTGGCGGTGTCGCTGCGCGCGCTCGAGTACCACAACCTCGGGGTGGCCGGGGCGACCACCACGGAGGTCGCCGACGGCCAGCTCGAGCGCTGCATCGAGCTCGACCCGGACCTCGTGACGGTGGTCTGCGGCGCCAACGACGTGCTGCTCAGCGTGCGCCCCGACATCGACACCCATGCCGCCGCGCTCGACCGCATCTTCAGCACCCTGCGCGAGCGGCTGCCGGACGCGATCGTGGTGACCGTCACCATGCCGCCGATCGCCGAGCACATCGGGCTGCGGCCGCGCTCGCGCCGCCGCGTCGAGCGCGGTGTCGCCGCGCTCAACGAGGTCACCCACGAGCTCTCGGCCCGTCACGGCGTGCTCTGCCTCGAGTTCGCCGACCACCCAACGTCACACCAGCGCGAGAACTACGCCGCCGACGGCTTTCACCCTTCGATCACGGGCGTGCGCCGCGCCGCCGTCGCCTGCGCGCAGGCGCTCGCCTCCAAGTACGGCATCGCAATCACCTGAGAGGAGAGGAGACCGCATGAGCATGAGCACACCGTTCAGCCTGGACTTCGACGCCCTCGAAGGGGGCGAGCGCTTCGTCACGCGAGGGCGGACGATCACGGAGGCGGACATCGTGCAGTTCGCGGCACTCAGCGGCGACATGCATCCGCAGCACACCGACGCAGCCTGGGCGGCCGAGAGCCGCTTCGGCGAGCGCATCGCACACGGCATGCTCGTGATGTCCTACGCCGTCGGGCTCGTGCCGCTCGACCCCGAGCGCGTGGTCGCGCTGCGACGGGTGTCGGACCTCGTCTTCAAGCACCCGGTCTACATCGGGGACACGATCCACGTCGACGGGCGCATCGAGTCGCTCAAGCCGGTCGACGACTCCCACGGCCTCGTCGAGGCGATGTGGAAGGTCGTGACCCAGCGCGGCCGCACGGTCGCACGCGCCCGCGTGGAGATGTTGTGGCGCCGCTCACCAGTCAGCGCCGAGCTCGCTGCCGAGCTCGTGATGCCGCTGTGATCCTCGAGGGCAAGCGCATTCTCGTGACCGGTGTGCTCTCGCGCGAGAGCATCGCCTACGCGGTGGCCGAGCAGGCCCAGAACGCGGGCGCCGAGGTCATCCTCACTAGCTTCGGGCGTGCGATGCGGCTCACCGAGCGCACGGCCGGGCGGCTGCCGAAGAAGCCCGACGTGATCGAGCTCGACGTCAACGAGCCCGAGCACCTCGAGCGTCTAGCGGGCGAGGTGTCCCAGCGCTGGGACGGCCTCGACGGCGCGCTCCACGCGATCGCGTTCGCGCCCGAGGACGCGCTCGGCGGCAAGTTCATGACCACTCCGCCCGAGAGCGCCATGTCGGCGTTCCAGACGAGCGCCTTCTCGTTCAAGTCGCTGGCGGGCGCGCTGCTGCCGCTGTTCGACGGCCACGGCAGCGTCGTCGGGCTCGACTTCGACGCCACGGTCGCGTGGCCCGTCTACGACTGGATGGGCGTGTCGAAGGCGGCGCTCGAGTCGGTGAGCCGCTACCTGGCGCGCGACCTCGGACCGCAGGGCGTGCGCGTGAACCTCGTGTCCGCCGGGCCGCTCGAGACGCTCGCCGCCCGCGGCATCCCCGGCTTCCGCGACCTCGTGAACCTATGGGAGGCGCAGGCGCCGCTCGGCTGGGACCCGGAGGACCGGGAGCCGGTGGCTAAGGCGGTGTGCTGGCTTTTGTCCGACTGGTCGCATGCGGTCAGCGGCGAGATCGTGCACGTGGACGGCGGCTTCCATGCGATGGGGGCGCCTGCGGCGCCCAGTCCACAGTCCACGGTCCACAGTCCACAGAGCGAGGGCTCGAACGGGTCCGTCAGCTCGGAAGCTGCTCCCGCAGAAACGGAATAACTGCGTCGCGGACTGCCTCTGGGCTGTCCTGGAAGACCCAGTGGCCGGCACCTTCGATCTTCACGACGTCCTTCACGTCGAAGAACTCGCGCTGCTGGTCGGCGTACTTGCCGGGTAGGAACGGGTCAGCCATTCCCCAGACGGCCAGGGCGGGCTTGTTCAGCGCCTTGATCGCCTTGCCCATCTCGGCCGCGGCGTCGCCCGGGTCGGGCGTGGCGCGGTAGAGCTTGAGCACGGCGCGGCGGGTGCCGCGGTCGTAGTTGTCGTACATCTGATCGACGAACGCCGGCGGCAGGCCCTTGGGATTCATCTTCCGGTTCTGCATCGCACGGCGCCATCCGGCGCGCGGGATCCAGAGTTGCGTGAGCTCGCCCAGCACCGGCTTGCGCCAGCGCTGTGCCGCCTTGTGCCACGTGTAGCCGGGCAGCACGCCGATGTTGATCAGCACGACGCTCGCCCAGGCGTCGGGGTGCTGCAGTCCCCAGACGAGCCCGAACGGGCCGCCGAAGTCGTGCACCACCAGATGTACGCGCGTGATGCCGAGCTCCTCGAACGCGCCCTGGAGGAAGGCCGCGTAGCCGCTGACGTTGTAGTCGAAGCTCGCTGGCTTGTCGGCCTGGCCGAAGCCGGGCATGTCGATCGCCACCGCCCGGGCGAACTCGCCGGTGGCGTCCACGAGCGCGTCCCAGTCGTGCGACGAGCCCGGGTTGCCGTGCACGAACACCACGGCCTCAGTTGCGCCCTCGGGTCCCGCCTCGATCATGGGGGCACCCGTCCCGCCCACGGTGATGCGGCGCGCGCGCGGCACGGTCAGCCCGCCACCGGCGAGGCGGCCCGGCGCAGCCCGATCGGCCTGCTTCGCGGGGTCAGATTCACGCGCAGCACCCTAGCGAGGGTCCTCGGAGTGAGCAGCTCCGGCGGTGTGATCCAGCGCTCGCCCATCAGGGCGACCTGGTGCGCCACCTGCCGGTCGCGCGCGGCCGCGCGGTAGAGCAGCTTCTCCATCGGGTTAAAGCGCCGGCCGGTGGAGTACAGCGAGCAGAACTTCTCGTGAGCGGCGAGTCCCGCGCGGTGGCGGGCCCGGTAAGCGCCGAGCGCGCGGTCGACGCTCTCCGGCCCACCGGACAGCGCCGGCCCGACCGTCTCGGACAGCCACTCGGCCGACTGGAACGCCCAGCCGCAGCCGACGCCCCAGAGCGGATCGGCGGCGATCGCCGCGTCGCCCACGAGCGCGAGCCCCGGCTGCGTCGCCGGGCGCACGACGTTGGGCGTCTCGAGCTTGCCGAGCACCTTCGACACGCGCTTGCCGGGGTCGATCCGCGGGCCGTCGGGCAGCGTCTCGAACAGACGCGCCATCGCCGCCTCCGGGTCCGGCCTGAACTCGGGCAGCCGGTCCTTCACGGGCATGACCGTGAGCAGCACGAGGTCGTCGTCGGTGGGGAAGGCGTAGGCGATGTCGGGGTCGAGCATCCACATCTGCGCGTTGTCGCCGGTCACGAGCGGGGTGTCGCGGTAGTAGGCGAAGTAGCCGAAGCGCCTGTGGGGCTTGAGCTTGGTCTTCACGTCCGCGAGCTTGGCCAGCTCGGAGTCGCGGCCGTCGGCGGCCACCACCAGCGTGGCGCGCAGCTCGCGCTCGTCGCCGCTGCGCTCGCGCACCCGCACACCGCTCACGCGCCCGCCGTCGCGCAGCACGCCGTTCACCGTGTGGCCCAGCATCAGCTCGACGCCGTCGGTGCTCGCTGCCAGCTCGCGCACGAGCGGGTCGAGCTTCTCGCGCCGGATGTTCCAGGCCGGCCAGTCGGCCATCGGCGCCGGGGCGCCCTCGCGCGTGAACGAGATCCAGCCGTAGCGCGTCCAGACGTTGGTGTCGCCCGGGCGGCCGCGCGCCTCGCGGATCCTCTCGGTGAGTCCGAGCCGGTCGATCGTCGGCGACGCGCTCGCCTGGATGAAGTGCGTGCACATGCGCTTGAACGCCTGCGGGTCGCTGTGGCTCTCGATCAGGGCCACGCGCGCCCCCTGCCTGGCGAGGAAGGTGGCGACGGAGGAGCCGGAGAGGCTGGCGCCAATTACTGCAACGTCGTAATCGGTCACCGGACCAACGTAACTGGATTTCCGTGACGATGCAGGAGCGATGCAGAGTGCAGAGTGCAGAGTGCGGAGTGCGGGGGCCGTCGTCCTTTGCCTTGCCCTGGTCGGTTGTGGGTCTTCTGGGACGCCGTCTGACACCGGATCTTCTGAGGTTGGCACTACGCCGTTGGCTGTCGCCAGCCCCGATTTTCAGAGCAAGGGCGTGATTCCCCGGCAGTTCACGTGCGACGGGACGGGCACGCGGCCGGCGCTGTCTTGGGCCGGAGTGCCGGCGACGGCGCTGGAGGTGGCGGTGCTGGTGGGCGACCCGGACGCGCCCGGCGGCACGTTCGTGCACTGGATCGTGTGGGGGCTGCCGCGCGGCACGAAGGGCGTGAGCGCCGCGCCGCTCCCGGCGGGCGCGATCGAGGGCGCCAACAGCGGCGGCAGCGAGGGCTGGACGCCGCCCTGCCCGCCGAAGGGCGGCAAGCCGCACCACTACATCTTCGGCGTCTACGCCCTGCGCAAGCGGATCCCCTTCCGGGCGGGCGCGGACCCGTCGCGGGTGGTGCCCGCCGTCCGGGCGGCCGCGATCGCCACTGGATCGCTGACCGCCCGATACGGCAGGTAGGGACTACTTGGGCGCGCCCGGCACGCCCTTGCCGATCACGTACTGGACCGTGAAGCCGTAGAGCTTCGTGTTCGTGTCCGTGCCGTCGACCGTCACGCGCAGCACGTAGCGGCTGGTGGAGTTGTTCACCTGGAAGCCACTGTTGGCGAGCGCGAGCGTGTCGACGCCCGTCTTCCCATCGGTCGAGCGCAACCCAGCCGCGTTCGAGAGCAGATCGGTGGGGTTGCCACCCGCGTTCGGCAGCTGCAACACCTCGAACTTGAACGCGCTCGGGGCCGCGTTGCCGCTCGTCGTCGTGTTGTTGCCCGAGCTGTCGGCGTAGTTGGCCTGAACCTTCACGACCTTCGCGCGGTTCGGGATCTGCACTGGGGCCTCGAACACACCCTCGGTCTGATCGACCTTGTCGAGGGTGATCGTGGCGGGGTTGCCACCGCTGCCCGGCGTCACCGTCCCGGTGTTCCCGTTGCGCTGCGGGTTCAGCGAGAGCGAGTCGTCGGCGTTCACCGTGAATGCCGTCTGGTTGTCGGTCGGCCTGAATGCCGCGCCCGAGAAACCCTGCGTCTGCGGCGCGCGGAAGAAGCCAGCGTTGAGCCGTTCCGACACCTTCGAGTTACGGTGAAGCTGGTTCAGCACGGTAGTGAAGCTGGTGGCGGCGGACGCGATGTTCGGTCCCCCGATGAGCGCCGACACCACGGCCGCTACTACTGCGGCGGTCGTGCCGGGGAGCACGATGCGTCGAAAACGCACGTATACCTCCTTGATCTTGGACGGAATCGACGCGGCTCCCTGAAGCCACGTCCTGATCAACGCAACACGACTACCCGTGACGGGTTGCGGGGTTGGTCAAATGGGTGACATCGTGCCGCGGCGGAGTGTCAGCGATCGATCGGGAAGCCGAGTCGCTCCCACAGCGGTACGCCGCCGTCAACCACGTGGATGACCTCGCTGGCGCCCTGCGCCTTCAGCAGGCTCGCGCCCACAGCGCTGCGCTGCCCGCTCGCGCAGATCACCGCAACCGGCTCGGCCGGGTCGATCCCGTCCGGCAGCGAGTGGATGTCGTGGTAGGGGACGTGCACCGAGCCCGGCAGGTGGCCGCGCAGCCACTCGGAGTCCTCGCGCACGTCGAGCACCTGTAGCGAGCCGTCGCGCTCGTGCAGCTCGCGCACGTCGATCCGCTCGACGCGCTCCACCTCGCGGCCCTCCGCGCGCCAGCTGGTCATCCCGCCGGAGAGGTAGCCGCCGAGGTGGCGCACGCCCACGGCCACGGCAAGGCGCGCGGCCATGCGGCCGTCCTCGTCGTCGCGGCCGATGAAGACGATGTCCTGCTCCGCATCCGCGATCCAGGCGAGCTTGGTGCCGAAGCCAGAGCGCAGCATCGTGTTCGAGATCGCGCCCGGGATGTGGGCATCGTCGAACTGGAGGTCGGTGCGCACGTCCACGAGCAGCGCGCCGTCGGTGCGGCGCTGGTCCACCTGGCGCGGGGTCAGCGGGATCACGTCCACGCCCGCGGTCACGAGCGGGCCGCGGTTGATCGCCACGACGTTCTTGAAGTTGGGCGGCTGCGGCGGCAGGTTGCCCACCGCGCGCTCGACGAAGGCCTCCTCGTCGCGCTCGTGCAGCAGCTCGTTGTGGCGCGCCTCGTAGCCAATCGTCGACGAGCCCTTCATGTCCATCCCCGGACCGCCGCACAGCGAGCCGCCGAGGTGGCCGGGCCAGACCTCCGTCTCGGGCGCGAGCGACAGCAGCCGCTCGTGCAGGCTGCGGAAGATCGCGTGCGCGCCCTCGCGCTTGTCGATGGCCAGGTCGGGCCGCGCGATATCGCCGACGAACAGCGTGTCGCCGGTGAGCACCGCCCACGGTTCCTCGCCGCGGTTCAGGTCGATCAGCGCGAACGACGTGTGCTCGGGTCGGTGGCCGGGCGTGTGCACGGCGCGCACGCGCACGCAGCCGAGCTCGATCTCGGTGCCGTCGTCGAAGGGCTCGTGCGGGTACTCGACGCCGGCCTCGCGGTGCACGTGGATCGTGGCGCCGGTGGCGGCCGCCAGCCGGCCGTGGCCCGACACGTGGTCCGCGTGGTTGTGGGTCTCGAGCACGTGCTCGATGCCGACGCCGAGGTAGCGGGCGAGTGTGAGGTACTCGTCGATCTCGAAGCGCGGATCGATCACCGCCGCCACCCCCGCGTCCTCGTCGCCCACGAAGTAGGACGCGCAGCCGAGGTCGTCGTGCACGATCTGGCGGAAGATCACCTGCGTACTCTAAGCAGGATGGAGCGCGATTACCTGACGCTACCGGACGGGCTACCCGCGCCCGAGGACGACGGCGCGGCGGAACACCTGCCCGGCGTCGAGCTGCCGGACCTCAGCCTGCCCTCCACGGCCGGCGGAGATCTCAACCTCAGGCAGGCGGCGCTCGACGCCGGCACGCTCGTGCTCTACATCTATCCGCGTACGGGCAAGCCGGGCGAGCCGCTGCTGCCGGGCTGGGACGACATCCCCGGGGCGCGCGGCTGCACGCCGGAGTCGTGCGGGTTCCGCGACTCGAACGCGGATATCGAGCGGCTCGGCGCACGCGTGCACGGCCTGTCCGCCCAGAGCCTGGAGGATCAGCACGAGTTCGCCGAGCGCGTGCAACTGCCGTACGCGATCCTCAGCGACCCCGAGCTCGAGCTGGCGGCTGCGCTCGGCCTGCCGACCTTCGAGTTGGCCGGGCACCGGCTCTACAAGCGGCTCACGCTGGTCGCTCGCGGGGGCCGCATCGCGAAGGTCTTCTATCCCGTCTTCCCGCCGGACCGTCACGCGGCGGACGTGGTCGCCTGGCTCGCGGCCACCCCGCTCGACTGAGCGGTAATCTCAGCGCGTCATGACGCGCGCTCACCGGGTGACGAACCTCATCGTCGTGGTCGTGCCGTTTCTCGCCTTCCTGGCCGCACTCGTCCTGCTCTGGAACAGCTTCATCGGCTGGACCCAGATCAGCGTGATGCTCGTGATGTACGTGCTCACCGGGCTCGGCATCACGGTCGGCTTCCACCGCCTCTTCACGCACCGCTCGTTCGACACCTCGCGACCGGTGCGTTACCTGTTCGCGGTGCTCGGCTCGATGGCCGTCGAGGGACCGGTGATCACCTGGGTGGCGGACCACCGCAAGCACCACGCGTTCGCCGACGAGGAGGGCGACCCACACAGCCCGCACACCACCCACGGCACCGGAGCGCTCGCCACGATCAAGGGCCTGTGGCACGCGCACATCGGCTGGATGTTCGAGGGCGTGGGCCGCGCGGAGAAGATGCGTTTCGCGCCGGACCTGATGAAGGACCGCGTGCTGCGCGGGATCAGCGCGGGCTTCCTCCCGCTGATGGTCCTCAGCCTCGCGATCCCGTTCGCGCTCGGCTACCTGATCGGCGGCACCCTCACCGACGCTCTGCTCGGGCTGCTCTGGGGCGGCGCGGTGCGCATCTTCATGCTCCACCACGTCACCTGGAGCATCAACTCGGTCTGCCACTTCTTCGGCCGCCGGCGCTTCGACACGACGGACAAGTCCACCAACGTCGCCTGGCTGTCGGTGCTCTCGTTCGGCGAGTCGTGGCACCACAACCACCACGCGTTCCCGACGTCCGCGTCACACGGCCTGCGCTGGTGGGAGCTCGCGCTCGACCCGGGCGGCCTGCTGATTCGGGGGATGGAGAAGATCGGCCTCGTCTGGAACGTCGTGAAGATCAGTCCTGAGACGCAGGCGGCGAAGGTTCGGGGCGCCGCACCCGCAGGAGCCCAACGGGCTCCCGTATCCCTTTGAAACGCCGGATCCCGGCCTTCGACCAGCCGTAGCCGCCGCGCGCCCCGTCGCGTACCTCGTTGGTGGCCAGGATCGTGCCGGGCCGCGCGTACGCCGTCACGCGGCTCGCCAGGTTCACAGGACGGCCATACCAGTCGCCGGCGCGGCCGAGCGCCTCGCCGCAGGCGATGCCGATGCGCACCTGCGGGAACTCCTCGCCCGCGGACTCGGCCCTCTCGAGCAGCGACAGAGCTGTCTCGAGCAGCGCGTCGACGTCGCGCGGACTGACGAGCATCACGGCGTCGCCGATGTTCTTCACGAGCCGCACCGGCGGCACCGTCACCTCGAGCGCGAGGTCGGTGAGGCGGCCGGCCACCTGGCCGAGCTCCGCAGGGTCGACGTCCTCGCCGAGGCGCGTGAAGTCCACGAGGTCGGCGAACAGGACGCCGATCTCCATTGCGCCACGCAGGCTGCCGGCGGCGATGTCGGCGCGGCTCACCACGACGCGCTTGGCGTTCTCGACCTGGTGGCGCTTGAGGACGTGCACGATCAGCGGCTCGAGCTGCGGTCCGAGCTCGCGCGTGACCTGCGCGTAGCGGAGGCCGAGGTCGCGCTCGGTGTCGCCCGGCTGGACGAGCGTCTGCCCCACCACGCCCCCGACCGTGGCGGCCACACGTGCCATCGAGTCGCCGAGCACGCGGCAGACCTCGAGCACGGTGTCCTCGCTGAAGCCGGCCTCGAGGAAGCGCGTGACCGTGCGCGCGTCCTCCACGTCCTCGTCGCCGTACACGCGGTCGTCCGGATCGGCGAGCGCCAGGCCGAGGGCGCGGAAGAGGCGGTCCTGGAAGTCCGGGTCGAGCCCCGAGAGCTCGGCCACCTCGCCGGCGGTGTACTTGCCCTCGCCCGCGAGCACGCGCTCGACGGGGAGGAGCGCCAGGCGGTCCTCGGCCACCGCGCGCTTCAGCTCGTCGAGCGTCGCACCGTCGGCCACGAGCACGTCGAGCAGCTCGCGCCGGGCCTCGCGCTCATCGCCCTCGACGCCACCGAGCAGGCCCTCCGCCTCGTAGTCGACTGGGTCCGCCACCGCTTAATGTACGATAGTGTTTACCACTATGGGGGACGTTAAGCCACTCAGCGCGGGAGGGGAGATCAAGCGCCTGCCGCGGGGCCCGCACCGGCTCGCACGCGAGGAGGTGCTGGCGTCCCAGCGCGCTCGCATGCTCGAAGCGATGGCGCACGCCGTGGCCGCGAAGGGTTATGCCGCCACCACGGTAGCGGACGTGGTGGGCGGAGCGGGCGTTTCCCGCAAGACCTTCTACGAGCACTTCCAGGACAAGGAGGACTGCTTCCTCGCCGCGTTCGACGCCGGCGTGGGGGTGCTGGTGCACGCGGTCGAGCGCGCGACGCTCGACGCCGAGGGCGAATGGCGCGAGCACATCCGCGCCGGCGTGCGCGCGTACCTGGCGACGCTCGCCGCCGTGCCGGACTTCGCGCGCACCTTCCTGATCGAGGTGCTGGCGGCGGGGCCGAACGCGCTCGAGCGCCGCGCCGACGTCCACGGCCGCTTCGCCAAGCTTCTCAAGACGCTCCACGAGAGCTACCGCGCCGACCACCCCGACGAGATCCCCGAGCTGCCCGACGAGGTGTTCGTCGCCATCGTCGGCGCCGTGAACGAGCTCGTGTCCGACCGCGTGCGCAAGGGCCGCACCGCCGAGCTGCCGGAGCTCGAACCGGTGATCAGCTATCTCCAGATCGCGTTCCTGGCGGGTCACGGGGAGGCGGCCGGTGGCCTCTGAGCGCGCGCCCGACCCGCCGCTGGAGCTGCCGGAGGGCCGCCTCGTGCGCGTGCCGGGCCTAGGGGAGCTGTTCGTGCGCGACACGGGCGGCAGCGGCCCGCCCGTGCTGCTCCTGCACGGCTGGATGTTCCCGAGCGACCTCAACTGGTGGCGCGTGTACGGGCCGCTGGCCGGCGCCGGCTACCGCGTGCTCGCGCTCGACCTGCGCGGCCACGGGCGTGGGCTGCGCGCCGCCGAGTCGTTCTCGCTGGCGGGCTGCGCCTCGGACGCGGCGCAGCTCGTGCGGGAGCTGGGCTGCGGCCCGGTGATCGCCGTCGGCTACTCGATGGGCGGCCCGATCGCCGCGCTGATGGCGCGCGACCACCCGGACACCGTCGCCGCGCTCGTGGAGTGCGCGACCGCGCGCGAGTGGAGGGACCCGCGCATGCGCGCGCTCTGGGGCGGGATGGGCGTGCTGCGGCTGTGGCTCAACATGTTCCCGCGCCAGTCGTGGCGCTGGGGACTGCGCTGGGCGGGCTTCCCCGACAGCCCCACCACCTCGTGGGTGGCGGCGGAGCTCTCGCGCGGGAGCGCGCGCGACATCGCCGAGGCGGGGCGCGAGCTCGGCCGCTTCGACTCGCGCACCTGGATCAAGCAGATCGACGTGCCGTCGGCCGTGGTCGTGACCACGCGCGACAGCGCCGTGCCGCCGCGTAAGCAGTACGAGCTGGCCGAGTCGCTCGGCGCGCCGACCTTCGAGGTCGCGTGCGACCACGCGGGCGTCACCGTGCACGGCGAGGAGTTCGCGCGCGTGCTGCTCGAGGCGCTCGCGTCGGTATCTCGGCGCGCCGGAGCGGCGGCCGCCTGATGCCCGTTACCTTTGTGTTGTGGATGTACTGAGGGCGATCAAGCGGGAGGAACTTCCACGACCTCGCTTTCGGGGCGTGTCGCACGAATACGCCTTCTTCGCCTCGCTGATCACGGGGGCGGTCCTCATCCTCGTGGCGCCCACGCGCAAGGCCACGACGGCCGCCGCCATCTACGCCGTCTCGGTGTCCGGCCTGTTCGGCGCGAGCGCGCTCTACCACCGCGTCACGTGGCGGCCGGCCGCGCGCCGCTGGATGCGCCGGCTCGACCACTCGATGATCTTCGTGCTGATCGCCGGCACCTACACGCCGTTCGCGCTGCTCGTGTTGCACGGCACGCTCTCGAACGTGGTGCTCGGCATCGTCTGGGGCGGCGCGCTGGCCGGCGCGCTGCTCAAGCTCGCCTGGGTGGACGCGCCCAAGTGGCTGATGTCCGTGATCTACATGGCGCTCGGCTGGGTGGGCGTGGCCACCGTGCCGCAGCTCATCTCGCGCGCGGGCGTCGGCGCGGTGGCGCTGCTGTTCGCCGGCGGCCTGCTCTACAGCGCGGGCGCCATCGTCTACGCCCTGCGGCGGCCCGACCCGCGGCCCAAGGTCTTCGGCTATCACGAGATCTTCCACGTGCTCGTGATCGTCGCGGCGGCGACGCACTATGCGGCGATCGCCGGCTACGCGCTGCCCGCGCACGCTTGATGGACGTCTTCCGGACGCCGGACGAGCGCTTCGAGAAGCTGCCGGGCTACGACTTCGAGCCGCACTACGCGGAGGTCGACGGGCTGCGACTGCACTACGTAGACGAGGGCGCCGGCGATCCGGTCGTGTGCTTTCACGGCGAACCCACGTGGGCCTACCTGTACAGGAAGCTGCTGCCGCCGCTCGTGGCCGCCGGCCGGCGCGTGATCTGCCCCGACTACGCCGGCTTCGGGCGCTCCGACAAGCCCACCGAGCGCGGCTGGTACACCTACGACCGCCATGTGGAGCTGGTCAGTGGCGTGCTCGACGAGCTCGACCTGGACGACGCCACCGTGGTCGTGCAGGACTGGGGTGGGGCGATCGGCCTCCGCTGGGCGGTGGAGCACGCGGATCGCGTGGCGCGGCTCGTCATCCTCAACACCGGCCTCTTCACCGGGCGGGTGAGCAAGGGCTTCATCGCCTGGCGCGATTTCGCCGAGCGCAACCCGGACCTGCCTGTCGGCTTCGTGGTCGGAGGCGCCACCGCCACCGACGTCCCGGACGATGTGGTGGCCGCCTACGAGGCGCCGTTCCCCACACCCGAGTCGAAGGCGGGCGCGGCCCAGTTTCCGCTGCTCGTGCCCACCTCCGAGGACGACCCGGTCGCGGCGGCGATGCTCGAGGTCTCTGACGCCCTGTCCCGCTGGGACAAGCCTGCGCTCGTCGCGTTTTCAGACAGCGACCCGGTGTTCCCCTTCCCGCGGGCGGGCGAGGTGTTCACGTCCCTGATTCCGACGGCGGGTGAGCAGGTGCGCATCGAGGGCGCCGCGCACTTCCTCCAAGAGGATCGCGGCGAGCTGATCGCCGAGGAGATGCTGCGCTTCCTGGACGGCTCGTGAGCGAACTCTCGCCAGAGCAGTTCAACGAGGTCAGCGCCGGCAGACTGCCGGGCCTGTTCGGGCTCGAGGTGCTGCGGGTCGAGCAGGGGGAGATCGACGCCCGCCTCGACCTCAAGCCCGAGTTCATGGCGCCGAACGGCTATTTGCACGCCGGGACGGTCGTGTCGATGGCCGACACCTGCTGCGGTTACGGCTGCACGGCGTCGATGCCCGAGGGAATGATGGGCTTCACCACCTCCGAGCTGAAGTCGAACTTTCTGCGCTCGGCCAGGGACGACGACCTGCTGCTGTGCGAGGCGCGCATGGTCCACGGCGGCCGCACCACCCAGGTCTGGGACGCGACCGTCCGGCGCGAGTCGGACGGCAAGGCGCTCGCCCTCTTCCGCTGCACGCAGTACCTGCTCGCGGCGGCTGATCAGCGCACGCAGCCGGGCTGAGGCGTCAGGCAGCGCGGCGGGCGAACGGCCCGCAGAGCTCGACGTCCACCACGAGGCGCTGGGCGCCGTCGCGGGAGAGCCGGTCGCTCTCGACGAGCCGGTCTGCCAGCTCGTACACCGAGGCGAGCGCCTCCTCGGCGGTGGGATCGTCGCTCAGGTCCGTGCAGAACACGAGCGCGTCGGCGGCCGAGCGGATCGTCTCCTGCTCTTCCGGATGAAGCTTGGTGCCGGCGAGATCGTCCAGCGCCTTGACGACCCGCCCGTATGCCTGTGAGCGCTCTGAGTTCATGTTTCGAGAGTAGTGACTCGCCGGAAGCGGCCTTCGGCAGCGGCTTTGCGGCTGTATACAGGCGGGTACCGCCGACGACGGCGCTCGTGCTTGAAAGCGGGGCTTGCATTGCCCCTCGTCGATCTGGTTGTATGCAGCCAGTGCGTGCTGCAGTTACGCAGGCGGTTGGGGCGATGGAGCTCGCGGACGTCCCGGAGCCCCCGCAGCCGGGGCCCGGCGAGGTCGTCGTCGGGTCGATGGCCGTCGGCATCTGCGGCTCGGATTACCACTTCTTCGCCGGCCACCTCACCGAGGAGGCGGGCGGCGGCGAGCGCGCCTTCCCCAAGATCCAGGGGCACGAGGTGGCGGGCACGGTCGCCGCGGTCGGGCCGGGCGTGCGGCCGGAGCTCGAGCCAGGCCGACCGGTCGCGCTGCATCCGCTGAGCCACTGCGGCGAGTGCTATCCGTGTCGCGCCGGGCGCACCAATACGTGCGACAACTTTCAGCTGATCGGCATCCACGTCGACGGCGGCCTGCAGGAGCGCCTGCTGCTGCCCCAGGACCAGGTGTTCCCGATCGACGAGGACGACGCCGCCGTAGGGGCGATGGCCGAGCCCGTATCGATCGGCGTGCGGGCGGTCCGCCGCGCGCGGATCGAGGAGGGGGAGCACGTCGTGGTGCTCGGGGCCGGTCCGATCGGCCAGTCAGTTTGCCTGCTCGCGCGTGAGCGCGGGGCCGAAGTGCTCGTGGTGGATCCGCAGGAAAGCCGCCTCGAGCTGAGCCGCGCGATGGGGGCCGAGGGCCTCGTCTGGAAGGACGCAGGCGAGGTCGTCTCGTTCGCGCGTGAGTGGGCCGGGGGCGAAGGGGTGCCCGTGGCCGTGGACGCCACCGGCGTACCGCAGGCGGTTCGCGCCGCGGTGGACATGGCGGCGTCCGCGGGCCGCGTGGCTCAGGTGGGCATGTCGGGCGAGGAGGTGTCGCTGCGCGTCGGCAGCTTCACCGAGAAGGAGCTCGACATGCTCGGCGTGTGTTGTTGCGGCGGTGGCGAGTTCGCCGAGGCGGTCGCGGCGGTGGAGCGCAACTCCGACACGGTGCGCCGCCTGATCAGCCACGAGTTCGAGCTCGAGCGCGCGCCCGAGGCGATGGACTTCGCGATGAGCAATCCGTCAGCGGTGATGAAGGTGGTGATTCGTGGTGCCTGACCGTTCGGGGTACGACTACGTGATCGCGGGCGCCGGCTCCGCCGGCTGCGTGCTCGCCGCGCGCCTCAGCGAGGACGCCGACGTCAAGGTCGCCCTGATCGAGGCGGGCGGCCCCGACACCGCCAACGAGATCCACACTCCGGCTGCGTTCCCGGCCGTCTTCAAGTCGAACCTCGACTGGGACCTGCTGGGCGAGCGGGAGCCGGCGCTCGGCAACCGGCGCCTCTATCTCCCGCGTGGGCGCGTGCTCGGTGGCTCGAGCTCGATCAACGCGATGATCTACATCCGCGGCAACCGCGCCGACTATGACGAGTGGGCCGCGCAGGGCTGCGTGGGCTGGGGCTACGACGACGTGCTCCCGTACTTCCGCCGGGCAGAGGACAACGAGCGCGGGGAGGACACCTACCACGCCGTCGGCGGGCCGCTGAGCGTGTCCGAGAGCCGCTCGATGCATCCGCTCATCGACACGATGATCGAGGCCGTCCAGCAGGCCGGCCACGAGCACAACCCGGACTTCAACGGCGCCCGCCAGGAGGGCGTCGGCCGCTTCCAGCTCACCCAGCGCGAGGGGATGCGCTGCTCGTGCTCGGTCGCCTACCTGAACCCGGCCAAGTCGCGCCCCAACCTCCACATCGTCTCGGGCGCGATGGCCAACCGCATCCTGTTCGAGGCCGACCGTGCCGTCGGCGTCGAGATCGCACAGGGCGGCGAGCTCGCCGAGCTGCGCGCCGAGCGCGAGGTGATCCTCTCGGCGGGCACCTACCAGTCACCGGTGCTGCTGATGCTGTCCGGCATCGGGCCGGCGGACGACCTCGCGCCGCTCGGCATCGAGATGCGCCAGGACCTGCCCGTCGGCGACCACCTACAGGACCACTGCATGGCGCAGCTCAACTTCTTCACCGACGAGCCCAGTCTCTACCTGGCGGTCAATCCGGAGAACATCGCCCTGCTGGCCGAGGAAGGGCGCGGCCCGCTCAGCTCCAACATCCCGGAGGCGGGCGCGTTCTTCCGCTCGCGGCCCGGGCTCGAGGCGCCCGACGTGCAATTCCACTTCGCGCCGTCGATGTTCTTCGACGAGGGGCTCACCGCGCCGTCCGACCACGGCTATGCCTTCGGGCCTGTGGTGGTGAAGCCGTCGAGCCGCGGCAAGGTGATGCTGCGCGCGCCGCTGCCGGACTCGAAACCGCGGGTCCTGTCCAACTTCCTCACCACCGACGAGGACAAGCAGACGATGATGAACGGCGTCCGCATGGCGATGGAGATCGCCGAGCAGCCGGCGCTCAAGGCCGTCGAGCGGGCGCCGTTCAGCGTCCCCGCGTCGGACTCGGACGATGACGTGTGGGAGTTCATCCAGCGCGCCACCCAGACCGTGTATCACCCGACCTCGAGCTGCGCGATGGGGCAGGTGGTGGACTCCGAGCTCCGCGTCTACGGCGTGGAGGGCCTGCGTGTCGTCGACGCCTCCGTGATGCCGTCGATCACGCGCGGCAACACCAACGCGCCCACGATCATGATCGCCGAGAAGGGCGCGGACCTGATCAAGGGCGCGAGCAGCGTCCGGGCAAAGGCAACTGCATAGGTTGCCTCTGGCCTAGCCCCTGACGTTCAGCTCCAGCCGGACCCCGTTCGGGTCCCGCAGGAACAGCTGCCGCATCACGCCCGGGATCTCATTCTCCGCGGCGGCCACGCCGAGCTCCGCGAGCCGTTCCTTCAGCTCGTCGTAGCCGCTGGCGCTGAAGGCGATGTGGTCCACCGCCCCGGTGCTGTCCGCCGCGGCGGACGCGCCCGTTCCGGCGCTCTCGGCATGCGCGACGTACGCGGCGCGGTCGGCCACGTGCACCGCCGGCACGTCCCCGAGGTAGAGCCAGTAGCCGGGGAAGGGAAGCGGCGGGCGCTCGCCTGCGACGAGCCCGAGCACGCGCTCGTAGAAGTCGCGCGTGCCATCCATGTCGTCGCTGAGGACGAGGAAGTGCTCGATGTGGCCGAGGGCCAAGTCAGCCGCCGGCTGGAGCTGCGGGTCCGGCGGGTTCGGCGGGCCCGGAAGGCGGCGCGGCCGCACCGTCGCCGCCACCGTTGGCGGCCGCGCTCCCGCGCAGCAGATACGCCGAGTGGAGCAGCTTCGGGTTCTCCTTGAGCTCGCTGGCGGTACCGGAGTACTGCACTCGGCCGCCCTCCATGATGTACGCGCGATGGGCGACTCCGAGGGCGACCGTGGCGAACTGCTCGATCAACAGAACACCGACGCCGCTCTCCGCCACCTCGCGGATCGTCGGCAGCAGGCGCTGGACGACCACCGGCGCGAGGCCGAGGGAAAGCTCGTCGATGAAGAGGAAGTCGGGCTGCGACACGAGCGCCTGTGCGAGCACGAGCATCTGCTGCTCGCCGCCCGAGAGCAGGCGGCCGAGCACGTCGAGCCGCTTCTCGAGCTCGGGGAACAGCTCCATCGCCCGGCTCAGTCCGGCCTTGGCCTCCTGGCGCGAGAGCGCGTAGGTGGCCACGCCCAGGTTGTCGCGCACGCTGAGCAGGGGCAGCAGCCGGCGGCCCTCTGGCACGATCGCGATGCCGGCCTGGCGGATGCGCTCCGGCCGGCGCCCCGAGAGGTTCCGCCCGTCGAGCGTGATCGTGCCCGCGCTGGGGCGCAGCACGCCGCCGACGGCGAGCACGAGGCTCGACTTGCCGGCGCCGTTCGGGCCTAGCAGCGCGGTGACCTCGCCTGGAGTGACCTCGAGCGAGATCTCGCGCACCACCGGCCGGCCGCCGCGCTGCACGGTGACGCCCTGGAGGCGGAGGGTTCCGTCGCTCTTCGCGGGTGCCGTCGTCGCCGTGGTCTCGGTCGCCTCGGTCTCGCTCATGCCGCCACCTCGCCGGCGTCGGCGCCGAGGTAGGCCTGCCGCACCTGGTCGTTGCGCAACACGTCGGCGGTGTCACCGGCGGCGATGAGCTTGCCGAAGTCGAGCACCGCGGTCTTGCTGCAGCAGGCCGACACGAGGCTCATGTCGTGGTCCACGAGGATCACCAGGGCGCCGACCTCCTCGGGGATCTTCCTGATCACGTCGCCCATGCGCTCGGTCTCCTCGTCGGGCAGGCCGGCGGCCGGCTCGTCGAGCAGGACGACGCGCGGGCTGCCGACCACGGCGCGGGCGATCTCCACAAGGCGGCGGTCGGCGGCGCCGAGCGTGCCGACCTTGGCGTAAGGGCTGGCGGTGAGCCCCACGAACTCGATCGCGCCGAGCACGTCCTCGTCGCGCGTCGCGCGGCTGTCGTTGGGCGAGTGCTCGTGCACCATCAGAACGTTGTCGTAGATCGTCAGGTCTTCTATCGCCTGCTCGGTCTGGAAGGTGCGGCGCACGCCCCAGCGGGCGCGGCGGTAGTGCGCCATCGAGAGCAGGTCGTCGTCGAATGCCACGACCGTGCCCGCAGACGGGCGGATGAAGCCGCTGAGGACGTTGAAGAAAGTGGTCTTGCCGGCGCCGTTGGGGCCGATCAGACCGTTGGTGCCCTCGTCGAAGTCGAGCGTCATGTGGTCGAGCGGGGTGACGCCACCGAAGCGGACGGTGAGCTCCTGGACCGAGATCAACCGGCACGCTCCCCGGCCGCCGGGGCCCCGCGCGCCCTTCCGACGAGGCGCCAGATCAGCCTGCCGAGCTTGGCCATGTCACGCGGGAACTGGTAGACGATGCCCTGCGGCGCGGTGAGCAGCACCTGGAGCACACCAACGCCGAACAGGATCGTGAGCCAGTCGGCGGCCACACCCCAGTTGTTGAGGAGCGCCGGTAACAGCTGCATCAGGATTCCGGCTACCACCGCTCCCCAGAGGCTGTAGATGCCCCCCATCAGCACGGCGGCCAGCAGCACGATCGAGTCGCTGGTGGGGAAGGCGAGCGTGAACAGCTGTCCGACGTCGCCCGCGTAGAGGCCGCCCGCGACGCCCGTGAGGAACGAGGCGAGCGCGAATGCCCAGAGCTTGTAGAAGGTGACGTTGACGCCCGCGGCGAGCGCAGCCGACTCGCTCTGGCGGATTGCCGCCCAGGCGCGGCCGGGCTTGGCCCGCACGTGTATCAGCGCGAGCAGGAACATGATCGCGACGACGACGACCGTGTAGCGGAAGTAGGCGGTATCGGCGTGGGCGATCAGTGGACGGCGCACGTCCGCGGCGCCGCGGTCGGTCTCGGTGTGCCCGAGGAAGCCGCCGCCGCCGTTGGGGAAGTTGGTGGTCCTGATCACGACGGTGATCGCGCCCGCGAGCATCAGGGTGATCAGCGCGAGGTAGAGGCCGCTGAGCCGCAGCGCCGGGAGGCCGATGAGCACGCCCAGCACCATCGTGATGAGACCCGAGCCGAGCAGGATCAGCGGGAAGGGCAGGCCCGTCAGGAAGAACAGCCGGGCCGCGACCCAGCCGCCGAGCGCGAGCAGTGCGATCTGCCCGAGTGAGACGAGGCCGGTCCGCCCCATGAGGATGCCCAGTCCGAGCGCGACCAGGGCGTAGTAGGCGACCGACGTCGAGACGCTGATCCAGTAGCCGCTCAGGAGGGGCGGCAGCAGGAGCACGACGAACAGCAGGAGGGCGACGATGATGACCGCTCGAACGCGCTCGCCGGCGTCGAGGCGAGGCACCCACCACAGACGGCGTCCCGCCGCGGCCCGACTTGCCTCCGCTGTGCTCTCGGCGGTGCTCGTCACGGTCTAGCCCGCCCTACCCGTGAGAGCGCTGCCGCGCCGGCCGGATAGGACGAGGAGCGCAATCGTCGCGAGGACGAACGGGGTCATGTCGCGGTACTGGGAGATCGAGAGGATCGGAGTGATCAGCGCGTTGACGAGGCCGATCACGATGGCCGCCACGAAGGTTACGGTGATCGAGCGCAGCCGGCCGATCAGCGTGGCCGCGAGCGACGAGATCACGAGGAACGTGAGCGTGGCGGCATCCAGCCCGACGAGGTTGGAGAGCAACAGCCCGGCGGCGCCGGAGAGCAACCCCGAGCCGAGCCAGGCGGCGGCCTCGACGCGCCGCACGGGCACGCCGAGCGTGGCGGTGATCTCGCGGTCGTTGGCCAGCGCGCGCATCGCGGTGCCAAGCTTGGTGAAGCGCAGGAACAGCGCCGTGGAGGCCGTGACGAGCAAGCCAAAGCCCACGGCGATCACTTCCGTGTAGTTGACGAAGACGTCGCTGACCTCGAAGCCGTTGTTCGAGGTCGGCAGGATCATCGAGCGCGCCTTGTCGCTCCAGACCAGGTCCATGACCCCTAACAGGATCAGTGCTAAGCCGAGGGTCGCCACCGCTTTTACGAGCGCATCACGCGCCGCCAGTGGCGGGCCGAAGAGAACGCCGTAGAGCAGCGTGATCGCGCCGCCGAAGAGAACGCATACGACGAACGCGGGCCCCTCCGACCAGCCGTTGTGGTTGATCAGCTGCCAGGCGATGAGGGCGCCCATGGCTCCCACGGCGCCGAACGCGAGGTTCAGCACGCCGGTTGCCCTGTAGAGGACCACCATCCCGACCCCGGATAGCGCATACACGCCACCCAGGGCCAGGCCGGTGATGATGAACGGCTTGAAGTCCTCCCAGCTAGGCATTGAAACCTTGGACGCCCTCGTCTACCTGAATTGTCTGACTTCTTACCAGTTACCTATCACGAACCCGACGAGGCCGGAGGGATGTCCGTGCTCGCCTGCGTGAGGCTGGTGTCCTTCTTCTCGATGCCGCGAACCTGAGCGATGGTCGGGTCCGCCGGCGAGATCGGGACGCAGCCGTCCTTGATCACCATCTTGCCGTGGTTCGGCGTGGTGGTCCAGTCCACGTTATTCGGGATGTGCAGCGGTGCCGTGCCGTAGTACCAAGGCCTGCAGAGGATGTCCGTCTTGACCCCCTTCAGGTTCTTGATCGCCCCGTTCACGGTCTTGACGTTGTACGTGCCGCCCTTGATCGTCTCGAGGGCCTGAACGACGAACTGTCCCATGCTGAAGCCCATCTGGCTGAAGCTGCCGAGCCCGCCTGAGACCTTGCTGCCGTACTTGTCGAAGACCGCCCGGTAGAGCTGGCTCTGCGGACCCGGAGCGTCGGTGACGTTCAGCTCCGCGTTCACGAGCAGCTTGCCGTCCCACTGCGTCCCCAATGCCTTGGCGACGAAGTCGGTGTTGCACGGCGTCGAGCAACCCCACGCCTTGACGCGGTCCTGCAGGCCCTGCTGCTGGGCGGCCTGAAGGATCTTGAGCGCCTCGGGCGGCGTGAAGTTGAGGACGACGGCCCCGTCAGAGCCGGCCGCCTGCACCAGCTTCAGCGCGACGGAGTTGGCGTCCTGGATCGGCACGTTGTCCTTGAACTGCTGGATCGGGATGTTGAGGCTCTTCGCGACGGCCGTCGGGCCGGCGGCGATGTAGCCGGTGCCGGGGACGTTCGACTGGTCGAACGCGATCTTCTTCGCGCCCGCGCGCACGACGCCCTGAACGGCTCCGTCCGAGCTGTAGCGAGGGCCCATGTTCGGGGCCGCGCTGTTCGGAGTGCCGTAGCACTCAGGGGCGATGCCGGCGTCGATCTCGTAGATGCCGAGCGACTCCCAGTACTTGTGGTCGACCGCGCACTCGATGATGCTGAAGCCGCCCACGATCCCGACGACCTTGTCGGACTGGATCAGCTTGTGAGCGAAGCCCGCGATCTGGGCCGGGTTCGTCTGCTCCTCGTAGAACTTGTACGAGATCGGGTGGCCGTTGATGCCGCCGTTGTCGTTGACGCAATGGAAGTACGCGTCCGCCATTTGCGCGCCGTCGGTGAAGTCCGTACCGGGCTGCTTCGTGACGATCGCGCCGAGCTTGATCGGCGTGCCGGTGGCCTTGACGCCAGCCTTCGTGCCGCACTTCGAGACGTCGGTGCCGGCAGTCTGGGTCGACGCCGAGGTCGAGCCGCCCGCGGCACTCGTCGACGCTGACGAGCTGCTCTTGTTGCTGCTTCCGCACGCGGAAACGACCAGCGCGAGGCCAACCGCCAAGAAAATCAGCGTGAAGACCGAACGGGTCTGTCGCGAGCCCAAAAGTTTCCTCACCACTTCTCCTCCTCGATGGAATACGAGTACACGCCGCCCCCAGCGACGCGTCGATCGATACTAAATGCAACCCCAGATGTATGCAATGGCGTCTGTTCTGGGGGGGTTAACGCCGTATTAAGGGCTCTGTTGACCCTTTCCTGAATACAATCCGCGCGCTCGGCGGTATGCTGGCGGTGGACTCGCCAATGAGCGCTCACGCCGACGGCACCTCGCAGACGATGCGAGCGTTGCTCCGCTTGAGGGAGTTGCTCCTCAGCGGCGAGTTCGAGCCCGGAGCACGTATGTCCGAGCTCCCGCTGGTCGAGCGGCTGGGCGTGTCGCGCACGCCGTTGCGCCTCGCACTGGCCGCCCTGGAGCACGAGGGACTGCTGCGCGTGCTCCCGAGCGGCGGCTACGTGGTGCGCGAGTTCACGCGCGCGGACATCGACGACGCGATCGAGCTGCGTGGCGTGCTCGAGGGCACCGCCGCGCGCTTCGCCGCGGAGCGCGGCGTGAACCGGCGCGAGCTGAAAGCGCTCTGGGACATCGTCGACGAGACCGACGAGTTCGTGCACCGCGCCGACTACGCCTCCTTCGAGCGGTACGTCGACCTCAACGAGCGCTTCCACGCGCTGATCTACGACGCCGCGCGCAGCCCGCTGCTCCGGCGGACGCTCGAGCAGATCATCGCGCTTCCGTTCGCCGGCCCGAGTGCGTTCGTGCTCGCCGAAGCCGAGCTGCCCGAGTCGCGCGAAGTGCTCGTGGTGGCGCAGAGCCACCATCGCGGGCTGATCGACGCCCTCGAGCGGCGCGAGGGCACGCGCGCCGAGGCGATCGGGCGCGAACACGCCCGCCTCGCCCGGCACAACCTCGACATCGTGCTCCGGCATCGGGACGTGCTCCAGCGCCTGCCCGGCGCGTCGCTGCTCTCCCTCCCCGACGGGGATGAGGGCGATGGCGAGGAGAGCGTGCCGTCCGAGGCGAGCACGTAACGAATCCACTGGTCTTCATTCTCAGGCTGGCGTAGATCACGGGCCAGCCAGCCAGTGCCGACGTTCTTGCCAATCCGTGCGCTCTTCCAGCCCAAAACTGGACTAGCATCAGCCGAGGATTCCGCTCGTGGAGAGAGGAGTGGGGAGCTGCTGGCCGAAACGCAGGCACCAAACGCGTCGCTCGACAGAACGACTCGTGAGGCGGAGCGGTGGCGCCTTCGGGCGGTGCCGAGTGTGGCCGCGCTCGACGCCTGGACCGAGATCCTCGGCGCGACGCACCTGAGCTTCGACATCCACGCGACGCACCGGACGCCGGACAAATTCAACGGCGCGGTGTCGCGCCGGCGCTTCGGCGGCCTGGCGCTGCTGGACTGCGCGTCTTCGCCCTGGCTCGGCCGCCATGCGAAGACCGTCTACGGCGACGAGCCCGAGCCGATCGTCGGCTTCCAGTTCGTGCGCAAGGGGGTCGAGCTCGTGCGCGAGAGCGGCCGCGAGATCACTTTGACGGCCGGCGACATCGTGGTGTGGGACGGCTGGCAGCCCACCGAGGTCGAGGTGGTCGAGCCGTTCCTCAAGCGCACGCTGATCTTCCCGCGCGAGCGCGTGCTCGCGGTGTGCCCGCGACTGGCCGAGATGAAGGCGCTGCCGCCGCTGACCCAGAGCGGGCCGGCGCGGCTGCTGGTCCGCTACCTGGACGCCTTGGCGATGGAGCTGCCCGCGCTCGACGACGCGGCCGGCACCGCCGCGGCCGACGCCGCCCTCGAGCTGCTGCGCGCCGCGGTCGAGCCGAGCGTTCCCACCACGCGCGCGGCCAAGCGCCAGGCGCTGCGCACCGACGTGCGCCGGTACGTGCGCGCGCAGCTGCAGGACCCGGGACTGTGCCCGGAGTCGATCGCGTCGGCGCACGCGATCTCGGTGCGCGCGCTGCACGCGCTGTTCGAGGATTCGGGCGAGTCGGTGGCCGGGCTCGTCCGGCGCGAGCGGCTGTCGCGCTGCTACGAGGATCTCGAGCGGCCGAGCGGCGGCTCTGTCACCGAGATCGCCTTCCGCTGGGGCTTCCGCGACGCCGCCCATTTCTCGCGCGTCTTCAAGCGCGAGTTCGGCCATACGCCGAGCGAGGCGCGGCACGATGCGCTGGCGCGCATCGGCAAGGAATCGTGACGCTGGAAGCCGCAGGGCTGTCGGAGCGGGACGTGACGGCTTGGCGCTCGGCCACGCCGACCACGCTCGGTTCGTTCCCGGCTGCGGCGCGCGCGACGTGTGACTTCCTGACGCGCGGTGAGGAGCTGCTGGGGCGGCTGCCGGCGCGCGGAAACCGCGGCGATGCCGAGCAGGCGGCCGCGCACGAGCTGATCGCGTTTTTGGATGGCGCGCGCGCCGACTTCATGCGCGCCTACGCCGCCGACGTCTATGCGGCTCTCACCGACGAGCTGCGCCTGTCGCTGCGCGTCGAGGACCTGGTCTACGCGGCGGCCGACCTCTATCCGGGTCTCGTCCCCACGCGCTCGGCGATGGAGCTCGAGCGGGAGCGCAAGCTCGCCGACAAGGAGGGGATCGAGACGGCGCAGGGGTTGTTTCTCGCGCACGTGCTCGCGTCGCCCGCGGCGGGTGCGCACCTGGTCTGGTCGATGCTGCGGCCGACCGAGCTGGCGCTCGAGCGGCTCGAGGAGTTCCGCTCCACTGGCGTCATCGACTTCGGTCCCGCCTATGTCGAGCGGCGGGGCAGCGCCGCCTATCTCGAGCTGCGCAATCCGCGCCACTTGAATGCCGAGGACTCGGGCACGCTCGACGAGACCGAGGCCGCGGTCGACCTCGCACTGCTCGACCCGGACGTGGAGGTCGGCGTGTTCCGCGGCGGCGCGGTCGACCACCCGCGCTACGCCGGGCAGCGGATCTTCGGCGCGGGCATCAACCTCACCCTGCTCTACACCGGGAAGATCGACTACCTCTTCTACATCACCCGCGACATGGGCTACGTGAACAAGCTCTACCGCGGGCTGAGCGCCGAGGAGCACCGGCCCGGCGACCCCGAGGACACGACGGAGAAGCTGTGGGTGGCCGGGGTCGAGACCTATGCGATCGGCGGCGCGTGCCAGCTCCTGCACACGATGGACCACGTGATCGCGACGCGCGGCTGCCGGCTGTACCTGCCGGCGCGCAAGGAGGGGATCATCCCCGGCGCCTCCAACCTGCGGCTGGCGCGCTCGGTCGGGGACCGGCTGGCGCGGCAGGCGATCCTGTCCGGGCTGGAGTTCGAGGCGGGGACGCCGCAGGGCGACCTGCTCTGCGACGAGACGATCGACTCGGCAGACGACATGGACGGCGCCGTGGCCTATCGGGTCGAGGCGCTGACGAGCTCGGGGCTGATCAACGCGGCGGCCAACCGGCGCGCGATGCGCGTGGGAGTCGAGCCGCTCGATGTGTTCCGCCAGTACATGGCGACCTACTGCAAGGAGCAGGTGTACTGCCACCTCAGCCCTGCGCTCGTACGCAACCTCGAGGCGAACTGGAATGCGCACAGGCGCCGCGTCTGAGCGGCTGATCTGGGATTCCGCGGAGCAGCTGCCGCGGGAGGAGCTGCGAGAGCTTCAGCTCGAGCGCCTGCGATCGACGTTCAACTACAGCAATGAGGACCTGCCGTCGCTGGACCACGTCCGGAGCCTGCCGTTCACCATCAAATCCGCCCTGCGGGAGGCGTATCCGTTCGGGCTGTCGAGGGTGCCGGTGTCGTCCCTCGTGCGGGTGCACGCGTCGAGCGGCACGCACGGCAAGCCGACCGTCGTCGGCTACACGCGCGCGGACCTGGATGCCTGGACCGAGCTGATGGCGCGCTGCATGACGCTCGCCGGCGTGCGGCAGGGGATGCTCGTCCACAACGCCAACACCTACGGGCTGTTCACCGGCGGTCACGGCTTCCACCAGGGCGCCGAGCGGATCGGCGCGCCGGTGATCCCGGTGTCGGGCAGCTTCACCACGCGCCAGGCCATGCTGCTGCAGGACCTCGGCGCGCAGGTGCTGGTGGCGACGCCTTCGTACTCGCTCGTGATCGCGGCCGCGGTGCGCGACGCCGGCATCGATCCCTCGTCCTTGAAGCTCGAGCTCGGGCTGTTCGGCGGCGAGCCGTGGACGGAGGGTCTGCGCGAGCAGATCGAGCGCGAGCTGCCAGGAATGCGGGCCGTGAACTTCTACGGGCTGTCGGAGATGTGCGGGCCAGGCGTGGCGGCGGAGTGCCTCGAGGTGCGGGACGGGCTGCACGTCCATGAGGACCACTTCCTCGTGGAGGTGGTGGACCCCGACAGCGGTGCCGTGGCGGACGAGGGCAATGAGGGAGAGCTGGTGTTCACCACTTTGGTGAAGGAGGCCATGCCGTTGTTGCGCTATCGCACCGGCGACATTGCGTCCCTGACTCTCGAGCCGTGCGCCTGCGGCCGCACCAGCGCGCGGATCCGCGGACTGCGCGGCCGCCGCGACGACATGCTGATCGTGCGCGGCGTCAATTTGTATCCGTCGAATGTGGAGCACCTGCTGCTGGGCGTGGAGGACGTCGCGCCGCACTACCAGCTCGTGGTGGAGCGCTCGGGCGCGATGGACGAGCTGACCGTGCAGTGCGAGCCGGCTTCGTCCGACGTGGACGTGGCGGCGCTCGGCTCCACCGTCGAGAAGGTGCTGCGGGAGAACACCGGGATCCGGGTCAAAGTCGATGTGCTGCCGCCGGGCGCCGTTCCCCGTAGTGAGGGGAAGGCGGTGCGGGTGGTGGATCGGCGAGGAGACGGCTGATCCTCTGCGCCACCGCTGCCGGCTCCCGCGTCAGCTGTCTCCAGGTCACCCGTACGACGCGATAACCGGCGAGGACCAGTTCCGCGTCACGCAGCCGGTCGGCTTCGAATGCCTGCGGTCGCGGTGGAAGTCGTAGCCATCGAGCTCGACGACGAGATCGGTGCCCGGCCAGTGGGCGTCGACTTCGTAGCCCTCCACGAGCGTGTTCATCACCGGCATTTCGAGTCGGTAGGTCACGCACATCGCCCGGAACCTTCGTTCGAACTCCGATCGGAGCAGCGGCTCGGGCGAGAAGTCGGCAAGGAGCGCGTGGAGTCGCTTCAGGCCTCGCCGGCCCGGGCTCCGTGCGAGTAGGTCGTGGACGGCATTGCCGTCGAAGAGGCGGAGGCGGTCGGCCTCGTTGACGGCCCGCTCGAGGAGCCGCGGCGGGACGGCCTCGGCCAGGTCGAGCAGGGTGCGGGCGACGGTGGTGATGGGGACGCCGTCGTGCTCGGTGAGGTCGCGTCGGTCGAGCGCTCTCACGAGGTGTAGGTCGATGCCGCGCTGCCCGGCCTTGGAGCGCCCGGCCACCGTGACGTCCACGGGCGCCCGTGACGTTCTGAGGAAGCCCCACCAGTCGGCGGCGCTGCGGTGGCTGAGAACGGCGCCCGGGCTGTAGGCGAGGACTGGCGCCATCAGTCTGCCCTTGACGGTAATGGCCTCGTGGCCGAGGAGGTAGACGCCACGCAGATAGCAATGAAGGCGGTCCGAGCGGAGCCAGTGCTTGATCGCGTCCTTAGTCACGCCAAGGGCCAGCAACTGCTCACGCGAGATCGGTCCGCCCTGCTGCGTCGCCAAATCGGCGAGCGCCGCGTGACGTGGTCGATTTGGAGGGTCACTATCGCCCCTTAGATCGACCACGTCTGGCATTGGCCCAGCGTGGCAGGGCCCGTGCGAACGTTCCAGGCCCCTTTGTAACGGTTGTGTGCCGCTTACGCGACGAGTTGCTGGGCGCCTGAGAGGTAGCCGCTCTCGTTGGCGTCGAGGTGCGTGGCCAGGCGGGTGGCCATCGCCATGATCGTCATTGAGGGGTTGACCGAGAGCGTCCGCGGGAACGCCGAGCTGTCGCCGATGTAGAGGCGCTTGACGTCGTGTGACTGGCCGTTGTTGTCGACGACCGACGTCGAGCGGTCGGCTCCCATGCGGCAGGAACCCTGGACGTGCGTGCTCGCCAGGCTCGACCACAGGATCTCGGTCGCGCCGGCAGCCTCCAACACCTTGCGGGAGAAGTCGAACGCGGCCTGCTGGCGAGCCAGCTCGTGCGGCTGGAAATCGCACCAGTAGTGCTCGGTGCCGTCGGGGTCGACCTCGATGCGGCCGTTGTTGTCGTCGTTGGCGAGACAGAGCAGGCCGATCCAGCGCCGGTACTTCTTGGCCGCCTCCACCAGGGGCTCGCCCCACATCGGGCCGTTCTCGTCGCACAGCGCGACCGTGAAGCCGATCGGGTCCTGCACGGTGACCGCCTCGACGATGTAGCCGCCCTTGTCGTCTGGGGCGTTCTCCATGAAGTGCGAGCTGATCGGGGCGACCATGTGCGCGTCCTGCGGCTCGTCGAAGAGCCCGAACACGAACTGCGCCGGGTGGAAGCCGAGGTTGCGGCCGACCCAGTCGTTCGGAACCTCGGAGCGCATCAGCAGCTGAGGCGAGCCCAGCGCGCCGGCGGCGACAACCACGGCGTCCGCATCGACGACGTGAGAAGCACCCGAGGCATCCACGTACTCCACGCCCGTCGCTTCCTCATTGCTGATCAGCACACGCGAGACAAAGCAGTCGGGCCGCAGCTCCAGCCGGCCGGCCATCCAATTGCGATGGATGTACGTGTTCAGCGTTCCCTTGCCGGCGTTCGTTGGACACCCCTGCAGGCACGAGCCGCACTGCGAGCAGTTCTCGTCTGTGTAGGCGTCCACCGGCTCGAGCTCATAGCCGAGCTTCTCGAAGCCGGCCGCCGCGGTGCGGACGCACTGGCGCCAGTTCCAGTCCACCCGCCGGCGCACGCCCAGGTACTCCTCGACGCGCTGGTAGTGCGGGGCCATCTCCTCGGCGGTGAGCTCGGCGCCCGAGGCCGCTCGCCACTTGTCGAACTCGCGCTGCGTCGCGCGCAGTGCCAGCTTCGTGTTGATCGTGGTTGTGCCGCCCACGCAGCGGCCGCTGATCAGCGCCAGCGGCCCGGGGCCCGGCTCGCCCGCCGGCAGCGCCAAGCGGATGGGGAACCACATGTCGTACGAGGCCTTCGACTCCCAGCGCTGGAAGCCGGCGGCGGTGAGATGTGGGCCGGTCTCGAGCAGCAGCACGTTCCGGCCGCGCTCGGCGAGCTCGCCGGCCACGACGCCTCCGCCCGCGCCGGAGCCGACGACGACGACCTCGAAGCGCTCGCTCATCCCGCCACTCCCAGGTAGGACCAGTCTTTCTTTACACGCGCGGCGAGCGGGGAGGCGTTGAAGCCGATCTCGTCATAGGCGGACGGACCCGAGCCGTCGGGAGCGACGAAGTCCGAGTAGTAGGCCTCGACACACAGCGCGCGCATCATCTGAAACTCGGGCGTGAGGGCAACGGGACGCAGCCCCTCGGTGCCTTGAGAGGCCGCTTCGGCCAGGGCGTCGACAGCCCCAATGAACGCATCGCGTTGCGGGGCAGGCATCTGAGCCATCACGGCGTCGACGTACACGACCGGCCGCGCCCGCGCCGACCCCGGCACGATCGCCTCGCACAGCTGCTCGACCACCGCCATCCGCTGCTCGTCAAGAACCTTCATCAAGGAGTCCCCCTCATCGATTTGGGCCAGATGCCCTGCTTGCCCGGCGCCAGGATGCCCTGCGGATCGAGCGCGTCCTTGAGCGTCTCGCAGAAGCGCCTGTAGGCGTGGTCGTTCCACGAGTATTGATCCGCCGCCAGGTCCATGAAGTCGAGGTGTGCGCGGTACTCGCCGTAACCCTGCTTGGCCGCCTCCTGGACGAGCCGCTTCGACACGTCGAACGCCGAGCTCACCTGCTGCTCGTTCTTCGTGTCGTAGATGATCATCGTGATGTGCGCGAAGCTGCGCGCGCTCACCGGCAGCATCGACGCCATGTAGTCGAGCCCCGCCTCGCGCAGCATGCCGCGCATGAGGTCGCGCAGAGCGCAGGCGTCGCGGCCCGTGAGGGGCGCGATCGGCGAGAAGCCGATGTGGCCACCTTCCTCGCCGCCGTACCAGGCCACCATCGCGTTCAGGTCGAGGTTCGGCACGCCGCCCTGGACGCGCTCGTGCGGGTTCTCCAGATCAGGGATGTCCTCGGGCGCGCATTTCGAGCCCCAGACGTCGGCGCCCGGGATGTGCGCGAAGGCGGCGCGCACCTTCTCGAACTGGTGGTCGACGACGGCCTCGTCGCCGTAGAGCGCGCAGCGCAGCATCCAGCGGCCGATGTCGAGCTCGCGCCCCATCCGCGTGACCTCGTCGTCGGGGATCGGGCCCTCGCCCTGCCACCACTGGTCGCGCGAACTGACCATCGAGCCGAACAGGATCGTGTTGAGGATCTGCGGCACCCCGCGGATCGTCCCGTCGAGCATCAGCGTGCGCACCGTGTCGACCACCGGGCCGAGGTCGGCGTCGTTCCAGACGCGCACCCACACCGGGTGGTAGACCTCGGGGTAGGGCATCAGCCAGACGCCCATCTTCGTGACGATCCCGTAGTTGGACTGCATGAAGAGCTGGTCGACCGTCGGGCCGAGGCCGCGCTTGTAGACGTTCCACGCGCGGCTGCCCGGCAGCGCACCCATCCCGGTGCGCATCACCGAGCCGTCGGCGAGCACGACCTCCATGCCGCACTGCATCTGCTGGTCCTGGCCGTAGGGCATGTAGGTGATCCCGTTGTCGAGCGTGTTGCCGATCACGCTGCCCCAGCCGATGTCCGCGATCGACAGCATCAGCTTGTGCCCGCCTGCCTGGATCGCCTCGTAGAGGTCGAACCAGCGCACGCCCGGCTCGACCAGCGCGTAGGCGCACTCCTCGTTGATCTCGAGCACGCGATTCATGTCGCGCAGGGAGAGAATCACCGAGCCGCGCACGCGTGGCGCTGGGCCGCCGTAGCCGTTGTTGCGGCCCTGGCTGTGCGTCCAGAGCGGGATGCCGTAGCGCGCGGCGATGCGCACCACCGCTTGAACTTCCTCAACTGTCGTCGGCATCACCACCGCCGACGCGGTGTACTCGTCCCAGGTCTCGAACTGGAACGGGTCGCGCCACCCGCGGAGGTCGGCCTCCGCGGTGATCACCCTGTCCGCGCCGAGAGCGTGCTCGAACTCGTGCAGGGCAGACGTGTCCGGTACCGTCGCGCTCACGCTGGCGCGAAGGTACCACCCGGCCGCGCGCGAACGCAAAACGCCGACGCGCTCATCGGCAAGAAGGCATGCGCTGGGAGGCTGGACGCCTCACACCGGCGCCTGTACCGTCGCCACAAGGCCCTCGACCTGGAGGAGGAGTAGCGATGGGCGAAGTCGATCTCGTGGCTCTGTACTGGACCGTGTCGGGTCCCGTCGAGGTGCACGTCGGCCGTGAGTGGAGCACATTCTCGTGGCGCGACCGCTGTGAGGAAGCCGTCAAGGCCGGCTTCAAGGGCATCGGCCTCTGGCACGCCGACATCGAGCACCAGCTCGAGACGACCCACCTGCGCGAGATGAAGCAGGTGTTCGACGACTCGGGGCTCGAGTTCATCCAGCTCGAGTTCCTGCAGGACTTCTTCGTGCCCGAGGGCGATCCGCTGCGCGAGGAGTCGGACCAGCGGCGCCAGCTCCTGTTCGACGCCGCGGCGACCTTCGACGCGCACCACATCAAGGTGGGCAACATCCCGGGCACGCCTGCCGAGCTCGAGCAGGTGACCGAGGGCTTCGGCGAGCTCTGCCAGGACGCGGCGAACAACACGGACGCCAAAGTCGTCTACGAGTTCATGCCCTTCGACGTGAACGTGCAGTCGCTCGACGCGGCGCTGCACGTTGCCGAGGGCGCCGGGCAGCGGAACGGCGGGCTCGCGATCGACACCTGGCACATGGCCAAGCTCGGCATCCCGCCGGAGGACATGACGCGCATTCCGCGCGAGTACCTGACCTGGGTCGAGCTCTCGGACGGCCAGTACGAGGACATGGAGGATCCGATCGACGAGGTCGTGAACCACCGCCTGCTCCCGGGCGAGGGCGAGTTCGGCATTGCCGACTATGTCGACGCCTGCATCGAGGCGGGCTACGAGGGCCCGTGGGGCGTCGAGGTGCTCTCCGAGGAGCTGAGGAATCTTCCGATCGAAGAAGAGTTCAAGCGAGCGTACGAGACCACAGCCGCGCAGTTCCGCGCGGGAGTTGCGTGAGTGACACTGAGGAGGACCGGATGAAGGAGCTCGACAACGACCGCCGGATCTGGATCTTCACCCAGATGACCCGGGTGCGTGAGTTCGAGGAGCGCGTGAAGGGGACGTTCGAGGAGCACCCCGGTGTGATCCGCGGGCACACCCATCTGGCGGACGGCGCCGAGGCGTCGATCGTGGGATCGCTGGCCACGCTGGAGCCGACCGACCAGCTGATGACGACCTATCGCTGCCACGGTTACCCGATCGTGCTCGGCACCGATACCAAGGCGATGATGGCCGAGATCTACGGCAAGAAGACCGGCCTCTGCGGCGGTTACGGCGGCTCGATGCACCTCACCGACGTCGCGCGCGGTTTCCTCGGCACCTCCGGGATCGTCGCGCAGGGCATCCCGCAGGCCACCGGCGCCGCCTATGCGGCGCAGATCCGCAAGGAGAACCAGGTGGTGCTCTGCTTCTTCGGCGACGGCGCCTCCAAGCAGGGGGCCTTCAGCGAGTCGCTCAACCTCGCGTCGCTGTGGAAGCTCCCCATCGTGTTCGTGATGGAGAACAACAACTACAACGTGGTCACGCGCTCGGACCAGGAGGACGCCAACGCCGCGGCCGGCGAGCCGCTGGCGGTGAAGGCGAAGGCCTTCTCGATGCCCGGCGTGACGGTGGACGGTGGCGACCCCGAGGCCGTCTACGCCACAGTGGGCGAGGCGGTGGACCGCGCGCGCTCGGGCGACGGGCCGACGCTCGTCGAGTCGAAGGTCTACCGGCTCTCAGCGCACGGCAACATCATCGTGCCGCCCGGGATCCCGCTGCACTTCCCCGAGCACGAGGCGATCGAGGTGTTCGGCAACGCCGAGGAGTACGAGGCGGCGAAGCGCGGCGACCCGGTGCCGCGCTACCGCGCCCAGCTCGTGCAGGACCGCGTGCTGTCCGCGGAGCAGGGCGACGAGATCCTGCAGGCCGCCAAGGACGAGATGCAGGCGGCCGTCGACTTCGGCATCGAGAGCCCGCTGCCGGAGCCCGACGAAGCGACCAAGTACGTCTACGCATAGGAGCGGCTGACCGATGGCAGAGATTCCCTACATAGCCGCGATCGAGATGGCGATCCACGGCGAGATGCAGCGCGACGACAAGGTCCTCTATTTCGGCCAGAACATCGCGACCACAGAGAACGACAAGTTCCTCCAGGCGTTCGGGGCCGACCGCGTACGCGTGACCCCGATCTCCGAGACCGCCGAGATCGGCGTGGCCGTGGGCGCCGCGCTGGCGGGCTACCGCCCAGTGGTCGAGCTCTACATGGCCGAGTTCATGCTCGTGGCCATGGACCAGGTGGTGAACGAGGCGCCGCGCTTCCGCTACATGACCGGCGGCCAGGTGACCGTTCCGCTCGTGCTCAAGGCCGGCTACGGCTTCACGGCCGGCTGGGCGGGCCAGCACACGGGCACGATCTACGGCATGTTCATGGGCGTGCCGGGGCTGAAGGTGGCGATCCCGTCGACCGCGGCCGACGCCAAGGGCCTGATGGCCACCGCCATCCGCGACGACAACCCGGTGGCGTACTTCCACCACTACCTGCTCACGCTCGAGCCCGGCGAGGTGCCGGACGGCGAGCACCTCGTGCCGTTCGGCGAGGCGGCGGTGCGGCGCGAGGGCGGTGACGTCACGATCGTCGCCTTCGGCTGGATGGTGGGCAAGGCGCTGGCCGCGGCCGAGCGGCTCGCGGGCGAGGGCATCCAGGCCGAGGTGATCGACCCGCGCACGCTCAACCCGTTCGACCTGAAGTCGGTGCTCGAGTCGGTGGACAAGACCGGACACCTCGTGCTCGTCGACCAGGCGACGCGCCACGGCTCGGCATCCGCGGTGATCGCGGGCGACGTCGCCGACGAGGGCTTCTCCTCGCTCAAGGCGCCGATCAAGCAGGTGACGGCGCTCGACGCGACAATCGCTTACAGCCAGCCGATGGAGGAGTTCGTCCTCCCCGACGAGGACAAGATCGTCGGCGCGGTGCAGCAGGTGCTGGGACAGGCTCCTGTCACCGCCTAGCTCAGAGACCGCAGAGCCGGCCGCCCTCACCCCGGATAGGGCGGCCGGCGTCCTGCGGACGATGTGGCGGATCCGCCACTTCGAGGAGCGGGTCGGCCAGCTCAAGCGCGCCGACCAGGTGTACGGGCTGATCCACCTGAGCGTGGGGCAGGAGGGCGTGGCCGCGGCGGTGTGCGGCCAGCTCCGCGACGACGACCCGGTGTACAGCGGCCACCGCGCGCACGGTCACGCGCTGGCAAAGGGCGCGCCGGTGGGGCGCGTGCTGGCCGAGCTGATGGGCCGCGCGGACGGGCTCTGCAAGGGACTCGGCGGCTCGATGCATCTGGTCGACGTCGAGCACGGCTTCATGGGGGCAACCGGCGTGGTGGGCGGCAACATCCCGATGGCGCTCGGCTCCGCGCTGGCCGGCAGGCTGCGCGGCGGTGACCAGGTGGCGGTCGTGTTCTTCGGCGACGGCGCCGTGCAGGCCGGGCACTTCAACGAGTCGGTCAACCTCGCGACACTGTGGGGACTGCCGCTGATCCTCGTGTGCGAGAACAACGGCTTCGCCGAGTTCACGCCGCGCTCGGCGCACACCAACGTCGAGCGGGTGAGCGACGTGGTGGCGCCTTACGAGGTCGTGCGGGAGACGGTGGACGGCAACGACGTGCTCGCGGTCTGGCGCGCGTTCAGCCAGTTCCTCGCGGCGGCGCGCGGCGGCAATGGGCCGTTCCTGCTCGAGTGCCTGACGCACCGGCTGCGCGGCCACTACGAGGGCGATCCCGGCAAGTACCGCGAGGCGATCGCCAAGGCCGACTGGCAGGAGAAGGACCCGATCCTGCGCCTCCAGCGCAAGGGCCTGGCCGAGGGCTGGTTCTCCGAGCAAGACGTCGCGGCGATCGAGCGCGACTCGCAGGCGCAGATCGAGGAGGCGGAGGAGTTCGCGCGTGAGAGCCCCTTCCCGCCGGAACGCTTGATCACCGAGCTCGTCTACGCGGACTGAGGCGCCGCGATGCCCGAGACGACCTACGTGAAGGCGATCAACGCGGCGATGGCCAAGGCGATGCGCGCCGACCAGCGCGTGTTCGTGCTCGGCGAGGACGTGGCGGAGGGCGGTCCGTACACGACCACAGCCGGGCTGGCCGAGGAGTTCGGCACCGAGCGGGTGATCAACACGCCGATCTCGGAGAGCGCGATCGCCGGCGTCGCCGTGGGCGCGGCGCAGTCGGGCATGCGGCCGCTGCTCGAGATCATGTTCATCGACTTCATCACGCTCGCGCTCGACCAGGTGGTGAACCAGGCGGCCAAGGCGCACTTCATGTCCGGCGGACAGCTCAGCGTCCCGATGGTGCTCCGCACCCAGGGCGGCGCGGGCACGCGCGGCGGCGCCCAGCACTCGCAGAGCCTCGAGGCCTGGCTCACGCACATCCCGGGGCTCAAGGTCGTGATGCCGAGCACCGCCGCCGACGCCGGCGGGCTGCTCGCGAGCGCGATCGCGGACGACAACCCGGTCGTGTTCATCGAGAACAAGACCCTCTACTTCAGGCGCGAGGAGGTGCCGGAGGAGGTCGAGCCGGTGCCGATCGGCCGCGCGCGCGTGCTGCGCGAGGGCGACGACGTGACGATCGTGGCGATGTCGCGGCTCGTCGCGGAGTCCCTGCTTGCGGCGGAGCGGCTGGCCGCCGAGGGGGTGTCGGCCGAGGTGATCGATCCGCGTACGCTCGTGCCGCTCGACCTCGAGACGATCGTGCGCTCGGTGCAGAAGACCAACCGCCTGGTGATCGCGCACGAGGCCGTCGAGCACGGCGGCTTCGGCGCGGAGATCGCGGCGGAGGTGCAGGCCGTGGCGTTCGACCACCTCGACGCGCCGATCGAGCGGGTGGGCGCACCGTTCACGCCGATTCCGCTCAGCCCGCCGCTCGAGGACGCCTACATCCCGGGCGCCGACGACGTCTACTCGGCCGCTCGCTCAGCTCTGAGTTGAGCACTTGAACGAGCGCAGCACATTGCGCTCGTTCCCGCCCTTCACCGTCACCTCCAGCACCGTGCCCACGCCGCGCCGGTAGGTCTTGTGGTCGATCGCTCCTTCGCTACTTCACGCAGGCGTCGCAGGCACCGTGCAGGACCACCTCGTGGTCCGACACCTCGAACGGGACGCGGCGGCTGAGCTTGCCGATCGTCCGCTCGAGCTCCTCGTCGGCGAACGGCACGAGCTTGCCGCAGCTGTCGCAGACGAGGTGATGGTGGTGTTCGTGGTCGCGCCTCACTGGCTCGTAGAAGACGCTGCTCTGCCCGGTCTCGACGCGCTGGACGAGGCCGAGGTTCTCCAGCTGGTCGAGGATCCGGTACACGCTCGCGCGCGCGACGGCGCGATTGCCCGTCCGCAGCGCGTCCTCGATGTCGAACGCGGACAGCGCGCAGTGCTGGCGGTCGAGCAGCGACAGCACGGCCTCGCGCGCGGCGCCGCGCTTGTAGCCGGCCGCGCTCAGCGCGGCGGCCGCCTGCTCGGCCCAGCTCGTGTTGGCGTGCCCCTCCGTCACGACACCGATTCTAACTTTGGGGTCGTCGCCTCCCGGCCGAGCGCGGCTGCCGCGACATAGATCGCCACCGCGAGCGAGATGATCATCGAGCTGGGCGGCAGGTCGGGCACGAGATAGCTCAAGGCGAGCCCGCCCCAGGTGGCGAGCAGCGCGAGCGCGGCCGACAGTCCCAGGCCCGCGTAGGGGTTGGCGGTGAGCCGCAGGGCGGCGCCCGCGGGGGCGGACAGCAGCCCGAGCAGGAGCAGCGCGCCGACGGCCTGGGTGGCCTCCGCCGCCACGAGTCCGAGCACGCCGAGGAACACGAGCCCGATCAGCTTCACGCGCAGGCCGCGCGCCTCGGCCACCTCGACGTCGACCGACGAGAAGAGCAGCGGGCGCGCGATGGCCAGCACGACGATCGCCGCGAGCGCTCCGAGGGCCGCGGCGAGGCGCGCCTGCGACCCGGACAGGCCGAAGATCGACCCGAACAGCACGCGCACCCCGGCGGTGCCGTCGCCCGAGCCGCTCGACGACGTGGTGAAGATCGACAGGAAGAGCGCGCCGAGCCCGAGGATCCAGGCGAAGAAAGAGCCGATCACGGCGTCGTCCGCGCGGGCGCGATCGCCCGCCGCGCCCATGCCGAGCGCCACGATGATCGTGACCGCGAACAGGCCGATGCGCAGGTCGATGCCGGCGGCCGCGGCGGCCAGAGCGCCGGTGAACGCCACGTGGCTGAGCGCGTCGCCCGCGAACACCTGCGCGCGCAGCACCACGTAGTAGCCCACGAGGCCGCACGCCAGCGCGACGAACGTGCCAGCAAGGAACGCGTTGCGCATGAACTCGTGGGCGAACATCAGGCAGCCACCGGCTGGCGTCGGACCTCGAGCGCGCGCCAGACGCGCACGGCCACGTAAAGGCCGAACGACAGCGACGTGACGTAGAAGCCGACCGGGTAGATCGAGAAGTAGGCGATCGCGAGCCCGAGCCACGTGACCACCAGCGCGATCGCAACCGACAGTGCGAGGCCGAGGCCGGGCCGCGGCGTGATCAGCTGCGCCGTGGCGGCCGGCGTGACGAGCAGCGCGAACACGAGCAGTGCACCCGTGATCTGGCTCGTCGCGGCCACGGCCAGGCCGAGCAGCAGCAGGAAGCCGGTGGACAGGGCGGCCACCGGCACGCCGCTCGCCAGCGCGACGTCGGCGTCCACCGACGCGAACAGCAGCGGCCGCGCGATCGCCGCCAGCACCGCCAGCACCGCGAGGGCGATGCCGAGCAGCACGAGCACCTGGGCGTCGGTGATCCCGAGGAAGGTGCCGAACAGCAGCGAGTCGAGCCCGTTGAGCAGCCCGTGGTAGAGGCTCACGAACACGAAGCCGAGCCCGAGCGCGAACGCCTGCACCGAGCCGATCGCCGCCGACTCCTGGCTGATGCTCCGCGACTCGCCGCCGGAGACCGCCGACAGTGCCAGCGCCCCGGCCACGCAGGCCACGAAGTAGCCGACGAACACCGGCGCGCCCGCCAGCGCCGCGGCGGCCGCTCCCGGGAACGCGATCAGCGACAGCGTGTGGCCCGCGAACGTCTGCCGGCGCACCACCATGAACCAGCCGATCGCGGGCGACACGAGCGCTACGAGAGTGCCCGCCTCGAGCGCGTTCGTCATGAAGTGGAACTGGAAGAGCTCGTCAATGTGCATGGTCGTGTGCGTGCGAGTGGCGGTCGCCGTGGATGGCGGGCGGCTCGGGCGTGCCAACCACCACGAGCCGGCCATCGGAGGTCTCGAGCACCTCGATGGGCGCGGAGTAGAGGCCGCTGAGCGTCTCGCTCGTGATCACCTCGCGAGGCGCGCCCTCGACCGCGGTGCCGCCCGCGAAGTAGATGACGCGGTCGAGGTAGGGCAGGATCGGGTTGACGTCGTGCGCGACGAGCATCACGGCCACGCCGTGGTCGCGGCAGATGCGCTGCACGAGGCTCGCGACCGTCACCTGGTTGGTGAGGTCGAGGCTGTCAAGCGGCTCGTCGAGGAGCAGCAGCTGAGGTCGGCGCACGAGCGCCTGGGCGATCAGCAGGCGCTGCTGCTCGCCCCCGGACAGCCTGCCGATCGGGCGCTGCGCGTAGGCGGTGGCGCCCACGAGCTCGATCGCCTCGTCCACGCGCCTCCGCGCCTCCGCGCCGGCGCGGCCGGGGAGCGGCAGGCCCCAGCGCGCGCCGTCGAGGCCGAGGCGCACGATGTCCACGCCGCGGATGCGCGCCGCGGCGTCGAAGCTGCGGCGCTGCGGCAGGTAGCCGATGCGCGGGTTGGCGCTGCCGGGCGGCGCGCCGAGCACGCTGGCCGAGCCGGCGCTGAGCGGCAGGAGGCCGAGCATCGCCTTCAGCAGGGTCGACTTGCCCGCGCCGTTCGGCCCGAGCACCGCGGCGAACTCGCCCGGCGGCAGGCACAGGCTCACGTCGCTCCACACCTTGCGGCCGCCGAGGCGCACCTCCGCCGCGTCGAAGCGCACCGCCGCTTGGCTCGCGGGGGCGTGCGTATGGGTCTGTGCCCGCTGCCTCACCGGCCCGTCCCCTTGGCGAGTGCCTGCGCGAGCTCGCGCAGCTCGCGCGACTGCCACTGCTCGAAGCTCGCCGACGCCGGCGTGAGCGTCTCGGTCACCGTCGCCACCGCGATTCCGCGCGCGCGGGCCTCGGAGGTGAGCCGCTGCACGTCGGGCGTCGCGTTCTGGCTGTTGTAGACCCATACCTTGATCTGCTTCTGCGCGATCTGCGTGTCGGCCTCGGACTTGGCCGCGGCCGTGGGCTCGGTGCCCTCGCTCACGGCGTCGAGCAGGTCACTGGGGGTGAGCAGCCTGAGCCCCAGGCTCTGCGCCAGCGGCACGAAGATGCTCTCCGAGGCGCCCACTGGCACGCCCGCGTAGCGCTTGCGGATGGCGGCGATCAGCGCCTTGTAGCCGGCCAGCGCGCGCGTGCGGAACGAGACGCGCCGACTGTCGAAGTAGGCCGCGTGCTGCGGGTCGAGCCTCTTGTAACCGGCTGTGATCGCGTCGATCATGCGCTGCACGTCGGGTGGCGAGTACCAGCGGTGCGGGTTGCCGCCGGCCTTCACGCCGACGACGTCGCCCACCGTGATCACTCGCCGGCCGTCCACCGGGTTCGCGTCGAGCAGCTTGGGCGCCCAGGGGTCGTAGCCCACGCCGTTGTCGATCACGAGCTGCGCATCAGCGAAGTCGCGCGCGTCCTGGGACGTGGGCTCGTAATCGTGCGGGTCGGTGGCGGGATTGGTGATCACGTTCGTGACGT
>DASXNY010000183.1:0-5956 GCA_036494715.1 Thermoleophilaceae bacterium
CCCGATGATCCCGTACACGCTCGTGCTCGACCCGGGACTCGTGATCCACAAGATCTACAACGGCTACTGGTTCTGGGGCCGGCCGTCGACCTACGACCTGTGGCAGGACCTGCGCGAGATCACGCGCAAGATCCGGCCGGATTGGGAGCTCGGCACGCCCGGGCTCAGAGAGCAGTGGGACAAGGGCGAGAAGTCACAGTTCTGGCCCTATGACGAGGCCGCCGCCCGCGAGATCGAGGCGATCGTCAGCGCGAGCCACCGCTGACGCGCAAGGGACGCCCGTAGGGCGTTTATCGGCGTCGCGCCTCCGGCTGCAGGGCGGGACTGAGTCAACCGCCGTCGGCGGGGTTGATGTTGATGCCGGGCGAGACGATCTCGTCGATGCGGTCGAGTACTGCGTCGTCGAGGACAACGTCGGCGGCGTCGAGCTGGCTCTCGAGATGCTCCATGGCGCGCGGGCCGCTGATCGCCCGGGCAGGACGTCGGCCTCGATACCCCGGGCAAGGATGGAGTACGGAGGCTGTTCGGTGACGAAACGCTGCAGGTGCCGGTCGCGTGCGGTCCACTGAGCCTCGATGATCAGCGAGGCGGGGTAGGTGGAGCGGCCGATGTAGCGGACCTTGCCCTGGTGAACGAGATCGGTGAGCGCCCCGAGGGGGTCGGCGTCGTCGCCTACCGGCATGAAGAGCTTGGTGGCGAGCAAACGTCGTCGCGGCGCCCGCCGGCGAGGGCCTTGCCGACGATCTCCTCGGACTCGCCGGCGCGCCCTCATTTCACGACCGAGTGGCTGACGACCTGGTCGCGGCCGAGGAAGTAAATGCCGGGGTCGGTTTCGAAGCCGTCGCTGGGGTTGCCGCGTAGGGTCGAGGAGCGGATCTCGAGCACGCCGCTGCGGTCGTTGCTGACGAAGAAGATCGCGCCACCGCCCTCGCGCGCGTGGTTGTGGGCCATCTTCGTGCCGGCGATCAGGACGCGGTAGTTGTTGCCGTCCGTGTAGACCGCGCCGCCCGAGCCCCCGCCGGGGGTCCCCGGGCGGGAGGGGTTGGCGCCGCGGCCGATGGCGCGATTGTCGGTGAAGGCGCTGTTGTAGATCGACCATGAGACGCCGATGCTGCTGAGCGCGGCACCGTTGCTGCATACCCCGTGGCTGAAGGTGCTGCGAACAATGGTCACCGGCTGCTGGTGGTACTGCGACAGCGCCCGGACCGCGCCGCCGCCGAGGTCCGGCCCCGCCGCGTCGCAGCGGTTGCGAACGAACGTCGATCCGACGATCTTCAGCCGACCGCCGCGGGCGAATATCGCACCGCCGCCGCCGCCGTCATACGTCGCGCCGGTGGCGTTGCCGTCCGCGAAGGTCAGATTCTGCACCACGAGACGAGGCGTGGCCTGATCGTCGCAGTGCGACGTGGTCCAAAGCTGGCGCCGGTCGCAGGTGTCCTGATAGAGGATGCGGCGCTTCCCGCCGCCGCTGAGCGTGACCAGACCGCGGCCGTCGAGGACGACCCGGCTGCTGCTGTTGACCACCTTGGCGGTCTGTCTCATCACGATCCGCACCGGCCCTGCCCCGCAGCGGAACCTGATGACCCCACCGCGTGCGACGGCTCGCACCACCGCGCGCGACGTGCAGCTCCGCGCCGTGCCGGTGCCGACCCAACGGTCGGGGCGCGAGGTGTCGACCGCCTGCGCCTTCCGAGGCACGGTGACCGCGGCCGCCCCGCGCTCGGGAAGCGGCGCCGCGGTGCCCACGAGCGGTCCGGCGAACGCCCCGGCGAGCCCCAAGCCAAGCGTCGTGAGAACAAGCTGCGGACGGATCGACACGACGGCCGGTGAGCCTACTGAAGGACCAATTCGCCGTGGTTGCCGGCTGCCTCGAGGCCTTCGCCGGTCCAGCAGCTGCCGGCGCGATGCCGCCCACGCCCGCTCCCGGCTCGCAGGCCCCTCACAGCTCGGCCCCCGCTCCTCACGCCTCGGACGCTTGGGCGGGCGGGCTGAACCAGGTCAGGCCATCCGATACGAGCGGAGCGCAACTCGCGGACCATTGCGAACGACGACAGCGGCACCGTCGCCCTCGTGCTGGCATCGACAGATAACGAGCTATTGCCCCCCGGCGCGCAGCACAGCGGATGTGGGCCGCTGCGGGCTAGGTCTCTTCGCCTGCGAGGACACGGATCTGCTCGAGCGCCCGCCGAATCAGGCGGGAGACGTGCATCTGCGAGACGCCCACGCGCTGCGCGATTTCGTTCTGAGTGAGGTCCTCGACGAAGCGCAAATGGAGGATCAGGCGCTGCCGCTCCGGGAGCGCCTTGAGCGCCGGGCCGATCGACGTGCGGTCCTCGATCAGCTCGAAGCGCGCGTCGGTCTCTCCGAGGCTCTCGGCGACGGTCTGGCTCTGTTCATCGCCGGAGCGGAGTGGTGTCTCGAGGGAAGCGGTGTCGTAGGCGGCGTTGGCCGCGATCGCTTCGAGCACCTCCTCAACGGGCAGGTTCAGCTCGACGGCGAGCTGCTGGGGGCTCGGTGAGCGCCCGAGCTCGCCGGACAGCCGCTCCACGGCCGCGTTGACCTTGAGCACCCGCTCCTGCATCTCGCGCGGCACGTGCAGCGCCCAGCCGGTGTCGCGGAAGTAGCGTCTGAGTTCGCCCAGCATCGTCGGCACTGCGTAGCTTGAGAAGCTGAGTCCGCGCTCGGGCTCGAAGCGGTCGATCGCCTTCACCAAACCGAGGCTCGCGACCTGTAGAAGGTCGTCGAGCGACTCGCCGCGCCGCTCATAGCGGCGCGCGAGGCTGCGGGCCAGCGGCAGGTAGCGCTCAGTCAGCTCGCGGCGCGCGTGCAGATCCCCGTCGTTTTGATAGCGGCGGAAGAGCTGCTCCTCCAGGCGTCTGGCGGACGCCGGGCGTGTGCGGTTGGCCCGGCGGGTGCTGCCCGGTGGACGGTTCGAGGCCGGGGTGAGCTCCCTAGTGACATGGCTTGATCTTGCGAGGTCGCTTGCGAGTGCCATCGGTGACTCCGTCTTGGGTAGTCGTTGGTGAAATCCCGTCAGCTGACGCGGCGGTCAGTACCGGGCCGCCGTATCCGCCCTGCGGTGTAAGATGGCGCAATAGCGGTTACCGTAATAGGGATTGCGGCAAGCGCCGTTGCTGCAGGGGCTATTGCCGCAATAGCTATTGCATAAACCTAAAGACACCAAGAAAGATCCGATGGCTGACGATGCGTTCCTGCGAGCTCTAGCGGCGCTAGAGGAGGTCATCGCCGAGAACGACAAAAGGGCGGCGCTGATCAAGAAGCGGATGAGCCGGATCCGGAGGGCGCGAGCGCAAGGCCTGCCGTACTCCGACATGGTCTCCGACGAGGACGGGCCATTAATCGTCCAGCTGCTTACGGAGAGCGCGACGACGCTCGACACCTCCGGAGCGAACGTCCGCCGAGCCGAGGCGCAGGCGCTCTACGACGAGGGCATGACAATGGACCAGATCGCGGAACGCTTCGGCGTTACAAGGCAGCGCGTGTCGGCCCTCCTCCGCAAGGGTCGATGAGCGCGAGCGAACCCGGTGGGCGGGAACGCTGCCGGCGACGATGCCGGGCAACGGCCCCGTGATGGTCATCTGTCAGTGTGCGGTGGCGCCGCGGGGAGTTGCACCGTGACGCAGAGGCCCCCGCCGGCCCTGGGGGTGAGGGTCAGGGTTCCCTCGTGTGCTTGGGTGATGCTCTTGACGATGGCCAGGCCGAGGCCGACACCTGCGTGGTCGGTGCGTATGCGTCTCCTGCCGCGCTGAAACGGCTCGGCAAGCGTCGCGACCAGCTGTGGGGTGAGCCTCTCTCCTGTGTTCTCGACGGTGAGCACCACGCTCTTGGGGCGAACGCTGGTCGTGACCCACACGGTGCCCTGTTCAGGCAGGTTGTGGACGATCGCGTTGTGCACGAGGTTCGTAGCCATCTGAAGCAGGAGCGCGGGTGAGCCGATGGTGGGGGTGATGTCGCCGGAGGTCTCGATGGTGGCGCCGCGTTGTTCTGCGAAGGGGAGGAGCGTTTCAGTGGCTTCTTCGGCTATGAGCGACAGGTCGACGGGTTCGCGGAAGAACGACCGCTGGTCGGCGCGGCTGAGCAGGAGCAGGTCTTCGGTGAGGTCGATCGCTCGGGTGTTGACGAAGTGGAGGCGATCGACCAGCTCGTCGTTGCCGCGGCTTTGATCGTTGCGGGCCACGTCGAGGAGCGTCTGCGTGATCGCCAGCGGGGTGCGCAGCTCGTGGGAGGCGTTGGCTGCGAATCGCTGCTGTTCGGCGACGAGTGCTTCGAGGCGCGCGAGCATGGCGTCGAAGGCGTCGGCAAGCTCGCGGAACTCGTCATTGCGGCCTTCCAGATGGACGCGGTGGGAGAGCGCTCCGGTCGTGGCCGTGCGTGTGGCGTCGGTGATCCGGGCCAGGGGGGCGAGCATCCGGCCGGCGAGGATCCATCCTCCCAAGAGACCGAACAAGAGCAGGAAAGCCAACACTGCGGCTGCCCTCGGAGCGAAGACGTGCAGGAGGTTGGAGCGGACGGGAAAAACACTATGCAGCGGGGTGTCGGCGTTGATCAGGAACGCACGGTCGGGGACGTAACGCAGGAGGAACACCCACACCGCGCCGAGCAACAGGGCGCCCGCGAGCATGATGAAGCCGGCGTAGCTGAGGGTGAGCTTGAGGCGGACGCTCAACCCAGGGGGTCTATCCACGGTCTCCTCCCTCAGGCCCGCTGTCTTGTTCGGTGGTGATGCAGTAGCCGACGCCGGGCACGGTGGCGATGACCGCCGGTCCGCCGAGGCGTTTGCGCAGTGCCGAGACGGTGATGCGCACGGCGTTGGTGAAGGGGTCTGCGTTCTGATCCCACGCCCGTTTCAGTAGCTCTTCGGCGCTGACGACACCGCCTTCCGCAGCGACGAGAACCTCGAGCACCGCGAACTGCTTGCGGGTCAGCGCGACGTAGCGGCCGTCACGGTAGACCTCTCGGCGGAACGGATCCAGCCGCAGACCCGCGATCTCTCGCACCGGCGGCCTGTTGTGGGCGCGCCTGCGGTCGAGCGCTCTGAGACGGAGCACGAGCTCTTGGAGCTCAAATGGCTTGGTCAGGTAGTCGTCGGCGCCGAGCTCGAACCCGGTGGCCTTGTCGTCCAGCCGATCGGCAGCGGTGAGCATGAGGATCGGCGTGCCGCTGCCGGAGGCGACGATGCGTCTGGCGATCTCGTCACCGGAGGGCTCGGGGATGTCGCGGTCGAGGACGGCGATGTCGTAGGCGTTGACGCTCAGCAGCTCCAGAGCGGTGTCGCCGTCGCCTGCGATGTCGGCGGCGATCGCTTCCAGGCGGAGGCCATCGCGGATGGCGTCGGCCATATAGGGCTCGTCCTCGACGACCAACACGCGCATGCTCTGAGGCTACGGGCTGGCGCATATCGTCGGCGTATCGAAAAACCGATACGTGCTGGCAACGCCACGCTGCCTTCAATGGCGGCGTGACCTATAGGCAACCAGCACGAACGCCGGCCCGCGGCATGACCAAGTACGGGCGGCGCCGCCGCCGTGTGCTGCTCGGCGCGGTACTCGCCCTATTCCTCGCCGTCACGGCGTACGCGGCGCCCCGCCACCTGCTCAACGACAAGGACCGCGCCGACCTGTCGTCGGTCGGGTGGCCGTTGCGCGGTCAGGCGGCGTTGGTGCTCGGCGATGGCCGGCCGGCGGCGAGCCCGCACGAGCAGCCGGCCGCGATCGCCAGCCTGGCAAAGGTGATGACCGCCTACCTGACCCTCAAGCGCTACCCGCTGAGCGGCACACAGGACGGGTTCACGATCACCGTTACCCAGGCCCAGGCGCAGGTCGAGGCCCAGGACCAGTCGGTCGTGTCGGTGCGGGCCGGCGAGCAGCTGACCGAGCGCCAGCTGCTTGAGGCGCTGCTGATTCCCTCCGGCAACAACATCGCCCAGATGCTCGCC
>DASXNY010000184.1:0-29021 GCA_036494715.1 Thermoleophilaceae bacterium
GCGTCCGAGCGGCTGTACGACCTGAACGGCGACAACAAGCTCGACGTGGTGCTTGCCGACTCGAGCGGCGAGCTGCACGTCCTGAACGCGGACGGCACGCCCCTCCAGAGCTTCAACCACGGCCGGCCGGTGGAGACGCAGGTCTACTCGAACGTGCATCCCGGCGCGCCCGTGTACGGGTCGCTCGCGCCCCCGCGCGAGGTGCTGCGCACGCCCGCGATCGGCCACATCGACGGCGACATGGAGCCCGAGATCGTCGACTCGGCGGGCGAGCACGTGTACGCGTGGCACGAGGACGGCACGCCGGTGAAGGGCTTCCCGGTACGCGTGGACCCGGCGTTCTCACAGCCCGCGGACGAGACCAAGCAGAACCATGTGAAGCGCGGGTTCGCGGGCTCGCCGACGCTCGTGGACCTGAACGGCGACGGCAAGCTCGACATCGCGATCCCGGCGCTCGACCAGCATCTGTACGCCTGGGACGGCAGCGGCCAGCCGCTGCCCGGCTTCCCGGCGAAGCTGAAGAGCCCGGGTGAGAACCTGGTGGGCGCGGAGTCGATCAACAGCGCCGCGGCGGGCGACATCGACGGCGACGGCAAGCCCGAGCTGGTGGCGCCCACCAACGAGCTGGGCCCCGGCAGCGACGCGCAGCAGCCCCAGCCAGTGCCGGGGAACGTCGCGGGCGCGATCGGCCAGGTGGTGACGAACGCGCTGTCGAACGCGATCGGCGCCACGGGACGCGTGTATGCCGTGGGCGCCGACGGGAAGATCCTGTCCGGCTGGCCGATCAAGCCCGGCGGGCTGCAGCCGGACGCGCTGCCGTTCGTCGGCCCCGGCGTGGACCACGTGCTGGCAGACGTGAACGGGGACGGCAAGCTCGACGTGATCGGCAACGTGGCCACGGGCGACGTGACGGCGGACGACTCGACTGGCAAGCAGATCGTCACCTACGACTCGCAGCCGCAGGGCGGCGACACGGTCGACAAGACGAAGGTGCTCAACCTGTTCGAGAACCCGATCGTCGCGAAGCTCGACGGACAGCTCGACGTGATCAAGGACGGGATCACCCTCGACGGCCTTGTGAACGTGGGGATCGCGGTGGGCCAGAACCTTCCCTACAACCACGTGGTGCAGGCGTGGAACGCGAAGACCGGGCAGGAGCTGCCCGCGTTCCCGCACGCGGTGGACGACTACCAGCTGCTGTCGAGCCCGGCGGTGGCCGACGTGTCGGACGCGCCCGGCAACGAGATCATCGTGGGCACGGGCATGTACCTGATCCACGACATCAACGCCCAGGGCCTCGAGGGTCCCGGCTGGCCGAAGTTCACGGGCGGCTGGAACTTTGCGGTGCCCGCGATCGGCGACGTGGACGGCGACGGCAAGCTCGACGTGGCGGAGGTCACGCGCGAGGGCTACGGCTTCCTGTGGAAGACGGACCGCCCGGCGTGCGGGACGAACGACGAGTGGTGGACCTCGCGCCACGACGAGTTCGGCAGCGGCGCCTACGGCACCGACAGCCGGCCGCCGGGCACGCCGACGGGACTTGCCGCCGCCAAGGCCGCAGGGCAGGTGGAGCTGTCATGGAATGCGCCGGGCGGCGATTGGATGTGCGGCGCCGCGAAGCGCTACCGCGTGATCGCGTCGGCCGAGCCGATCGTGCACCCGACCGACGGCGGCGTGGTGGGGACGTTCGACTCGACCGGTGGGGTGGGCAGTGCGGCGAGCGAGGCGATCACGCCACCCAAGGGCGCCAAGTACGTGGCGGTCCTCTACCAGGACGCGGCCGGCAACTGGGGTCACCTCGCGAGCGTGAAGCTGCCGGCGCGCTAGCTTGTGGCGGCCGATGGCCGACCTCGCCGAGCTGGTGGGACCGCTGGCTAAAGCGGGAGCCGAGGCGAGCGGCCGTAAGCAGCTCAGCTAGCGCGCGACGTTCACGTCGAACACGTCGCTCAGGCGCGGTGCGGTCTTGAGGATGCCGAACTTGGCGTCGAACGCCGCCCACTGGTCGAGCGTCAGCGGGTCGAGCTTCACGCCCGGCGCCAGGATGGGGCGCACGGCGGCGAGCTCGGCGCGGATCAGCGCCGGGTCCGCGCCGGACGCCTTCACGATCGGCTGGAGCGCGATGTCCGGGTTGGCGCGCGCGGCGTCCGAGCCCTCGCCGAGCGCCGCCAGCGCGCGGCGCACCATGCCGATGTTCTCGTCGAGCGTGCTGCGCTTGGTGGCGATCACGAGCTCGGGGTAGGGCGGCGCGCCGAACTCATCCGCGCGGAACACGTTCACGGGCACGCCGCGCTGCTTGAGCGTCACGCCCTCGGCGTTCCAGAAGGCTGTGGCGGCGTCGACCTTCTTCGCGACGAGGTCGGGCACGGCGGAGAAGCCGATCGTCACGGTCTTGACCTTCGAGTAGTCGCCGCCGTCGCTGTCGACCATCGAGCGCAGCACTGCGACGTCGGAGGGCAGGCCGGTGACGCCCACGCGCTCGCCCTCGAGGTCGCGCGGCCGCGCGATCTTGGATTGCGCGATCACCGACGCGAGCGGGCGGTCGACGAGCGCGCCGACGCCGACGATGTCGTTGCCCTGGGCGCGGGCGAGGCCGAGGTCGTGGATGTCGACGATCGCCAGGTCGGCGCGGCCGGCCGCGAGCAGCTTCAAGGAATCGGTCGACGCGCTCGGCTGGCGGATCACCAGCTTGACCCCATGCTTCTTGTCGAAGCCCTTCTCGACGGCCGCGTAGAGGCCGGCGTGCACGCCGTTGGGGGTGAAGTCGAGGGCGACGGTGACCGGTTGCTGGGAGGAGCTCGAGCTGCCGCCGCAGCCCGCGAGCAGGAGCGCCGCCGCCGCGCCAAGTAGGGCAATTCGCGGACGCATTGGGGCGGGCATCTTAGGCCCACGACTTGTGACCGGTGCTACAAGTACGGTCCCGTCCGAAACCCCGCCTGCCAAGGAGGACTCCCCAATGTCCGAACCTCCCGAAAGAGGCCCAGCGGCGTACGTCGCCGAGTTCGTCGGCACGTTCGCTCTCGTCTTCTTCATCACCTTCACGGTGAGCCTTTACGTGACGCCGCCGGTGAATGGCATCCAGCCCTTCATCGATTTCTCGGTGATCGGGTTCGTGCACCTGCTCGCCCTGTTCATGCTGATCCAGACGCTGGCAATCGCGTCCGGCGCGCACTTCAACCCGGCGGTCACGCTGGCGCTGCTCTCGATCCGCCAGATCCGCGTGGCGGATGCGGTGATCTACTGGATGTGCCAGCTGGCGGGCGCCATCTGCGCGGCGCTCGTGACCAAGGCGATCCTGACCGACGAGGGAGGTGCCACGAACTACGGCGCGCCCGCGATCTCGAGCCACATCACGAATTTCGGCGGCATCTGCGGCGAGGCGATCGGCACCTTCTTCCTGGTGTGGGCGATCGTCGGCGTGGCGGTGAATCCGCGCGCGGTCGCGGGCTGGGCCGGGCTCGTGATCGGCGGCACGCTCGGGCTCGCGGTGATGGCGATCGGGCCGGTCACCGGCGGGTCGTTCAACCCGGCGCGCGCGTTCGGGCCGGCGCTCGTCGGGCACGCGTTCGCCCCGAGCGCGGGCATCTGGCTCCTCGCCTACGTGGTGGGGCCGTGCGTCGGCGGTCTGGCCGCTGCGATCGCGTACCACACGATCTACATCCTGCCCGGCAAGAAGGGGCTCGAGGGAATCGGGCCGGTCGGCTAGGTCTCGCGATCCCAGTAGTCGACGCCGCTCTCGCGGCGGACCATCAGCTTGTCGTCCGGGTTGCCGGGATAGATGCCGATCTTGTCGCTGTCGGGGTAGACGGCGATGCCGACGGTCTGCTTCGTCGAGAGCATCAGCACGCGCACGCTGCCCGCCGAGCCGGTGTTCTTGATCTGGTGTGCGCCCTCCGGGCCGGTGGGGAAGCAGACGACATCGCCCGGCTCGCACTGGTCCTCGCCGCCTGGGTGGCGGAGCGTCGCCGTGCCGCCCAGCACGATCAGCCACTCCTCCTCGGGGTACTCGTAGTGGTACGGGCAGAGGGCCTCGCCGGGCGGGATCTCGTAGACGGTGCCGCCGATCTGGGAGGCGCCGATCTTCGGGCCGAAGCGGTCGTAGCCGGTCTGGAAGCCCTCCGGATCGTCCTCGTCGTGGACCATTTCGGGCCGGTTCAGGTTGTAACTCTTCATGGCCGCGATTATCCCGAGTCAGCTCTTTCCTAGACTGCCGGGTCCATGCGCAGGGTCACCTTCTCGCGCAACTTCACGGTCTCGCTCTCCCGGACCTGCCAGTGCTACTGCAAGTACTGCGCGTTCGCGACGCACCAGGCCCATCTCTACGCGCCCGCAGAAGTGGAAAAGATGCTGGACGACGCAGCGCGCCGGGGGGTGAAGGAGCTGCTCGTGCTCACCGGCGAAAAGCCCGAGGTCAACGCCGAGGTGTCGCGGCGCCTGCGCGAGTACGGCCACGACGACTTCACCTCCTACGTCGCCTGGACGTGCGAGCGCGCGCTCGAGCGCGGGATGCTGCCGCACACGAACCTCGGCGCGGCGTCGCGCGAGGACCTGGCGCGGCTCCGCGAGGTGACGGCGTCTCAGGGGCTGATGCTCGAGTCGATCGTGCCCGACCTCGTCGTGCACCAGGGCTCGCCCACCAAGCACCCGGCCGTCCGCCTCGAGACGATCCGCGCCGCCGGCGAGCTGCGCATCCCCTTCACGAGCGGAATCCTGGTGGGAATTGGGGAGACGGCGGAGGAGCGGGTCGCGTCGTTGGAGGCTCTGGCGGAAGTGCAGAGGGAGTACGGGCACATCCAAGAGGTGATCCTGCAGAACTTCGTGGCGCATCCGAGGTATTACGGGGCGGAGCCGGCCGCTATCGCGGCCAGGTCACAGGTCACAGGTCACAGGTCACAGGAGGAGGTGGCGCAGCCGGCTTGGGCCACTCCGATCTCGCTCGACGACATGAAGGCTTTGGTTCGGGAGGCCCAGCGGGTTCTGCCTGGGGTCGGGATTCAGATTCCGCCGAACCTGTCGGATTGGTGGCTGCCCCTGGTGGAAGACGGGGCGACGGATCTGGGCGGGCTGTCGGCGAATGGCGATCACATCTCTCCGGAGCATCCGTTCCCGGGCGTGCACAAGATGCGCAAGCAGCTCTCGCCGCGCGGCTACGCGCTCACCGAGCGGCTCTGCGTCTACCCGCAGTACATGGACCCCGAGTGGCTCGAGCAGGGCGTGCTCGACGTGATCAAGCTGAAGTACTGGAGCTTCATCCCTCGCCGCGGCTCGGGCCGCCGCGAGGAGCGCGCGATCAGGCGCGATCTCATGCCCGCCGCGATCGCGAAGGGCCGCCAGGGCGGCGAGCTGTCAGAGGACGAGCTGACCGCGATGTTCGCCGAGACGCGACCCGAGGCGATCGAGGACATGCGCCAGGCCGCGGACGAGCTGCGCGAGGAGCTCGTGGGGGACACGGTCACGTTCGTGGTCAACCGCAACATCAACGTCTCGAACGTATGCGTCGTGGGTTGCGCCTTCTGCGGCTTCGGCCAGGGGAAGCGCTCGCCGGACGCATACGAGCACCCCGAGGACGAGTTCCGCCAGCGCGTGCGCGACGCCGTGGACTTCGGCGCGACGGAGATCTGCATGCAGTCGGGCATCCACCCGGATTGGACGATCGCCGACTACGAGCACTGGCTGCGCGTCGCCAAGGACGAGGCGCCCGACATCCACATGCACGCGTACTCGCCGATGGAGATCGACGCGATGGCCGACGGCATCCCGCTGTCCGAGGTGTTCTCGCGCCTGCGCGACGCGGGCCTCGGCTCGACTCCCGGCACCGCCGCCGAGGTGCTCCACGACGGCGTGCGCCAGCGCATCTCGCCCAACAAGCTGCCCGTGAAGCGCTGGGTCGAGGTGATCGAGGCGAGCCACGCTGCAGGCATCCGCTCGACCAGCACGGTGATGTTCGGGCACGTCGAGGAGCCCTGGGAGCTGGCCGAGCACATGCGCGTGATCCGGGCGCTCCAGGAGCGCACCGGCGGCATCACCGAGTTCGTGCCGCTCAGCTTCATCCCGTTCCACACGCTGCTCGGCCGCACGCACGGGATCGCGGAGCTCTCGCGCGAGGAGAACCTCAAGCACACCGCCGTCTTCCGGCTCGCGCTCGGCCGCACGATCCCGAACGTCCAGGCGAGCTGGGTGAAGATGGGCCTCGACGCCGCCACCGAAGCGCTCCGCTGGGGCGTGAACGACCTCGGCGGCACACTCATGGAGGAATCGATCAGCCGCATGGCCGGTAGCTACCACGGCGTGATGCTCACGCCGGAGGAGCTGATCGGAGCGGCACAGGCAGCCGCGCGGCCGGTCGCTCAGCGCGACACGCTGTATGGAGTGCTGGCGCACTACTGAGACCGCAGACCGCAGACCGCAGACCGCAGAGACTTAGGTCGGGCGTTTGATTAGCCCATTCAGAAGTCTGGCTATCTCCTCGAGCTGCTCCGTCGAGCCACGAGGCAGGACGCCGCGCGTTTCTGCCCGATTCATCCAGTGCTCGGTTTCGTGCAGTGATCCGCGCGCTATGACTAACAGGCGTCGTCTATCGGCAGGGTGGTAGCGGCCGCTCGCCTCGGCGATATTGGCGCCGATCGAGTCGGCCGCGCGAATCAGCTGAGAGCCGAACGATGCTCGGGCGCCAACCGGCCAGCGCGCTACCGACTCATAGATCTCGTCCGCAAGAGTCACCGCCAGGCGGTAGACCCGAAGCCGCTGAAAATCGCTGGGCACGACCATGGAAGTCGACGAGCGCCGAAATTTCGCCCCTGCGGACTGCGGACTGCGGACTGCGGGTCACCCGTTAGGGTCCACCCATGCCTGACTACACCTTCAAGCGCATCGACGACATGTACTCCACCTACCTAGGCGGGATGAAGCACGCGCGGGCTGAGCTCGGCGTCACGTCGTTCGGCATGCAGGTGATCGACCTGCCGCCGAACCTCGACGGCTACCCCGAGCACGATCACGCGGAGACCGGGCAGGAAGAGGTCTACGTGGTGCTGAGCGGCGCGGTCGATCTGACCGTCGACGGCGAGACCGTGAGGTTGGAGGAGGGCACGATGGCGCGCGTGGGCCCGGAGGCGCGGCGCCAGCTCGTCACCACCGACTCGCCGGTCAGGATCCTCGCCCTCGGCGGGGTACCAGGGAAGCCTTACGAGACGCTTCCCAACACGGAAGTGGGCTTTCCAGACCCGCTTGCGAGCACCTAAGGGGTCCGCGGTAACAAGTAAGGGGTGTGGGCCTCAAAGAGGCTCCGAAAGCCCGATGTGAGCTGGCGTTTCTTAGTCCAGTATCGCTGGCATAGCGATGCCGGAAAGGAACGCGCCATGCACACCAACCTCCACTACTACTTCATTGCGGCCAGCCGTCCGCAGCCCGCGGCGCGATACTTCGGACGTGACGACGAGAGTCACGAGTTCGATAGTCGTGGGACGCGAGGGCGAGCTGGCGGAGCTCGAGGCCGTCTTGGCCGACGCTTCAGCCGGACGCCCGACTATCGCCTTCTTGGCGGGTGAGTCGGGAATAGGAAAGACCCGGCTGCTGAGCGAGTTCGAGCGGCGCGCCTCCGCGGGCGATCCCCCGGTCCGCGTGATGGGCGGCGACTGCGTCGAGTTGGGCGAGGGCGAACTGCCCTATGCACCGATCGTCGGAGCGCTACGGCCGCTCGCAAGGCAGCACGATCCAGTGCTCGACGGCCTCCCCGCGGCGACGCGCGCCGAGCTCGGGGCCCTCATCCCCGGGCTCGGCGGCGCGGCCGCTTCTGAGCGGCTCGGCGCGGATGGGGATGACGCCGCCCAGGCGCGCCTGTTCGAGGCACTGCTCACCCTCTTCGACGAACTCGGACGCGACCGCACGCTCTTGCTCTCCATCGAGGACATCCACTGGGCGGACAGCTCGACGCGAGCATTCCTCGCCTTCCTCGCACGCAGCCTCTGCAGCGAGCGCGTGATGGTGGTGGCGAGCTACCGGCCTGACGAGCTGCACCGCCGCCACCCGCTGCGCCCGCTACTGGCGGAGCTCGAGCGCAACGCCAGCGCCCGGCGGCTCGAGCTGTCCCCGCTCACGCGCGCGGAGCTGCGCGAGCAGCTCGCGGACATCCTCGGCGCCGAGCCCGACAAGGAGCTGCTCGAGCGCATGTGGGCGCGCAGCGAGGGCAACCCGTTGTTCACCGAAGAACTGCTCGCCGGCGGCCTCGACGGCCGCGGCGCGATGCCGCCGACGCTGCGCGATGCGCTGATGGTGCGCGTCGAGCGGCTCAGCGAGGCCGCGCAGGAGGTGCTGCGGCTCGTGGCGATCGCGCGCCGGGTCGACACCGAACTGCTCAGCGGGGCGAGCCCACTCGAGCCGGCAGAGCTGCGCGTGGCGCTGCGCGAGGCGGTGGCGAGCCACATCCTGACGGCCGACGAGGACGGCTCCTACCGCTTCCGGCACGCGCTGCTGCGCGAGGTCGTGGCCGACGACCTCTTGCCCGGCGAGCGCACGGAGTTTCACCTCCAGCTCGCCCGCGCGCTAGAGCGCCGCGCCGCCGAGCAGGGCGAGGGCGCTCACCTGGCAGCCGGGATCGCGCACCACTACTACGCCGCCGGTGACCAAACCGCGGCGCTGGCCGCGTCGGTGCGTGCCGCGGACGCCGCGGATTCGGTGCATGCCCACGGCGAGGCCGCGGCGCTGCTAGACCGCGCGCTCGAGCTCTGGGACCGCGTGCCCGACGCCGAGACCATCACCGGCGTGGACTACATCGAGCTGCTGCGCCGCGCCGCGTTCGACAACGGCGCGATGGACGACTTCCCGCGCAAGGAGCAGCTCCTGAAGAAGGCGCTCGAGCTCGTGGACCGCGAGGCCGACCCGCGCCGTGCCGCCTCGCTGATGGAGGCGCTCGCGCGGACGCAGTGGTCGCTCAATCACGCCGAGGACGCGATCGAGACCGGCGCGCATGCACTCGCGCTGCTGCCCGAGGACGAGCCGACGATCGAGGCCGGCCGCGTGCTCGGCTGGCTCGCCAAGGTGCGCATGCTCCAGGGGCGCTACGTGGCGGCGCTGGAGGTCGCCAGCGAGGCGATCGAGGTCGGCCAGGCGGTGGGCGACACGCTCGCCGAGGCGCGCGCTCGCAACGCGCGCGGGATCTCGCTTGCCGCACTCGGTGATGTGGAGGCCGGCACGGCCGAGCTGCGCAAGGCGGTCGAGATCGCCCGCGAGCGCGACAACGCCAACGAAATGGGCAGCGCCTACGCCAACCTTGCCGACGCCCTGAACGCCGCCGGCCGCAGCCGCCAGGCACTCGAGGTGGTGGAGGACGCCCAGCGCATCGTCGCCGAGCGCCTGCGCCACACCGACTGGCTCAACACGATGATCGCCGAGTTCAAGTTCCTCGTCGGCGAGTGGGACGACGCCGAGCGCTGGATGCCGTCGCGCGAGCGCAGGCAGGTGGGCACGAGCCTGATGTACATCGCGCTCCAGCGCGTCACGATGGCGCTCGGGCGCGGCGACCACGCTACGGCGCGCGAGTACCTCGAGGCGATTGGCGACAACATCGCGCAGTCGACCGAGCCGCAGTTCCTCGGCGCCTGGGGCGCGCTGTCGGCGATGCTCGACCTGCGCGAGGGCGACATCGAAGCGGCCCGCGCCGCCATCGACGAGGCGCTCGACCGGATCGAGTTCTGCACCGAGGATGCATCGCGCATCGTGCGGCTTTCAGCCGTCGGCGTCGCGATCGAGGCGGACGCGGCCCAGCGCGCCCGCGACCTCGGTGAGGATCCCGGGCCCGCGCTCGCACGCGCCGAGATCATGCTCGCGCGCGTGCGGGCCGCGGCCGAGGGCGACCGCCCCGTCGAGCGCGCCTGGCTCGCGGTGGCCGAGGCTCAGTGGACTCGCGCTGAAGGCAACACGGTCCCCCTCCTCTGGGAGCGCGCCGCGGAGGAGTGGGATGCGCTCGAGTGGCCGTACGAGGCCGCTCTCATGCGCTGGCGCCTCGCCGAGGCGCACCTGACCGAGGGTGACCGTGCGGCCGCCAGCTCGGCGGCGTCGGCCGCGCTCGCTACCGCGCACCGGCTCGGCGCGCGCTGGCTCGAGAACGAGATCGAGGGACTCTGCGCGCGCGGGCGGCTCCAGTTCGACGGCGTGCCGGTCCCCGGCCGGGACGAGCCCGAGGACGAGGAGCCGGAGCGCCCCGAGGAGGAGCCGTTCGGGCTCACGCCGCGCGAGCGCCAAGTGCTGACGCTCGTGTCCGAGGGCCGCACCAACCGCGAGATCGGCGACACGCTCTTCATGGCCGAGAAGACGGCGAGCGTGCACGTCTCGCGCATCCTGTCGAAGCTTGGCGTGCGCAGCCGCACCGAGGCGGCCGCCGTGGCGCACCGGTTGGGGCTCGACGCCGCTAGCGGAACAGGTCGTCCGGCCGCGGGCGCCTGAGCGCCGCCGCGCCCGGGCCGTCGTCCGGGCTGACGAAGCGCTCGAGCCCACGCACCAGCACGGCCGGCTCACTGGCGTCCTTCGACCGCGCGAGGTCGGCCAGGGCCGCCACCGCGTCGCCCACCGCCGACACCGTCGCGCGCAACTCGCGCCCGTGCGCGTCCGAGCGCCCGCGCCAGTCGTCCACTGTGACGAGCCCCGCGGCGCCGATCGCCACATCCACCTGACCCACGCGCCAGGCGCGGCCGAAGCTGTCGGTGACCACGACGGCGGGCCGTACCCCGCGGGCGGCCTCGATCCCGGCGCGCAGCGCGCGCGCCGAGGCGTCCGGGTCGTGCGGCAGGAGCAGGGCCACTTCTTCGCCCGGCACGTTCGAGAGGTCGATGCCCGCGTTCGCGCAGACGAAGCCGTGGTGGGTCTCGACGATCAGGACGCCGCGGTAGGCGCGCACGACCTCCGCCGCCTCGTCCAGCACGAGCTGCACGAGGCGCGGGTCTTTGCCGCGCTCGGCGTCCGCAGCGAGGCTGAGGGCCTCGTCAGCGGGCGTGACCGAGTCGAGCGCCACCACCCGGCCCTCCGCCTTCGACACGACCTTGCTCGCCACGACCAGCACGTCACCGTCCGCGAGGTCCGGTGGGCAGGCCGCGGCGAGCAGCGCGGCCAGGTCGTCGCCGGGGCTCACCTCCGGCAGCCCGGGCAGAGCGGTGGCGGTGAGCCCCAGCCCTAGACCTCGAGCTCGACCGCTTCCGGCGCGCCCTCGGAGGAGAAGCGGCTGGCCCGCATGCGGTCGAGTTGGCGCAGCGCGCCGCGCGTCATAGGCGCAACGGCGCGCCGCTCCTCGAGCGCGTCCGCGAGCGCGCTCAGGTCGTCAGGGGTGTCAATGTCGTGCGACAACGACGGCACCTCTTCCACACTGTGCTTGAGCCCCGCCTCCTGCGCCAGCGTCAGATGGCGGTTGAGGCTGTCGGGGCCGAAGCTCGGGCGGAAGGCGCCGGGCGGAGTGATCAACAATGCGTTGGTGCCGCTCCCGTGTCGGTCGGGAACGATCACAACCTGCATGCCGTCCGACTCGCCGCGGGCGAGCAGCGAGTCGAGCTCCGCCGGGCAGAGCAGCGGCGTGTCGCCGGGCACGAGGAGGACGCGCTCGTAACCGGCGGCCAGGGCGTGGCGGATGCCCACCACGGTGGCGTCCGACTGGCCGCTCTCCGAGTGGTCCATGACCACGGTCACGCCGTTGCCGCGCGCGGCTGCGTCAACGGCGGGATCGGCCGACACGACGGTGATTGTGTCCAGGCGTTCGACCTTCCTGAGGGAGCCCAGCACGTCCGAGAACATGGCCTGCGCGAGCGCCTGGCGCGAGCCCGTGCCGAGCATGGGCGCCAGCCGCTGCTTCGCGGCGCCGAAGCTCTTGATTGGCAGGATCGCGGCTGTGCGCATACGCAAGACCTGTCGACCGGGCGACTCTAGCGGCTGGGGCACTCGGACACAGGAATCACGCCCGCAATGTCCCCGCAAATTCGAGGGTCTCCTCGGCCAGGCGGCGCCTCGCGTCGGGGGAATCCATGAGCGTTTGCGTGAGATGCACCTTGCGGCCTTCCGCCGGCTCGTCCGCCACGGCGCCGCCGATCAGGTCGCCATAGGCGTCGAACACGCACTCCGTGCCGAGCGGTAGGCCGGCCCAGCGGCAGAAATCCTCGGTCGGGCCCTTCACCGAGCGGCCGCGCACGAACGGGCTCACGGCGACCACCGGCGTACCCGTCTCCGCGATCGCCTCGGGGATGCCGGGCACCGCCAGGATGGGCCCGATCGAGATGACCGGATTGGAGGGCCCGATCACGATCGCGTCCGAGCGCTCGATCGCGTCGAGCGCCTCGGGCGAGGGGCGCGCCTCGTCCATTCCCACGAGCTCGAGATCCTCGATCTTCGCGCCGCCTTGCTTGCCGCCCGCGGCGATCATGAACTCCTGGAATGGCAGCCACTCGCCGTCGAGCTTGACCTGGGTGCGCACCGGGTCGTCGGACATCGGGATCACCTCGGTCTCGAGTCCAAGCGCCCGGCACACCTCGGCGTGCGCGACGGTCAGTCGCTCGCCGGCGTTGAGGCGCTCGGTCCGCACGAGGCACATCGCGAGGTCGCGGTCGCCGAGCCTGAACCAGGCGGGGCGGTTGGCGCGCTCGAGCGCGTTCATCACCTCGAAGGTGTCGCCCTCGACGCCCCAGCCGCGCTCGTCGATCACGTCGGCGAGCGTGAACGCCACGAGATCGGGGTCGGGCGACACGTGCACGCCATACATGTCGACGTCGTCGCCCGTGTTGGCGATCACGGCGAGCTCGCGCGGGCCGACCACGTCGAGCATCCCGCGGGCGAGGCGAGCGCCACCAGTTCCTCCGGCTAGGACGGTTACCACCGGTCGGCGAGGCTACCGGTTAGGCTGCCGCGCCATGAGGCTCGAGGGGAGGATCGCGCTCGTCACCGGCGGCGCGGGCGGTATCGGGGCGGCCACCTGCCGCCGCCTTGGGGCCGAAGGAGCTCGCGTCGCGGTGACCGACATGAACGCGGCGGGCGCGAAGGACGTGGCCGGCGAGCTGAACGGCATGTCGTACGAGCTCGACGTGCGCGACGGGAAGTCGATCGCGGCCGCCGTGCGCGCAGCCGAGGAGGAGCTCGGCCCGATCGACATCCTCGTCAACAACGCCGGCTACGACGAGTTCGGCTTCTTCGTCAACACCGACGAGGCGATGTGGGACCGCGTGCTCGGCGTGAACTTGCGCGGTGTGATCGCGGTGACGCACGCGGTGCTGCCGGGGATGCAGGAGCGCCGCGGGGGCCGCATCGTGAACGTGGCGTCGGAGGCCGGGCGAGTGGGCTCGTCGGGCTCCGGGATCTACTCCGCCGCGAAGGCCGGCGTGATCGGGTTCACCAAGGCGATCGCGCGGGAGTCCGCGCGCTACGGGGTCACCTGCAACGCCGTCGCGCCCGGGCCGATCGAGACGCCGCTCTTGATGCAGGCCCCCCAGGTGCTCGGCGACGTGGGCCAGAAGCTCGTCGACACGATGGTGGGCTCCACCGTGCTGCGCCGCCTCGGACAGCCCGACGAGGTCGCTGCCGCAATCACCTTCCTGGCGTCCGACGACGCTTCGTTCGTGACCGGTCAGGCGCTCGGCGTCTCCGGCGGCCTTGCCATGATCTGAGCCATGGCAGAGCGGGTGCTGATCCGCGAGGTCGGGCCTCGCGACGGCTTCCAGAACGAGCCCGAGGTGATCCCGACCGCCGACAAGGTGCGGCTCGTCGAGATGCTCGCGCGCACGGGGGTCCCGCGGCTCGAGGTCACGAGCTTCGTGCGCCCCGACGTGATCCCCCAGCTCTCCGACGGGCCCGAGGTGCTGCGCGCGGCGGACATCCCGGACGACGTATCGGTCACCGTCCTGATCCCCAACGAGAAGGGGCTCGAGAACGCCCTTGCGCTGCGCGACCGCTTCGACGAGGTGAACCTGTTCCTGTCCGCCTCCGAGTCGCACAACCGGGCGAACGTGAACCGCTCGATCGAGGAGTCGCTGTCCGGGCTCGAGAGGGTCATTGCGCGGGCGCGCGAGGAGGGGCTGCGCTGCGAGGGCGTGATCTCGGTGTCGTTCGGCTGCCCCTATGAGGGCGACGTCCCGCCCGAGCGCGTGTTCGGCATCGCCGAGCGGCTCGTGGCGGCCGGCTGCGAGGAGATCGCTTTCGGCGACACGACCGGCATGGCCAACCCGCTCCAGGTGCGGCAATTCTTCGAGGAGGCGGGCCCGCGCTTCGAGGAGGTCGAGCTCACCGCCCACTTCCACAACACACGCGGGCAGGGGCTCGCCAATGTGCTCGCCGCGCTCGACTTCGGCGTGCGCTCGTTCGAGTCGTCGTTCGGCGAGCTCGGCGGCTGCTTGGTGCCCAAGGGCGCGACCGGCAACATCGCCACCGAGGATCTCGTCTCGATGCTGCACGAGATGGGCTTCGAGACGGGCATCGATCTGGAGAAGCTGCTCGACGCGAGCCGCGCCGTACGCGACGTGCTCGGCCGCCCGCTCACGAGCCACCTGCTCACGGCCGGGCCTGTGGACTGGCACGACCGCTCGGGTTAGGGTCAGAACACTTACGGTCCGACTTCAGACCTTCCCGACATAAGGACTCCCCTCCATGACTCGCAAGCCACTGGTCCTGGCAGCGGTCTTCGCGTCCGCTTTCCTGGCACCCGCTGCGCACGCTGCCATCGTCCCCGGCACGGTCATCGACGGCCCGAGCGCCGACATCCAGCGCTTCGGCGACCTCAACGTCGCGCCCGACGGCACCGGCGCACTCGTGTACGTCAAGAAGGTCGGCGCCAACGACAACATCTTCGCCTCCGTGTTCAACGGCAGCACGTGGGGCACCCCGCAGCGCGTGAGCACCGACACCACCTGCGCGGCCGCCACCGACTGCAAGGATCCGCACGTGGCCGCCGGCAACGGCGGGCACCTCGTGATCACGTTCGTCGGCACCGGGGCGACCCTGCAGGCGGTGCTCAAGCCGAATAGCGCGGGCACTTTCTCGACTCCGGTCGATGCAGCTCCTGGGAGCGATGCCGGCGTGTTCGGTGACGACGTAGATATGGATACGGTCAGCGGCGTCGCATATGCCGTGATCGACTTCACCGCCGCGGGCCACGTGCGCGCCAGCCGGCTTTCGGGGACGACGTGGACGGGAGTGGGCGGCGCGGCTACCAACCTTGACGGCACCACGACCGACGACGTCGGCAACGCCCTTCTGGGAGCGCAGAACACGGCTCGGGTTGCAGTGGATTCGTCCGGCAACGCGGTGATCGCCTGGCCGTCGATCGACGCAGGAATGAAGAAGCACGTTTTTGCGCGCCGCATCACTGGCACGACCCCGGCGGCGGCCTCGATCGAGATCAGCGTGCCGTCGCTGGCGGGTGCGCCCGCTGACGGCGCCAATTCCGACTCCGTGTCGATCAATGGGGCCGGATCATCGAACCCCTGGATCTCGATCCGGGAGCAGTTCACCTACGGCGCGAACGGACGGGTTCGCAACATCGCGCGGCAGCTGGTCGGCGACACGCCGACTGCGGCCCAGGCGATCGATGGTCTGCCGCTGGACACACCGACGGAGGGCGCGGAGGCACCGCGGATTGCAATCAATCCGCTGGGTCAGGGGATCGCGGCCGGCGCCCGGCAGCTCAGCTTCCAGACCTTCGGGTCGACCCTGTCGGCGGGCGTCTGGGCCCCCGGTTTCCGTCTCGACGCGGGTACGCCGACCACGAACGGACAGCCCAACGTCGCCATCGCCGACTCGGGTAACGGGCTCAGCGCATGGATGGACTCGAGCGCCGCGACCACCTTCGTCAACTCTCGTGAGGAAGTGGGCGGCGTGCAGGGAGCCCCGGTAACGCTGTCACGGAGCGCCGATGGACCGATTCTCCCGGCACTCGATGCCCCGATCGGTATGTCGAGCAGCGCGGCCGGCACGGTCGGCGTCGGCTTCGCCCAGGGCGCCGGCAACAACGAGATCGTGGCGGCGGTGGTCGACCTGCCGCAAAGCGGCGGTGGCGGCGGTGGCGGTGGCGGCGGGAACGACACGACGCCGCCGAGCGTGTCGAAGCTCAGCCTGAGCAACACGACGTTCGCCCTCGGCAACAAGCTCGCGTCGATCAGCAAGACCAAGAAGAAGAAGCGCGTCCCGGTCGGGACGACGATCAGCTTCACGGTCAGCGAGCAGTCGAAGACGACGTTCACGTTCGCACGCAAGGCCCACGGCTTCAGGTCCGGCAAGAAGTGCGTCGCTCACCGGCCGAAGGGCCACAAGAAGGCCAAGGGCTGCACGCGCTTCGTCAAGGCCAAGCCGAGCCTCGTCTTCACCACTGGCGCCGGCACCCACAAGGTCAAGTTCTACGGCCGGCTCAGCAAGCACAAGAAGCTGAGGCCGGGTCGCTACCGCCTGACCGTCACCTCGGTGGATACGGCGGGCAACAAGTCGAAGGGCAAGACGGCGAGCTTCAGGCTGCTGAAGAGCTAGCCCGCTCGCGGAGCCAGGCGATCAGGTTCGGGTCACTCGACTCGAGCTGGTCGACCGGCTCGCCGTAACAGGTGCAGAGGTCGACAATGGCGCGCTCGTCCGACACGTGGACGACGCGCCACTCGGCCCCGTGCTCCTCCCAGCGCATCAGCTGCTGAATCGGTGAGTCGGTCACTGCTCCTCGAACCTCTCCGCGAGCGTAGCCAGGATCCGCTCGAAGCGCGACTCGAGCCAGGCGCGACCGCCGGCTGCGAGCAACAGGCGGTCGAGCGGCGCGGCCTCCTCGACGGTGGCCTTCAGCGTGACCGCGGTCGCGCCCTGGCCGCTCGGCTCGAGCTCCCAGGTCACGCGCGCGCGGGTGACGGCGCCGACGCGCGCGTGGCCCGCGATGGCGCGTGGGGGATCGATTTCGTCCACGTTCGTGATCGCCGTGCGCCGCACGCCGAGCGGGCCGCGCATCCGCACGCGGCCGCCGCCGCCGGGCTCGACCGAGACGACCGAGATCGCGCCGTCCGCGAGCTGCCAGTGGTTGTCGAGGTCGGAGAGGAAGCCGAACACCCGCACGCGCTCAGCCTGGATCAGCCGCGTGGCATTTACATACAAATTCTTGTGTGTTAATGTCGCGGCATGTCAGGAATTTGGCACCCGGTCCGCCGCCTGATCGTCGAGCGCGCGGCCGAGAGCCCGGCCACGCTACCCGAGCTTGCCGAGGCCGCGCACGTTCATCTCAACACCGCGCGCGTGCACGTGGCGGCGCTCGAGGAGGCGGGCGCGCTGCAGGCCGAGGTCGCGCCGCCGTCGGGCCGCGGGCGGCCGCCGCTCCGCTACCGCCTGGCCGACGACTTCACGCTGCCCACCACCGACTTCCGCGGCCTCGCCGAGCTGCTGGCCGCGGCGGTGGCCCGCAGCGACCAGAGCCCCGAGGAGCTGCACCGCCTGGGGGAGGACTGGGGCCGGTACCTGGCTGGCCGGCCCGGCGCCCAGGAGCTCGAGCGTGTGCTCCCCGCCGCGCTCGAGCGCCTCGGCTTCGATGCGCAGCTCGACGGGCGCGAGCTCGTCCTGAGCGCGTGCCCGTGCCCGCTCGTCTCGCCGGACCGGCCGCAGCTCGTCTGCGAGCTCGCGATCGCGGTGGTCGAGGGCGTGCTCGCGGGCAGCGGCTCGAACCTGCGGGTCGGCGGCACCGCTCACTATCCGGCGCGGCGCCGCTGCGTCGCGTCGCTCGTCGCATGAGCGCCGAGCCGCACCTCGAGGTCGTCAGCTCGATTGACATCGACGCCGCCGAGGTGGCGGCCGCCGACCTGCTGCGCGCGCTCGGCGCCGACCTCGAGGACGAGGGTCTGCGCGACACGCCGCGCCGCGTCGCGCGCGCCTACGCCGAGCTGCTCACGCCCAAGCCGTTCAACCTCACGACGTTCCCCAACGACGAGGGCTACGACGAGCTCGTGCTCGCGCGTGACATCCCGTTTCACTCGCTCTGCATGCACCACATGCTGCCCTTCCAGGGCGTCGCGCACGTGGCCTACCTGCCCGGCGACCGCATCATCGGCCTGTCGAAGCTCGCGCGCGTGGTGGAGCTGTTCGCGCGCGACCTCCAGGTGCAGGAGCGGCTCACGGTGCAGGTCGCGGACTGGCTGCAGACGCACCTGTCGCCGAAGGGCGTCGGCGTCGTGATCGAGGCCGAGCACCTGTGCATATCGCTGCGCGGCGTGCAGAAACCGGGCGCGCGCACCGTCACCTCCGCGCTACACGGGCTCGTCCGCGAGGACTCGCGAACACGCCAGGAATTTCTTGCTCTCACCACCTGAAGGAGACCCCAATGCCGCAGACATTCGTGATCGTGGGCGCCGGCCTCGCCGGCGCGAAGGCAGCGGAGACGCTGCGTAACGAGGGCTTCGACGGGCGCGTCGTACTCCTCGGCGCGGAGGCGGAGCGCCCATACGAGCGGCCGCCCCTCTCGAAGGAGTACTTGCGCGGAGAGGCCGGACCAGAGAAGGTCTACCTACACGAGGATGGCTTCTATGAAGAGAACGAGATCGAGCTGCGCGTACGAACGTCGGTTGCCGCTGTCGATGCGGCGTCGCGAGCGGTCGTGCTCGACTCCGGTGAGCGCATCGCCTTCGACCGGCTGCTGCTGGCGACGGGTGCCGCGCCGCGGAAGCTAGAAGTTCCCGGGCACGATCTCGAGGGCATCCACTACCTCCGCGACGTCGAGGACTCGGACCTCCTGCGTGCGCGGCTCGACACGGGCTCGGGCCACGCCGTCGTAGTCGGCGCGGGCTGGATCGGCGCCGAGGCCGCGGCCTCTGCCCGCACGAAGGGACTCGACGTGACGCTCGTCGAGGTCACCGAGGTGCCGCTCGAGCGCGTGCTCGGCTACAAGCTGGGGGAGATCTACCGCGACATTCACGTCGACCACGGCGTGGACTTCCGGGGCGGCGTGGCGGTCGAGCACTTCGAGGGCGGCTCGGACGGCGCGGTCGAGCGCGTCGTGCTCGGCGACGGCTCCGCAATTGAGTGTGACTTTGTCGTCGTCGGGGTGGGCGTGCTGCCGCGTGTGCAGGTGGCGCACACGTCGGGGGTCGAAGTGCAGAACGGTGTGGTGGTCGACGACAAGCTCGAGTCGAGCGTCCCCGGTGTGTTCGCGGCGGGCGATATCGCCAATGCGATGCACCCGGTCGTCGGTCGCCGCATTCGCGTGGAGCACTGGGCCAACGCGCTGAACCAGGGGCCGGCGGCGGCCCGCAACATGCTCGGCGCCGGCCAGCCGTACGAGCGCGTGCCGTACTTCTTCTCGGATCAGTACGACGTCGGCATGGAGTACTCGGGCTTCCCGACCGACTGGGACCGCGTCGTGTTCCGCGGCGACGTCGCCGCGCGCGAGTTCATCGCGTTCTGGCTGTCCGAGTCGCGCGTGGTCGCCGGGATGAACGTGAACGTGTGGGACGTTACGTACCCGATCCAGGAGCTGGTGCGCTCCGGCCGGGTAGTCGACCCGGCGCGGCTGACCGATCCCGACGTGCCGCTCGAGGAGCTCGCCGGCGTGGCGGCGAGCTAGCTCGCGAACTCGGGCTGGCGCTTCTCGAGGAAAGCCTTCGCGCCCTCGGCGAAGTCGCTCGACGCCGCCAGCTCCGCCTGCGCCTCGCCCTCGCGGTCGAGCGAGCTCTGGAAGTCCGGCTTGGCCGCGGCGTCGATCACGCGCTTGGCGAGGGCGACCGCCTGCGGGGCGCACGCCAGCAGCTCGTTCGCGAGCTGCTCGGTGGCCTCGTCGAGCTGGTCGGCGCGCGCGATCCGGTTGGCGAACCCGATCCGGTAGGCCTCGCGGCCGTCGATCAGCTTGCCGGTCATGATCAGCTCCTTGGCGTTGCCGAGGCCGACGATGCTCGGCAGCCGGCTCGACCCGCCGACGTCCGGGATCAGCCCGATCCGCGTTTCCACCAGGCCGGTCACGGCGTCCTCCGCCATCACCCGCAGGTCGCACGCCAGCGCCAGCTCCATCGCTCCGCCGATCGCGCCGCCGTGGATTTGCGCGATCGTCGCCTTCGGCATCTCCTCGAGCAGGTTCCAGGCGCTCAGGATCGGCGCGCGCATCTCGTGGATCGACTCCGAATTCTCGGACAGATCACGCAGCGAGCCGAGGTCCATGCCGGCCGAGAACATCGGGCCGTCGCCGCGCACGACCACGACCCGCGCCGAGTCGTCGCTCGCCGCGTCGTCGAACGCCCCTGCGAGGCCCATGATCAGCTCGCCGTTGAGCGCGTTCCGCTTCTCCGCGCGACTCATGACGATGTGGCGAACGGCGCCGCGGTCTTCTGTCTCTACTAGTGGCATGTACCCTCCGAGCGCTTGGACCTAAAGGACGCTATAGATCGCGCGCGCGCCGGGGGGCCGGCGCGCCACCACGAGAAGTCGGAGCAGCAGGGCAAGCTGCCCGTGCGGGAGCGAATCGTGCTGCTCGTCGACGAGGACTCGTTCGCCGAGGAGGCGCTGCTCGCCAACTGGGAGCAGGACGGCTTCGGGGCCGACGGCGTCGTCACCGGCATGGCCCGCATTGCCGGCCGGCCCGTGTGCGTGATGGCCAACGATCCGACCGTCAAGGCCGGCTCCTGGGGTCCCAAGACGGTCGAGAAGATCATCCGCATCCAGGAGCAGGCGCTGAAGCACCTCGTGCCGATGGTCTACCTGGTCGACTCCGCGGGCGCCCGCATAACCGACCAGGTGCAGATGTTCCCCGGCCGCCGCGGCGCCGGCCGCATCTTCCACACCGAGGTGAAGCTGAGCGGGCTCGTGCCGCAGATCTGCCTTCTGTTCGGTCCCTCCGCCGCCGGCGGCGCCTACATCCCGGCGTTCTGCGACGTCGTGATCATGCGCGACGGCAACGCCTCGATGTATCTCGGGTCACCGCGGATGGCGGAGATGGTGATCGGCGAGAAGGTGTCGCTCGAGGAGATGGGCGGCGCCCGCATGCACACGGGCGTGTCCGGCTGCGGCCACTTCCTCGTTGAGTCGGACGAGGAGGCGATCGAGCTCGCCAAGCGTTATTTGTCGTACTTCCCGGGCAGCTGGCGCGAGGAGCCGCCAGCCGCGGCGCCCGCCGCGCCCGCGTCCGATCGCCCGATCCGCGAGCTCGTCCCCGCGGACGAGAACAAGCCGTTCGACATGACCGAGCTAATCGACTCGCTCGTCGACGCCGACTCGTTCTTCGAGGTGCACAAGCGCTGGGCCAAGGAGATCGTGGTCGGCTACGCGCGCCTCGACGGCCGGGCGGTCGGCATCGTCGCCAACCAGCCGAAGCAGCGCGGCGGCGTGCTGTTCGTCGACTCCTCCGACAAGGCCGCCCGCTTTATCTGGACCTGCAACGCCTTCAACCTGCCGCTGATCTTCCTGGCCGACGTGCCGGGCTTCATGATCGGCACCGCCGTCGAGCGCCAGGGCATCATTCGCGCGGGCGCGAAGATGATCTCGGCGGTTTCGGAGGCCACCGTCCCCAAGTTCTCGGTGATCGTCCGGAAGGCCTACGGCGCCGGCCTGTACGCGATGGCCGGGCCCGCCTTCGACCCCGACGCCTGCATCGCCCTGCCTTCCGCCAAGATCGCGGTGATGGGGCCGCAGGCCGCGATCAACGCCGTGTATTACAACCAGGTCCAGGCGATCGAGGACGAGTCAGAGCGCGCCGCCTTCGTCGAGAAGCTGCGCCGCGATTACGCCGAGGAGATCGACATCCTCCACCTCGCCTCCGAGCTCGTGGTCGACGCCGTGATCCAGCCGGAGGACCTGCGGACCGAGCTGGTGCGGCGGCTCGAGCTGTGCGAGTCGAAGGCGCGCGACTGGCCCGCGAAGGGCAATGCGGTTACGCCGGTCTAGTCGCCACCGTCGGTCTTCACCCACTTGCGAGGGAACTCCATCGGGATCCGACCTATGGCGGGTTGCGGTTGCCTGGGCGCCAGCCGGTCGAGTTGATCGTGCAGGCGTCGCCAGCTGACGATGCCGAGGCGGGCAAACATGTTGCCCTCGGCCCGCGCGAGCACACCGTGCGCGTCCCGGAGCACGGCGGCGCCTTGCTCGGTGACGTAGAGGTCGCGCCTCCGCAAGTCGCGCATGCCAAGTTCGGCCACCACGAGAGAGCGTTCCCGAAGCGCCCTCACCGCGCGCGAGGCGGTCGTCCGATCGATCCCGATGCGCTCGGCGAGCAGCGTCTGCGGAATCGGCTCAAGCGCCTCGATCACGGCCATGATCCGCCATTCACGCCATGTGATCCCCGCCGCCGCGAGCTCAGCATTCGCAAACTCAACCGCTCGCTCCGCAGCCGTCACGAGCAACAAGCCAGTCCAAGACCGCAACGGATCGGGCGCCGCAGACGAGCGCCGCGCCCGCCCCGTCACAGGTATCTCTCCCACCTCAAGGATGCGTGTAACAACCACATGTCTCTCAGGCTGAGGGATACGGGAGGGACTGATTCGGGCTCTTCGCGGTCGGAAGGAGGAATGGTCGGTCCTCGGGTTCCGATCACCGCTTGCACCGTGTGAAATGTGGTTGTTGCACGCATCTTTGGCGTGGGAGGCATATGTGGTTCGGGGCTCATGCCTTGGGGAAGGGCCCGGCGGGCTGGTTTTCGCCCCCCGCCGGCGGTGGCCCGGTGCGGGCGGCGGCGTCGGCAAACGCGCCGCCTCGGTAGCGTCCAAGCCGTCAAAGCGAACTCGGAGGAGTTGCAGGTGGGCAAATACGACGAGCAGGTGGCCAGGGCGCTGGCTGGGGCCCACAACACCGCGCGGGTCGCGCATCAGACGCCCGAGTACGTGCGGGTGGCGGCGGGGCTCGGGAGTGCGTTCGTGTGGGCGCTGCTTGACCTCGCCGATGCGATCCGGGAATCGGGTGGAGGGCCGAAGCGGCCGCCCGCGCCTCCGTCGGCCGACCTGGAGCGCTATTAGGCGATGACGGAGATCGCCTGGAAGCCCTCGGCGGAGTACACCGAGCGCGCGAACGTGACGCGCCTCATGCGCGCGCATGGGATCGGCGACATCGCTGAACTGCGCCGGCGGTCGGTCGAGGACGTCGAGTGGTACTGGGATGCCGTGGTGAAGGACCTCGGGCTCGAGTTCTCTACGCCGTACGAGCAGGTGCTCGACGTCTCGCGCGGAGTCCCGTGGGCGACCTGGTTCACGGGCGGGCGGGTGAATCTGGTGTGGAACTGCGTCGACCGCTGGGCGCACTCGGATGCGAAGGACCGTCCGGCGATCATCGGCGAGTCCGAGACCGGCGAGGTGGTCGGGCTCAGCTTCAAGCAGTTGCACAAGAAGATCGACCGGGTCGCGGCGGGGCTGCTCGAGATGGGCGTCGGCAAGGGCGATGCGGTGGGCGTCTTCATGCCGATGCGGCCCGAGGCCGCCGTGGCCGCCTACGCGGTGGCGAAGATCGGGGCGATCTACATGCCGATCTTCTCCGGGTTCGCCGCATCCGCCGTGGCCGCCCGGCTGAACGACTGCAAGGCCAAGGCGCTCATCACAGCCGACGGCACCTGGCGCCGCGGCAAGCACGGCCTGATGAAGCAGGTGGCGGACGAGGCGGTGGCCGAGGCGCCGTCGGTCGAGCGCGTGATCGTGCTCGAGAACCTGCGCGTGGACATGCCGATGACGCCTGGCCGCGACGTCACCTGGCACGACTTCACCGAGCCGCACGAGGGCGTTCACCTCGATTGCGCCGACACGAGCGCCGAGGACCCGCTCATGATCGCCTACACGTCGGGGACGACCGGCAAGCCCAAGGGCTCGGTGCACGTGCACGGCGGCTTCCTCGTGAAGATCGCTTCCGAGACCGCCTACCAGACGGACCTCCACCCGGGCGAGGTGCTCGAGTGGGTCACCGACATGGGCTGGATCATGGGGCCGTGGGCGATGGTCGGGTCGCACGCCGTCGGCGGAACGATGGTGACCTACGAGGGCGCGCCCGACTTCCCGCAGCCCGACCGCGTGTGGGCGGGAGTCGAGCGCCACCGCATCAACATGCTGGGCGTCTCGCCGACACTCATCCGTGCGCTCAAGATCCACGGCGATGAATGGGTCGAGAAGCACGACCTCAGCTCGCTGCGGATCATCGGCTCGACCGGCGAGCCCTGGAACCCCGAGCCCTACAGCTGGCTCGCCCGCGTCGCCGGCCGCGGCGGCGAGGTGCCGATCATCAACATCTCGGGCGGCACCGAGGTGGGCGCCTGCTTCCTATCGCCGTATCCGGTGGAGGAGCTGAAGGTGTGCTCGCTGGGCGGGGCGTCGCTGGGGATGGATGTGGACGTGTTCGACTCGAGCGGACAGTCCGTGCGCGGCGAGGTGGGCGAGCTCGTGTGCAAGCAGCCATGGCCGGCGATGACGCGAGGCATCTGGGGCGACGACGAGCGCTACATCGAGACCTACTGGTCGACCTTTGACGGCGTCTGGCGCCACGGCGACTGGGCGAAGATCGACGAGGACGGCCAGTGGTTCCTGTTCGGCCGCTCGGACGACACGATCAACGTCGCGGGCAAGCGGCTCGGGCCGGCGGAGGTCGAGTCGGTGCTGGTGAGCCATCCGGACGTGGCGGAGTCGGCCGTGGTGGGCGTGCCCGATGACACGAAGGGCGAGGCCGTCTGGTGCTTCGTCGTCGCGCCCGGCGCGGCGCCGGAGCTGAGCGGCGAGCTGTCCGAGCTCGTGGCGAGCGAGCTGGGGCGACCGTTCAAGCCCGCGCGCGTCGTGCTCGTGGAGGCCCTGCCGAAAACGCGCTCAGCCAAGATCATCCGGCGCGCGGTGCGCGCGGTCGCGGTGGGGGAGGACCCGGGCGACCTCTCGAGCGCAGAGAACCCGCAGGCGCTCGACGGGATTCGGGCGGCGCTGGCCTAAGCCTCTTCGGAGAGGACCGTCGCGGGCGTGTCGCCCGCGAGATCGGGGCCGACGCGCTCGTCGATCAGCTCGATCAGGTCGGAGCAGAAGTGGTAGGCGCGGTCGAGGGCGTCGACGTCGACGTTGTCCGGCGTGTCCGAGTGCTGGTGGTAGGTCGGCACGTAGTCCATCGCGTTGAGGCAGCCGATCGAGATCGCGGGGAAGCCGGCCGCGCGCGCCGAATAGGCGTCGCTGATCACCCGCCGCGACACCCCGCGCGCGTGGTGCTCCTCGCCGAGCTCAGTGCACAGCTCGATGAGCGTGGGGTGGAAGGCGAGCGGGAAGACGAGGCCCGACTTGGTCTGCCAGCGCGGCGTGCCGTGGCCCACCGTGTCGACGTTCAGGAAGACTGTGGAGCCGCGGTCGAGCTCCTTCTTGTGCCGTCGCAGCCACGCCCGCATGCCGAGCAGGAAGCCCTCCTCGGAGCCGGGGAACAGGACCATGACGTCGAAGTGCTTGAGCGAGTCGCCGAAGCGCTCGGCGAGGCGCAGCACGGTGGCGACGCCGGACGCGTTGTCGTTGGCGCCGGGGACGACCTGAGACAACGCGATATCCGCCAGCAGCGGCACGCTGACGATCAGCACCACCGTCCCGACGAACTGCACCACCGTGACCGGCAGCGGGTCGATCCCGATCACGCGCAGCAGCGCACAGACGAAGATCGCCACGAGCGACCAGAAGAACGGCCCGAAGAAGCCGAGCGGCCGGCGCAGCAGCTTGCTGAGCGTGGCGGTGCGCTCCAGCGAACGGCGGCTGAAGATCGCGCCCGTGCGGGCCGCGTCGTAATGCGCCGAGAGCACGAGCAGGCCCGGCTTCTCGCGCTCCCCGCCGCGCGACATCACGTTCTGTGAGGCCCGCACCGGCGTCAGCCGCCGTACCAGGAAGAAGCTGCCCGTGAGGTCGCCGAACGTCGAGACGAGCGCGAGCGCCGCGAGCGCCGCCCCGACCACGGGCGCCTTCACCGACACGACGCTCGCCGCGATCCCGAGCAGCGCGTGGATGAGGTGCGTGAGCGGGTAGCCCGGCCGCACGCGGATCGGCTCGACCTCGGCGTCGCGTCCCAGCGCGCGCAGCCGCTCGGTCAGGTGGACCGACGCGCGCCGCTCGGCGTCCGTGCCCGGCCAGCGCCCGTCGAAGTCGACGAGCGCGTCTATCTCCCTCAGCGGGTCGATCATGGGCGAGAAGTCATACCCGGGGCGGGATTCGAACCCGCACGCCCTTGCGAGCAGGGGATTTTGAGTCCCCCGTGTCTACCGTTCCACCACCCGGGCGGGACCGCGGAATAAATCTAGACGGCGTGGGCGCCGGCGCGGCCGGGGGCTTCTTCGACCTCGACGTGCCACTCCTGCGTGAAGCCGCGCATCGCGAATGCGATCAACAGCAGCGACACGGGCACGAGCACCACGCACAGAAGGCCCAGGAAACTGGGCGGCAGCGCCGGGTTGTGGAAGCCCGACTTGTCGCGGTCGAACCAGGCGGGCGCGGCGATCGCGGCCAGCACCGCGATCAGGATCGCGATCGCGGACGCGACGGGCAGCACGCCGCGGTTCCACCTCGCGACGTAGTACGCCATCAGCAGGTAGATCAGGACGGTCGCGATGGCGACGAACTGCGCTCCTTGGAGGTCGCTCCAGCCGCCGATCGTGATCAGCGCGACGAGGCCCGCGCTCGCGAGCAGGAGCAGGACGACGACCGCCTTCGTAGCCTTCGACTGCGCCTTTTCCCGGTTGGGATGGCGGATCGTCACTCCGGACGCCTCCATGTGCGGAAGCGTACCCGGAGCGGCCTAGCCCTGCTCCAGTTGGACGTCGCTTGACTCGACGTTGAGCCGCGGCAGGCGGCGGTCGAGAGCCTTCGGGAAGGCCCAGTTGGCGTTGCCCATCACGAGCATCAGCCCGGGGATGAGGATGCTGCGGACGATAAGTGCGTCGAGCAGGATCGCCGCCGCCAGGGCGACGCCGAACAGCTTGATCACGCGGAAGCCGCCGAGCACGAAGGCCGCGAACACGAGCACCATGATCGCCGCGGCCGCCGTGATCGTCTGGCCCGTGGCGGCCAGCCCGTGGACGACGGCCTCATTGTTGTTGCGACGCCGGTGCCACTCCTCATACATGCGGCTGACGAGGAACACCTCGTAGTCCATCGACAGCCCGAACAGGATCGCAAAGGTGAGCACGGGCACGAACGCCTCGATCGGGCCGGTCTTGTCGACGCCGATCAGGTTCGCGCCCCAGCCCCACTGGAAGACCGCGACCACGACGCCGAAGCCGGCGGCCACCGACAGCAGGTTCATCAGCGCGGCCATCGTCGGGATAACGAGGCTGCGGAAGACAACCGTGAGCAGCAGGAACGAGAGCAGCACGACCACGCCGATGAAGAACGGCAACTTGCTCGAGAGCACCCGCGAGAAGTCCTCGAAGATCGCGGTCTGGCCGCCGACGAGCACCCGCACGCCCGTGTTGGCGCTCGCGTGCGGGATCACGTCATTGCGCAGGTGGCGCAACAGCTTGGTGGTGGACTCGGCCTGCGGTGAGCCGCGCGGCACCACCTGGGCCGTGGAGACCCCGCCGCCGACGTTGGTCGGCGGGGTGGAGGCGACGATCCCCGGCGTGGCGGCCACCGTCTTCGTCACGCGCGCGAAGTCGGCCCGGTCCTGCGCCGTGGGCGTCTTCGCGACGAGCTGGAAGGGGCCGTTGAAGCCCGCGCCGAAGCCCTTCGCCAGCAGGTCGTAAGCCTGGCGGGTCGTGGTGCTGGTGGGGTCGCTGCCCTGGTCGGAGCTGCCGAGCCGCAGGTCGAGGAACGGCGTGGCGAGCACGAGCATGAGGATCGTCGCGCCGAGGGCAAACAAGGCAGGGTGCTTCTCGAGGCGGCGCGCCCAGCGGCCCCAGGCCGGCGACTCGTCGTCGTGCCTGAAGTTCTTCTCCGTGAGCGCGCGCCGCTCCCTGCGCCGCAGCACCTTCAGCCCGAAGAAGCCGAGCAGCGCCGGGAGCAACGTCAGCGCGGCGGTGACCGTGAGGGCGACCACGAGGCTCGACGCGATCGCCACCCCGTAGAGGAAGCTCACCCCGAGCGCGAACATGCCCAGCAGCGCGATGCAAACGGTCATGCCGGCGAACAGGACCGCGCGCCCAGCGGTGTCGATCGCGTCGATGGCCGCGTCCTCGACGGACCTGCCGCGCAGCAGCCCCTGCCGGTGGCGAGTGACGATGAAGAGCGCGTAGTCGACGCCCACGCCGAGCCCGATCAGGAGCGCCAGCTCGCGGCTGAAGTCGGGCGTGGCGATGGCGTGCGAGAGCAGCCCGATCGCCATCACCCCGATGCCGAGCGACGCGCCCGCGGCGAGCAGCGGCAGCAGCGTGGCGAGCAGCGACCCGAACACGATGAACAGCACCACCGCCGCCGCGATCAGGCCCGGCCCGGTGCCGCCGGCGCCCTGGGCGTTGGCGTTCTCGATCGCCTGGCCGCCGAGCTCGACCTGGAGGTTGGGCGTCTCGGCCTTCTTGGCCGTGTTCACCACCCGCTTGATCGCCGGCACGCTCAGCTGGTTCGCCTGGCGGTCGAAGTTGAAGGTGACGAAGCCGATCTGGCCGGTCGGTGAGAGCTGGAGCTTGTCGGTGCTGGCGACGTGGGGGAGCTTCGCCACCTGGGCCACCATCGCGTTGATGCGCTGCTGAGTAGCCGGGTCGCTGAGCTTGCCCTGCCGGGCGGCGACGACGATGCGGTCGGTGTCGCCCGCCGCCTTGGGAGCGGCGTCCTGCAGCAGGTTGAGGGCGTCGAAGCTGTCCGTCCCGTGGAGGCGGAAGCTGTCGCGGTAGTTGTCGCCCACGGCGCTGTGGATCGCGAAGAAGGCGACGATCGCGAGGATCCACGCCGAAACGACGAGGCGCCGGTGGTTGAAGCTCCATTTGGCCAGTGCGCGCATATCTATTTGCGGCTGGAGGGACTCGAACCCCCACGGGCATGCCCACCGGCTCCTAAGGCCGGCGCGTCTACCAATTCCGCCACAGCCGCGACGAGTCTCGCGACCGATGATAGGGACCCCGTCTCGCCTACAATCGCCCGGGCACGGGGCAGTAGTTCAGTTGGTAGAACGCTGGTCTCCAAAACCAGAAGTCGAGGGTTCGAGTCCTTCCTGCCCCGCTC
>DASXNY010000185.1:0-20912 GCA_036494715.1 Thermoleophilaceae bacterium
CCGGCCATTCTAATCGTCGCCAAATCGTCAGCGGTGGCTGCCATGGAGCGAGCGTAAGCTCGGCGGCGAGCATGCCCGCCGCGAGCCACACCGAGCTCTCCGTCCGCGAGCTGCGCCCCGACGAGCGACCCTGGCTGGCAGAGCGGCTTCGCGAGGCGTGGGGCTCTCCGGTGGTCGTGAGCCGCGGTCGCGCGCACGACGCGTCGAAGCTGCCGGCGCTCGTCTGCGAGGAGGGCGGCGCCGCGGTCGGGATCGCGACCTTCGAGGTGAGCGGCGACGAGCTCGAGCTGGTGACGATCGAGGCGTTCGACCAGGGCCGCGGCGCAGGCTCGCTGCTGCTCGCCGCCGCCGTGGAGGAATCGCGCGCCCGCGGCTGCCGCCGCCTCTGGCTCATCACCACGAACGACAATCTGCGCGCGCTCCGCTTCTACCAGCGCCGGGGGCTGCGGCTCGCCGCGCTGCACGTCGGGGCGGCCGACGAGGCGCGGCGCATCAAGCCGAGCATCCCGCTCGTCGGCCACCACCAGATCCCAATTCGGGACGAGCTCGAACTCGATCTGGAGCTCTAGCACGAGCGGGTTCTCTACTCGATTGGGGGTAAAAACCTCCACAAAGCTTGCGCCTACGCGCCTGGCCCGCCGTCCGCTACGTGCGCCTGGGTAGGAGAGCCGCCAGGGGTACACGACAACGGAGGTCCATCCATGAAACGCATCCTGGCGACCGCGATCGCCCTGACCATGACAGTGGCCGTGGGCAGCGCGCAGGCGCATCACGGCGGGAATGGCAGCAGCGACTTCGGCCATCACTTCGGCCGCCACCATCACCACCATCACGGCTTCGCGATTGCCGGCACGAACGCGAGCTTCAACGGCACGAAGAACGCCGACGGCACCTACACCGGTGACCTGACCCTCACGCTCAAGCAGCACAGCGACAAGTTCGCGCGCGCACGCAAGAGCAACGGCACCGGCGACCAGCCGGCAACGAAGACGTTCCACCTGGACAACGCGCAGGTGAAGTTCGACGATTCCATCACTGACGCGAACGGCGACGGGACGGTCGACTTCTCGGACGTTCAGCCGACAGATGTCGTCGTGCTGAAGGTGTTCGGCGGCCACCACGGCGACCACTCGTCGAAGGCCCACAGCTCGTGCGACAACGGCCAGAACAACGCCTCGCACGACAACTCGAGCGACACGACGCCGACGATCACGAAGGCGTTCGTCTTCCGGCCCAGCCAGGGCTGACCTCTCCCGGCCGCGTGCGGCGGATTTCGGTCTCGCTATGCGGGACCGAGATCCGTCGCTCGGCCGGTCAGGTGCGGCTTGCCGTCCTTCGCACCGGTGACGCCGAACTCCCAGCCGCTGCCGTCGCGCGCGGCGTCGAAGGCCACCTTGGCCGGCAGGAAGATCGGCAGCTTGAAGCGCACCTCCAGCTCGTAGCTCTCCGGCAGCTCTCCCTCGAGGGCCGCCAGACAGCGGGCCTTGGTCCACATGCCGTGGGCGATGTTGCGCTTCATCCCGAAGAGCTTCGCGCTGAGCGGGTGCAGGTGGATCGGGTTGCGGTCGCCAGACACGGCGGCGTAGCGGCGGCCGATGTCGCCGGACACGTCCCAGATCGCGTGGCCGCCGCTCGCTTGGGTCGCATCCCGGGGTGACTTCTCCTCACCCCCGCCGTTCGACTCGCGGTGCAGATACGTCGAAGCGCTGCGCCACACGACCGCGCCATCGACCCTGGCCTCGGCGTTCATGAGGAACTGCGTCCCGCGCTCATGCTCGGCGAGATCCGCAGCCCACACCCTCACCGAAAACGGCTCGGACGCGACCAGCGGCCGGATCAGCTCGATCCGGTTGGCGATGTGCACGAGCCCGATCGCGGGGAACGGGAACGACGTCTCGGTCATCAGCTGCATCGCCAGCGGGAACGCGACGATGTGCGGATAGGTGGCCGGGAGCTCGTCGCGCAGCCGGAAGCCGCAGACGCGGTCGTAGGCGGCGAGGTGCTCGCGCTCGACCTCGACGTCCTCGCGGACGAGCTCGCGCGCCGGCAGCCCGTCCGAGCCGAACAGCCCCACCTTGCGCGCCACGGGGATCGCGGTGGCGCCCGCCAAGGCCTTCGCGTAGGTGGCGAGCATCAGGCCCCCAGCAGGCTCTGCCCGCAGACGCGCACGACGTTGCCGTTCACGCCGCCCGACGCCGGACTGGCCAGCCAGGCGATCGTCTCGGCCACATCGATCGGCAGCCCGCCCTGCGACATGCTGTTGAGCCGGCGCCCCGCCTCGCGCGTGAACGTCGGCATCGCGGCGGTCATCTTGGTCTCGATGAAGCCGGGCGCGACCGCGTTGATCGTGGCGGGCCGCCCCGCCAGGACCGGCGCGAGTGCCTGCACCATGCCGATCACGGCGGCCTTGCTGGTCGAGTAGTTGGTCTGCCCGGCGTTGCCGGCAATCCCGCTCTGCGACGACACGCTGACGATGCGGCCGCCGCGGCGCAGCGTGTCGCCGTCGAGCAGCGCGTCGTTGATGCGCTCCTGCGCACCGATGTTGATCGCCAGCACGAGGTCCCACTGCTCGTCGCTCATGCGGCCGAGCGTCTTGTCGCGAGTCACGCCCGCGTTGTGCACGACGACGTCGACGCCCCCGTGGCGCTCGCGGAGGTGTTCGACGATCGCGGCGGGCGCGCCCTCGGCTGTTATGTCGAGCTGGAGGGTCTCGCCGCCGATGCGGTTGGCCACCTCCGCGAGCGCGTCGCCCTGCTGCGGCACGTCGAGGCAGACCACCTGCGCGCCGTCGCGCGCGAGCGTTGTCGCGATCGACTCCCCGATGCCGCGCGAGGCGCCGGTCACGAGCGCGACCTTGCCGGCGAGCGGCCTGTCCCAGTCGGCGGGCGTCTCGCCCTCGCCGGGGCCGATGTGCACCACCTGGGCATCGACATACGCGGACTTCGACGACAGCAGGAAGCGCAGCGTGGATTCCATGTTCTGCTCCGCGCCCGGCTCGACATAGACGAGCTGCACGGTGGCGCCGTGACGCAGCTCCTTGCCCACCGAGCGCGTGAAGCCCTCGAGCGCGCGCTGCGCGGTGTGCGCGCGCGGCGACTGGCACGACTCCGGCGGCCGCCCGAGGACGAGCACCCGCCCGCTCGCCCGCACTTCCCGCACGACCGGGTGGAAGAACTCGTAGACCCGGTGGAGCTCCTCGGAGCTCGCGATCCCGGAGGCGTCGAACACGAGCGCGCCGTACTTCAACCCCTCCTTGGCCGACTCGTGGACCTCCTCGCGCGCCGCGGCGAGCGTGTCGCGCACCGGGCCGAGCAGGGCGCCGTCGCCGCCGAGCAGCGCCGGGCCCTCGAGCAGCGGCAGCCCGGGCTCGTAGCGGCGCAGGCGCTCGGGCTGCGGCAGTCCGAGCTGCTTCGACACGAAGCGGCCGGGCGGGGTCTCGATCAACTGCTGGTATCGGTCGGTCAAGTCAGAACACCTCTAGGTTCAAAAGTCTTGTACGAACGGGTACACCAATAAGTCAGATAGCTGCCTATACCCGTTTTTGGAGGATCACCACGCATGGCTGACAGCCCGCGCAGAGCGGCGATCATCGGAGGGAACCGGATCCCATTCGCGCGTTCGAACGGCCCCTACGCCGAGGCCTCGAACCAGGACATGCTCACCGCGGCGCTCGACGGGCTGATCGCCCGCTTCGGCCTGCGCGACGAGCGCATGGGCGAGGTGGTGGCCGGCGCCGTGCTGAAGCACAGCCGCGACTTCAACCTCACGCGCGAGTGCGTGCTCGGCTCCGCGCTCGCCCACAACACGCCCGCCTACGACGTGCAGCAGGCCTGCGACACCGGCATCGAGGCCGCGATCCTCGTGGCCAACAAGATCGCGCTCGGGCAGATCGACTGCGGCATCGCCGGAGGGGTCGACACCACCAGCGACGCGCCGATCGAGATCAACGAGGACCTGCGCCGCGTCCTGCTCGAGTTCAACCGCACCAAGTCCACGGCGGGGCGGCTCAAGCTGCTCGGCCACCTGCGCCCCGGCCAGATCGTGCCGGAGATCCCGCGCAACGCGGAGCCGCGTACCGGGCTGTCGATGGGCCAGCACCAGGCGATCACGACGGAGCGCTGGGGCGTGTCGCGCGAGGAACAGGACGAGCTCGCGGCGCGCAGCCACCAGCGACTCGCGGCGGCGTACGAGCGCGGCTTCTTCGACGACCTCGTCACGCCTTACCTGGGCCTCGGGCGCGACCAGAACCTGCGCGCCGACTCGAGCGCCGAGAAGCTGGCCAAGCTGAAGCCGGTGTTCTTCGCGGACGGCGACAAGGAGGGCGCGACCATGACCGCGGGCAACTCCACGCCGCTCTCCGACGGCGCGTCGAGCGTGCTGCTCGGCAGCGAGGAGTGGGCGATGGAGCGCAGCCTGCCGGTGCTCGCGTACCTCACGCACTGCACCGTCGAAGCGGTGGACTACGTGCACGGCGACGAGGGCCTGCTGATGGCCCCCGCCTACGCCGTGCCGCGCCTGCTCGACAAGGCGGGGCTCACGCTCCAGGACTTCGACTTCTACGAGATCCACGAGGCGTTCGCCTCTCAGGTGCTCGCCACGCTGAAGGCGTGGGAGTCGCCCGAGTTCTGCAGGGAGCGCCTCGGGCGGGACGAGCCGCTCGGCTCGATCGACACCGCCAAGCTCAACGTCAACGGCAGCTCACTCGCGGCCGGCCATCCCTTCGCCGCCACCGGCGGCCGCATCGTCGCCACGCTGGCGAAGCTGCTCGCGGAGAAGGGCTCCGGCCGCGGCTTGATCTCGATCTGCGCGGCCGGCGGCCAGGGCGTCGTCGCGATCCTCGAGCGATGAGCGGCTTCGACCTGCGCCTCTCCCCCGCCCACCACGACCTGGTGAAGCGCACGCACCGCTTCGCCGCCGAGGTGATCCGGCCGGTGGCCGAGGAGTACGACAAGAAGGAGGAGTTCCCCTGGCCGGTGCTGGAGGAGGCGGCGCGGCAGGGCTTCTACAACCCGCTCTTCTACCGCGACCTGATCGGCGACCCGACCGGGCTCTCGCTCCCGCTGTTCATGGAGGAGCTGTTCTGGGGCTGCGCCGGGATCGGTCTGGCGATCGTGATGCCGGCACTGGCCCTGTCGGCGATGGCGCAAGCGGCCACGCCCGACCAGCTCTTGCGCTGGGCGCCGCAGTGCTTCGGCTCGCCCGCGGACCTCAAGCTCGCCGCGCTCGCCGTGTCAGAGCCCGAGGGCGGCAGCGACGTGCGCAACCTGCGCACCCGCGCCCGCAAGGAGGGCGACGAGTGGGTGATCGATGGCCACAAGATCTGGATCGGCAACGGCGGCATCGCCCATGTTCATGTGGTCAACGCCACCGTGGACCCCGAGCTCGGCCACCGCGGCCAGGCGCTGTTCGTCGTGCCCGGCGGAACGCCCGGACTGACGCTTGTGCGCAAGCTCGAGAAGCTCGGCTGCCGCGCGTCGCACACGGCCGAGATCACGTTCGAGAACTGCCGCATCCCGGCGGATCACCTGCTCGGCGGCGAGAAGCGGCTCGAGCGCCGCTTCGAGGCGGCGCGCGCGGCCGACGACGGCGGCCGCTCCGCCACGCTCGGGGCCTTCGAGCAGACGCGCCCGATGGTGGCTGCGCAGGCGCTCGGCATCGCGCGCGCGGCGTTCGAGTTCGCGTGCGACTGGGCGTCGGAGCGCCAGGCATTCGGCGGCCCGATCCTCGAGAAGCAGGGCATCTCGTTCCCGCTCGCCGAGCTGGCGGCCGAGCTCGACGCGGCGCGCCTGCTCACCTGGCGCGCGTCGTGGATGGGCGCGCAGAAGATCCCCTTCCACCACGCCGAGGGCTCCATGTCGAAGATGAAGGCGTCCGAGGTGGCGGTGGCGATGACCGAGCGCGCTATCCAGGTGTGCGGCGGCTGGGGCTACGTGCGCGATCTGCCGGTGGAGAAGTGGTACCGCGACGCCAAGCTCTACACGATCTTCGAGGGCACGAGCGAGATCCAGCGGGTCGTGATCGGGCGCACGCTCGGCGACGCCGCCGACGCGCCGCCGCTCCACCACCAGCTGCCAGCGCGTCAGTTCGCGCCAAGCCGGTCCGTCGGGCGCGGCACGCCGTTCCGCGCGCGCGCCGGCATGGCGGGGCTGCGCGTGGCGCAGAAGGTGCCGCGCTCGGTGATGCGGCCGACGATGGCAATTCTTTCTCCGCCGTCGCCGGCGGCAAAGAAGAAGCGCTAGTCCACAGTCCGCAGTCCGCAGTTCGCGAACTCGGCGCGCACGCGGGTCCCCTGGCCACGCGGGCTGCTGACCTCGAACGTGCCCTCGAGCGCCTCCACGCGGTCGGCCAGACCGCTGAGGCCCGACCCGCGCGCCGGGTCCGCGCCACCCCGGCCGTCGTCCGCGATCTCGACGGTCACGCGATTGTCGTCACGCCGGACGCTGACGCTCGCGGTGTCGGCGTCGGAGTAGCGCACGACGTTGGTGAGCGCCTCCGCCACGACGTAGTAGGACGCAGCCTCGACCGCCGGCGGCAGCCGCTCGGGCGTTACGGAGGTTTCGACCGGGAGGGTCGCGCGCGAGCACAACAGCTCCACCGCCGCCGCCAGGCCGCGCTCGGTGAGCACCGCCGGATGGATGCCGCGCGCGAGCTCGCGCAGCTCCTCGATCGCCTGGTCGAGCTCCGTGCGCGCGTGGTCCACGAGCTGGCGCCCCCTCTGCGGATCGGTCTCCATCGCGTCCGCGGCCACCCGCAGCGAGAGCGCGAGCGACACCAGCCGCTGCTGCGCGCCGTCGTGGAGGTCGCGCTCGAGCTTGCGTCGCGCCTCGTCGCCCGCGTGCACGATACGGGCGCGCGACTCGATCAGCTCCTGCTTGGCCGAGGCCGAGTCGAGCGCGAGCCCGACGAGGTCGGCAAACTCGCTGAGGCGCGTCTCGGTCTCGGCCGGCAGCGCCGAGTCGCCGGCGGTGGCCACGATCACCGCTCCCCAGATGCGCCCCTCGACCTTGATCGGAGCGCTCACCGTTCCGCGGAAGCCGAGCCGGTCCATCTCCTCGGCGATCCAGCCGCGGCGACCCTTGAAGCTCTCGATGCGCACCGGCTGGCCCGTCTTGAGCACGTGCGCTACGCCGGTGTCCCCGGACACGGGCACGAAGGTGCCGACCTCCATCCCACGCGGGTCGCTGCCGTGCCAGCGGCCGACGACGAAGGCGTGCTCGCCGCCCGGCTCGTAGCGGATCATGCCCGCGGAGCTGGCGCACAGGAGCCGGCCCGCCTCCTCGGTGACGAGCTCGAAGATCTCCTCCGGCTGGGCGCCGCCGGCCACCGCCGTGGCCACGCGGCGTAGCGCCGCCTGCTCCTCGGCGAGCAGCGCGAGACGCTCGCGTGCGGAGGCGTCGACCTCCTGCTCTCGGGTCTCGATCCCCACAACGGCAGAGACTAAGGCCGGAAGGCCCGCGCTCCAAGCTCTCGCGCGGTCGATTTATGACCCGTCTCATGCCCGTGTTCCGCCCGCGTAGTAGAACCCGCCCGTGCAGACCGTTCCCTACTGGCTCGATTACCCCTACGAGCCGCGCCCGCCGCTCGCCGCCGACCGCTCCGCTGACGTGTGCGTCATCGGCGCCGGTGTAGGCGGATTGTCGTGCGCGCGCGAGCTGGCGAGGCGCGGTCTCGACACCGTCGTGCTCGAGGCGCGCACGGTCGCGTCGGGCGCGAGCGGACGCAACGGCGGCTTCCTGCTGGTCGGCGGCGCGCCCTTCCACGTCGACGCGCGCGAGCGCTGGGGTCTCGAGCCCGCGCGGCGGCTCTACGCGCGCACGGTGGAGGCCCAGGGGGAGGTCTATGCCCTGACGGCGGCGCTTGGCGCGGGCGAGGCGATGCGGCGCGTGGGGTCGCTGCGACTCGCGACGAGCGCTGAGGAGGCCGAGCACGTGCGCGCCCACGTGGCGGCGCTGCGTGAGGACGGCTTCGCGGCGGAGCTCGTTGAGCGCGACGAGCTCGAGCCCGCGCTGCGCGGGATCGGCCACGCCGGCTGCCTGGTGGACCACGACTGCGCGCTCCAGCCGGCCCGCTGGATCCGCGCGCTCGCGGAGGATGCCGAGCGCGCCGGCGCGCAGATCTACGAGGGGACGCCGGCGCAGGCGGGCCGGCCGGTGGTCACCGGGGACGGCGCCAGGGTGACCGCCTCCAGCGTGGTGATCGCAGCTGATGGCGCCATCGAGGGAAGGGTCGCGGGCGTCAGGTCCCGCCGCCTGCACATGATTGCCAGCGCACCGCTCGAGCGGCAGGTGGCGACCACGCTCGTCTACGCGCGCTGGGGCTACGAGTACTTCCAGCAGACCCCGGACGGCCGCATCGCGCTCGGCGGCTTCAGCGACCTCGACGGCGACGACTCCTACACCACCGAGGAGACCGGCAACCCGCGCGTCTGGGAGCGCCTCGAGCGCTACCTCCACGATGACCTCGGTGTCGAGGAAGCCGAGCTCACGCACCGCTGGGTCGGCATCGTCGGCTTCAGCGACGACTACCGACCCTTCGCCGGCCAGCTCGACGACGGCATCTACGCGCTCGGCGGCTACTCCGGCACCGGCAACCTGATCGGCTTCATCGCGGGCCGCGCGGTGGCCGAGCAGATCGCCACCGGCAGGAGCTCCGACCTGGAGCTGCTGCGGCTGGCGGGCGACTAGCGCGCCGCCGCTCTTCATGGCTGTAGGCGAAACCGCGCGCGCGGAGGGCGGCGGCCCCTCAGGCCGGCGCGGCACCGCCGTCCAGCCAGCCGGAGCCCAGCTGGTAGAGCGCCTCCACCTCGGGACCGTCGATGCCGGGCATGTCCGGCTTGACCTTGTAGCCGATGCCGGACTGCAGGTAGGCGAGGTGGCGATAGCCGATGGGGAAGCTGGCGAGCAGCGAGCTGTCGAGCTCGAGGCGCGCGGCTGGGTCGATCGGATCCATGCGGTCCTTCTCGTAGATCGGCTGACGGTGCACGAGGCCCCAGCGGCCGTCACGACGCTCGATGAAGTCGTAGAAGCGCCCGGTGCAGACCACGTCGACCTCGACGTCGTGCACCAGCGCGCGCTGCGAGATCGTCATCTTGGTCTGGGCGATCGAGCGGTCGCCGACGACGTCGATCGAGCTGCCGCCGAGGAAGTGCAGGATGCGCACGCCGCGCGCCCAGCCCTCCTTGTTCACCTGGATGAACTCGTCGGCCGTGCCCTGGAACCAGGTGGCCATCATCTTCCCCGGCAGGTGCCAGACGCTACGGAAGCGCTCCCAATCGCCCGCGTCGCGCCACACCACCCAGTTCTCGACCAGCGTCCGGATCTCGAATTGGTCGTTCATCGCGCGCGCGTATCCTGCCTGATCGCCTCGGGCCGGGGCTTTCTGCCCCGTCCGTGTGCCGCGCTCCTATACGCTCTACAAACGCCCGCCGCCGCCCGCTGAGCAGTGCGGACGTTTTATCCATGCCGAATCGCGCGCAAAGTTCCCTGATCTCAGTCCTGTTCCCGAATCGCGCGCGCAAGCGACGCCAGCTCCCCTCCGCCTCGCTCTGTCCGGCCTGCGGCGAGCCGCTCGCCGCGGCCGACCACGCAGTGCTGAAGAGCGGCGGCCTCTACCACGCAGGCTGCGTGCTCTACCGGCCGCGCGTCAGCGAGGGCTAGCGCCCCTTCCACTCCGGCGGGCGCTTCTCCGCGAAGGCGGTGGCGCCTTCGCGCGCGTCCTCCGAGGCCATCACCGGGCCGCCGATCTCGTCCGACTGCCTCCACGCCTCGGCCTCGTCCCAGCCCGGCGCGCCCGCGACGATCCTCTTCGAGGCCGCGAGCGCAAGCGGCGCGTTCTGCGCCACGGCCTCGGCCAGCTCGAGCGCGGTGTCGAGCGCCTTGCCCGGCTCCGTGGCGCGGTTGACGAGGCCGAGCTCGTAGGCGCGGGTGCCGTCGATGAAGTCGCCGGTGAGCGCCAGCTCCATCGCGGCGGCGTAAGGAATCCGCTGCGGCAGCCGGAACAGCGCGCCGGCCGCCGCCACCAGCCCCCGCTTGACCTCCGCGATGCCGAGGCGGGCGTCGCTCGCGGCCACGATCAGGTCGCACGACAGTGCGATCTCGAGGCCGCCCGCCACAGCGAAGCCCTCGATCGCCGCTATCAGCGGCTTCTCCGCCGCGCGCCGGGTGATGCCGGCGAAGCCGCGGTCGCCGACGTGCGGGCTCTCCCCCTTCACGAACGCCTTGAGATCCATCCCCGCGGAGAAGCCCTTGCCCGCGCCGGTGAGGACGCCGACACGCAGCGTCTGATCGCCATCGAGCTCGTCCAACCCCGCGGCCAGCTGCTCGGCGAGAGAGGCATTGACGGCATTACGAGCGTCGGGCCGGTTGAGCGTGATCAGCAGGAGCTGCCCGCGCCGCTCAGTGAGAACCTCGCTCATGAGCGGCGCAGGCTATCGCCCTACGGCTTCACCACCCCGTTAGCCCCGGGCTGAGCCTCCTTCATGTTCGAGACGGTGATCGGGCCCGTGCCGGGGTCGGTTACCAGCACCTGACCCTGGGTCACGATCGCGCCGTTCTTGATCGTCGCGATCTGGCCACCACCGTAGCCGCCGTGCTCCGACTTCGAGTAGCGGAACGGCACGAGACCCGGCCCGGTCAGGCCGTTCTTCTCGACGGCGTCGACCAGGTCCTGGCGCGTCGGGTTCTTGCCCGCATTCTTGAGCACCTGGGCGAACGTGTACGCACTCGCCATGCCGTACTCGACGTTGCCGTCGAATGGCGCCTTGGCGTCGTACTGGTCGTGGACCTTCTTGAACAGCTGGACCCAGCCGTTGGACGTGTCCGTGGGCGACGGTAGATACGCGTCGGTGATCGCGCCCTCGATCAGCGCCGTGTCGGCCTTGCCCTTCGAGTACGCCTTGAGCAGGCCGCCGACGGTGGTGGGATCGATGCCCACGTTCGACACGGCGAGCTGCGGCTTGTAGCCGAGCTTGAACGAGGTGAGCCGCTCGAGCGCCGTGAACGCCGGGATCGAGAAGTCCACGAGCACCTGCGCGCCCGCCTTCTGGATCGCGGTGATCTGAGGCGCTACGTTCGTGACCGTCGGCTGGTACGGCTTGGCCACCGCGATCTGCCCGCCGAGCTGCTGCTTGAGGCCCGCCAGGCCGCCCTGGCCGAAGTCGTCGTCCTGGTAGAAGACGCCGACCTTCTTGCCCGGGAACTTCTGCTTGATGTACTGGCCGAGGATCTTGCCCTCGATCGTGTAGTTGGGCTGCCAGCCGAACGTGTACGGGTGCTTGTTGCCGTCGTCCCAGCAGGGGCAGCCAGAGGACACGAAGAGGTCCGGCACGCGCGCGGAGTTGAGGAAGTCGACGACCTTGGTGTGGGTAGGAGTTCCGAGCCCGCCCCAGATCGCGAACACCTTGTTCTGGAGGACGAGCTGCTTGGTCACCTCGACGGTCTTGGTCGGGTTGTAGGCATCGTCCTTGTAGATCAGGTTGATCTTGCGGCCGTTCACGCCTCCCTGCGAGTTGATGTATTGGAAGAACGCCTTCGCGGCCGGCGCGATCTCGCTATAGCCGGGCGCCGCCGGACCCGTGAGCGGCTGGTGGCTGCCGATCAGCACGGAGGTCTTCGTGATGCCCGGGGAGGACGAACTACCGCCTCCGGACCCGCAGCCGCTCGCGACCAGCGCGGCCGCGGTCAGGCAGCCCGCCGCGCCCAGCATGGCGCGGCTTCTCGTTTTCATGATGAACCCTCCTCGGTTGGGGTTGACGGGGGCTTCCGCCGGCGCGCCTCGGCAGTTCGCACGAGCCTGCGCAACGCGCCCTGGATCCCCTGCGGGGCAGCCACGATCACGACGATCAGGACGATCCCGTAGAGCGCCAGGGGCAGGTTTGATTGAACGTTGTTGGACAGGGAGAAGGAGTGGGCGATGTCGTCTGACCACTGCGGCAGGTAGACGAGCGCGAGCGCCCCCCACAGTGCCCCGGCGAGGCTGCCGAGGCCACCGAGCACGATGCCGGTGAGCAGCGCGAGCGACAGCGACAGCACGAACGCACCCGGGGCCGCGAGCTGTGTGACGACCACTAGCGCGCCACCCCCGAGCCCCGCGCACGCCGCGCTCACCACGAACGCGAGCACCTGCGTGCGCGCGACGTTGAGCCCGGCGAGCTGGGCCGCCACCTCGTCGTCCCGCACCGCACGGAAAGCGCGCCCGACCCGGCTGCGCAGCAGGTTGGCGAGGACGAGGAAGACGACCAGCGCGCACACGCACGCGATCCATGCCTCCCAGCGCTCGAGCGGAAAGTTGAGGCCGAGCGAGGCGGGGGGCGTGGGCGGGGCGACGTTGAGCCCGTTCTCGCCGCCGAAGGCGTGCGGGTAGCGGTCGGCGAGGCCCGGCAGGCCGATCGCGAACGCCAGCGTCGCGCCCGCGAGATACGGGCCGCGCAGCCGCGAGGCGGCGGCGCCGACAACCACGCCCACGAGCGCGGTGATGACCGCGGCCGCCACCAGCGCGGCGCCCAGCGGAAGGCCCGTCCGGCCGACGAGGATGACGGTGGCGTAGGCGCCCACCGCCATCAGCGCGCCGTGCCCGAGCGAGATCTGGCCGTTGAGCCCGGTGAGCACGGTCAGTCCGGCCAACGCCGTGAAGTAGTAGGCGACGGTGGCGAGCCGCAGGTTGGTGAATGGGTCGAAGTTCTCGCTGAGGATGAACAAGATCACCCCGAACCCGACCGTCAGGAGAAGGTTCCGGGCGAGCGTCTGGTCGGGCAGCCGCAGCCGGCCGGCGCGCGGACCGCGACCCCCTGGCGTTGCCGGACCGCCGCTGGCCACCTCCGGTGCGAGCGCCGGCGTCGCTGTCTCGGTGCCGGTGCTCATATCCGCCGCGCCCTGGCGCTCGTGAAGAGTCCGCTCGGCCGCACCATCAGGACCGCCACGAGGATCGCCAGCGCGGCGAGCGTGACGAGCGCCGAGCCCATGTAGCCCGACACGTAGCTGAGCGCCAGCCCGAGGATCAGACCGCCGACGAGCGCGCCGAGCGGGCTGTCGAGGCCGCCCAGCACGGCGGCGGTGAAGCCGAACACCGCCACCGGGTCGAAGTTGTTCGGCCCGACGAACACCTGCGGCCCGATCAGCAGGCCGGCGAGTGAGCCCGCGAGCGAGGCGAGCGCCCAGCCGAGCGTGAACATGTGCCCGACGCGCACGCCCTGCAGCCGCGCCACAACCGGCTCGAAGGCGGCGGCGCGCATCTTCAGCCCGAGGTCCGTGAAGCGGAACAGGCCGAACAGCGCCGTGACAGCCACCACGACAGCCAGCACGGTGAACACGTCGAACGGCCCGAACAGGTAGGTGTGCGAGCCGACCGTGTAGCCCTTGATCGAGAAGGCGGGCGGGAACGAGCGCGGCGTCGCGCTCCAGATCATCCCGGCGATCGCCTGCAGGAAGATCAGGAGGCCGATCGTCACGATCACGGCGTTGAGCGGCGGCCCTCCCTCCACGCGCCGGATCAGCACGCGCTCGACCGCCGCGCCGAGCACGAAGCCGAGCGCGAGCGCGACGAAAAAGCCGAGCCAGTACGAGCCGCTCGAGCTGATCACGCTCGACGCGACGAAGGTGGTGATCATCAGCATCCCGCCGGCCGCGAAGTTGACGATCCGCGTGGCGCGCCAGATCAGCACGTACGCGACGGCCACGGCCGCGTAGATCGCGCCATTGGAGATCCCGTTGAGCGTGAGGTCGATGAAGCGCGTCACGGCTCAGAACCCCAGGTAGGCCTGTCGGAGCTGGTCGTCGGCGGCGAGCGCGCGCGATTCGTTTTCCGCCACCACGCGGCCGACGCCGAGCACCACGCCGCGGTCGGCCACGCGCAGGGCGCTTTTGGCGTTCTGCTCGACCAGCAGCACCGTGAGCTCGGTCTTCTCCCGCAGCTCGGCGATCAGGCTCATGATCCGCGATGCCACGAGCGGCGCCAGGCCGAGCGACGGCTCGTCGAGCAGCAGCATCTTCGGTCGCCCCATCAGCGCGCGCCCGATCGAGAGCATCTGGCGCTCGCCGCCCGACAGCGAGCTGGCCTGCAGGCGCCGCAGTTCCTCGAGCCGCGGGAACAGCGTGAACACGTCCTTAAGCGCCTTCGGCCGGTCGCCGCGGTCGCGGCGCCAGAGCGAGCCGAGCCGCAGGTTCTCCTCCACGCTCAGCTCCGCGATCACGCCCCCGCCCTCCGGCACGTGCGCGAGCCCGAGCCGCACGATGTCCTCCGCCTTGGCGCGGGTGATCTCGCTGTCGCAGAAGCGCACGCTGCCCGAGCGCGGCCGCACGATTCCCGACATCGCGCGCAGCAGCGAGCTCTTGCCCGCGCCGTTTGCGCCGAGCACGGCGGTGATGCTCCCGGCGGGCACGCTCAGCGACACGCCGTCCACCGCGCGCACAGGGCCGTAGCCGGCCACGAGCTGGTCAACCTCCAGCACCGTTCTCCTCGTCGGTGCCGAGGTAGGCCTCGAGCACGTGCGGGTTGGAGCGCACCTCGGCCGGCGCGCCGGCCGCGATCAGGCGGCCCGAGTCGAGCACCGCCACCTGGTCGCACACCGACATCACGAGGTCCATGCGGTGCTCGACGAGCATCACGGTCATCGACTTGTCGAGCCCGCGCAGGAGCTCCGCGAGCTCGGACACGTCGTCGGCGCCGAGCCCGCCGGCGGGCTCGTCGAGCAGCAGCAGCTCGGGCTTCGCCACCAGCGCGCGCGCCAGCGAGACGCGCTTCTGCACCGGGTACGGCAGGCTGCTCGCGAGCCGGCCCGCCACCTCCCCCACGCCGAGCCGCTCGAGCGCCTCCGTAGCGGTCTCGCTGAGCGCGCGCTCCGCGCGGTCGGAGCGCGGCAGGCCCAGAAAAGCCGAGAGCAGCCCGGGCCGGTGCAGGTGGTCGGCGCCCACCATCACGTTCTCGAGCGCAGTCAGGTGCGGGAACAGGCGTACGCCCTGCACCGTGCGAGCGATCCCGCGCTTGACGAGCTGGTGCGGGCGGATCCTTCCGAGCGGCTGGCCGCGCCAGGAGATCGTCCCGCCTCCCGGCGGCACGAAGCCGCAGATCACGTTGAAGAGCGTGGTCTTACCGGCGCCGTTAGGCCCGATCACGCCGAGCACCTCGCCCGGCGAGGCGGACAGCGAAACGCCGTCGAGGGCGGTGATACCCGCGAAGCGAACCGACACGTCCTCCACCCTCAGGCCGGACGCGGCGGGGTTCATCCGCCGGACCAAGCCGGTGACCACTCCTCCCTCCGGAGCATGCGCGCCACGGTAAGCCAAGCCCGCGCGCCCCTCATTGTCTGGGTGCCCCGAACTTCGATTCAGCCGGTTTGTTGCCTGTACACAAGTGCCCCCGGCGAATTGGGCGGTTGTCGTTTGACACTTCCGGGCACGAACGGGACGATTTCGCAGATGCCGAGCACGGCTGCGGCGAGGGAGAACGAGTCGGACGGGGTGAAGAACGCCCGCATTCGCATACTGGGGGAGCTGCTCGACCAGGTGGACGGCCTGGCCGCGAGCGCCGTCTCCACGATGCGCGGGGAGATCCCCTCGTACACCGCTCAGGACGACGAGCGCTTCTTCGATGACGTGCTCGACCAGGTGACGCGCCACTACCAGACCAAGCTGTCCGCGTTCATGGAGGGGCGCACGGTCACGCTCGAGGACATCGCGTTCGTGCGCGGCGCCGCCACGCGGCGGGCGCGCTCCGGCTTCGCGCTCGAGGACTACCTGAACGCCTTCCGCGTCGGCCAGCAGGTGCTCTGGGACGCCACCGTGGCCTGCGCCGGCGACCGCCCGGTGGGCCGCGAGGCGGCGCTGCGCCTGGCCGGCCCGCAGATGCGCTACGTGGACTTTGCCTCGACTCACGCCGCGCACGCGTACGTGGAGTTCGCCCAACACGTGGTGGCGGACGCCGACCGCGAGCGGCGCGACCTGCTCGAGCACCTGCTCGCCGGCCACATGCCGGCCAACGGCCCGCTCGCCGGCGCCGCCCAGCGCTACGGGCTCGGGCCGGACACGCGCATGATGGTGGCCGTGGCGGTGCTCGCCGGGCAGTCAGACGACGCCGACGCCCCCGACGCCGCCAGCGCCGCGCTCGCCCGCGCCGGGCTTCACGAGGCGAGCACGCTCGTCGTCGTGCGCCAGTCCGAGATCGTGGCCGTGCCGAGCCTAGGTCCCGGGCTCGACCCCGTGGACATGTGCAACGGACTCGAGCGGCTGCAGCGTCGGCTGCGCAGCGAGGGACTGCCGCTGTCGGTGGGGATCAGCACCGTGGCGGCGGGCGTGTCCGAGCTGCCCCGCGCCTACCTCGAGGCGCGCGCGGCGCTCGAATGCGTCGTCGACCCGGATGGCGGCGTGGCTGCGCTGCCGCGGCTGTCCGCGTTCGAGTACCTGGCTCGCCACGCCGACGACACCGCCCAGCGGCTTGTCGACCCCAAGCTCAAGACGTTCCTCGAGGAGGACCGCTCGCGCGGCGGCGTGCTCACCGCCACGATCCGCGTGTTCGCCGAGTCGGACCTCAACCTGCGCCTCGCGGCCGAGCGGCTGCAGGTGCACCCCAACACCGCGCAGTACCGGATGGGCCGCATCGAGGAGCGCACCGGGCGCAACCCGCGCTGCGTCTCCGACCTGCTCGACCTGCTCGTGGCAATCGCGCTCGAGGACCAGGCGTTGGGCACAGGCCACAAACACGCCTGACGCAACTTTGTGCGCGACCGCCGACGACGACGTCGGTGTCCCTTCGTAGTTTCGGGCGCTGTGAACCTCGCGGCGAAGCTCACCGCGTCTGCGGAGGTGCTCGGGGAGAAGACCGCGCTCAAGCTCGACGACGTCGAGATGAGCTACAGGGCGCTCGATACGGCGAGCGCGCGCATGGCCGGGCTGCTGCGGGCGCGCGGCGTACGGCCGGGCGATCGCGTCGGCGTGATGCTGCCGAACGTGCCGGAGTTCGCGGTCGTTTACTACGGCGCGCTGCGCGCAGGCGCGGTGGTGGTGCCGATGAACCCGCTGCTCAAGCAGCGGGAGGTGGAGTTCTACCTGGGCGACTCGGGCGCGCGGATGGTGCTCGCCTGGCACGGCGTCGCCGAGGAGGCGGAGGCGGGCGCGCGCCGGCCGGGCGCCGACTGCGTGTTCGTGATGCCGGGCGAGTTCGGACGACTGCTGTCCGCCGCGGAGCCATTGCACGCGCTCGTGGAGCGCGAGCCCGGCGACACCGCGGTGATCCTCTACACCTCGGGCACCACCGGCACGCCAAAGGGCGCGGAGCTCACCCATTCGAACCTGACGAGCAACGTCGACACGGTGGTGTCGCTGCACTCGTTCGGCGAGGACGACCTGCTGCTGGGTGCGCTGCCACTGTTCCATTCGTTTGGGCAGACCTGCTCGATGAACGCGGCGCTGGCGGCGGGCGCGACGCTGTCGCTGATCCCCCGCTTCGACCCCGGTCGCGCACTCGACATCATCGAGCGCGACCGCGCCACCGTCTTCCAGGGCGTGCCGACGATGTACTCGGCGCTCCTCCACCACCCGGCACGCGAGAGCTTCGACGTGTCGACGCTGCGCGTCTGCGTGTCCGGCGGCGCGTCCCTCCCGGCGGAGGTGCTGCGCGGCTTCGAGCAGGCTTTCGGCTGCACGCTGCTCGAGGGCTACGGGCTGAGCGAGACCTCGCCGGTGGCCTCGTCCAACCGGGCGGACCGCGAGCGACGGCCCGGCTCGGTGGGAGTGCCGGTCGATGGCGTGTCGATGCGGATCGTCGACGAACATGGCGGCGAGCTGCCGCCGGGCTCGCGCGGCGAGATCGTGATCCGCGGGCCCAACGTGATGAAGGGCTACTGGGGCCGGCCCGACGCCACCGCCGAGGCGATCCGCGACGGCTGGTTCCACAGCGGCGACCTCGGCGTGATGGACGACGACGGCTACTTCTTCATCGTCGACCGGCTCAAGGACATGATCATCCGCGGCGGCTACAACGTGTACCCGCGCGAGGTCGAGGAGGTGTTCTACGAGCACCCGGCAGTGCGCGAGGTGGCCGTGGTCGGCGTCCCACACCCCGAGCTCGGCGAGGAGGTGGCCGCAGCCGTCGCGCTCAAGGCCGGCGCCGCAGCCGACGAGGCCGAGCTACGCGACTTCGTAAAGGCTCGCGTAGCGCCCTACAAGTACCCCCGCAAGATCACCTTCCTCCCAGACCTCCCAAAGGGCCCCTCGGGCAAGATCATGAAGCGACAAATCGACCTGCCGGCATAGCCCTCCGGCCTGCGGCCTCTGGCCTGATGCGAAGATGCGCAGCGCGCCCAAGTCGACCATAGGAGAGGACCCGCATGCAGATCCGTGCCGCGGTGCTGGAGGAGTTCGGCAAGCCGCTGAAGGTGCAGGAAGTCGACCTCGCCGACCCCGCCAAGGGCGAGGTGCTGGTGCGGCTGGTGGCCTGCGGCGTCTGCCACACCGACCTCTACACGGCGTCCGGCGCTGACCCGTCCGGCTACGCGCCCACCGTGCTCGGGCACGAGGGCGCCGGCGTGGTCGAGGCCGTCGGCGACGGCGTGACGAGCGTCCAGCCCGGCGATCATGTGGTCACGCTCTTCTCCCCTCAATGCCGCGAGTGCGTCCACTGCAAGAGCCCGAAGACCAACCTCTGCCTGGCCATCCGCGAGCAGCAGAACAAGGGCTACCTGCCCGACGGCACGGCGCGGCTGTCGGTCGGCGGCGAGCCGATCCGCCACTTCATGGGCACGAGCACGTTCGCCGAGGCCACGGTCATTCCCGAGATCGCGCTCGCCAAGGTCTCGAACGAGGCACCGCTCGACCGCGCCTGCCTGTTCGCGTGCGGCCTGTCGACCGGCCTCGGGGCGGCGATGTACACGGCCAAGGTCGAGCCCGGCTCGACCTGCGTGGTCTTCGGGGCGGGCATGGTGGGCCTCGGCGCGGTGGCCGGCTGCCGCCTGCAGGGCGCCGGCCGGATCATCTGCGTCGACCTGTCGAGCGACCGCCTCGAGCTCGCCAGGGGCCAGGGCGCCACCGACCTCTGGAAGGCCGACGAGCAGACCGGCGAGCGCATCCTCGAGGAGACCGGCGGCTTCGGCGCCGATTACACCTTTGAGGCCACCGGCCTCGTGTCGGTGATGCGCCAGGCGGTCGAGACCGCGCGCATGGGCTGGGGCCTCTGCACCGTGATCGGCGTGGCGGGCAAGGGCGAGACGCTCGACATCGTGCCGCGCTTCCTGATCACCGGGCGGCGTGTGGCGGGCTCCTCCTTCGGCGGCGTGAAGGGGCGCGACCAGGTGCCCGAGCTCGTGCAGCGCTACCTCGACGGCGACATCGATGTGGACCCGTTCATCTCGCACCGCATCACGCTCGACGAGGTGAACAAGGGCTTCGAGCTGATGGAGGCCCAGGACGGCATCCGCAGCGTGATCGAGTACTAGCCGAGCGCGTCGCGCAGCTCGTCCGAGAACTCGCCGTCGAGCAGGACGAACGCGATCCGGACGCGCGCGTCGGAGCGGTTCTGCCAGGCGTGGTCGGTGCCGCGCTGTACCACCACGTCGCCGGGCGCCAGCGCCACCTCGTCGCCCGAGTCGAGCACCATGTGCAGATCGCCCTCGAGCACGATGCCGTAGTCGACGGTCTCGGTGCGGTGCATCGGAGACGCCCCGCCGGGCCCGATCTCGACGATGCGGATCACACTGCCGCCCGCGGGCGGCGCGATCAGCGATTCGCCGCCGGTGGGCTCCCGCCCGGGCGACGCCGTGACCGGCGCCGGACTGCCGCTCGTGGCCCAGACGTCGAAGAACTTGGAGCCGTCGTCCGGCAGCTCGCGGACCGTCGGTGTCGGGGCGTCGGACACGACGATCGACCTTCCGTCGGCGTCGTGCCCGGTGACGATGCGGCGCGTCATCCGAACAGTTTCTCCACAACTCGCGCCGACGCTCCGCCGTCGTCGAGCTCGCAGAAGCGCTCGCGGAACGCGCGGTAGCGCTCCGCGTACTCGGCCGGCACCCCGTCACCGAGCGAGCGCAGCGCCTCGGCCAGCCCCTCGGTGGTGCGCAGCAGCGGCCCCGGCGCCTCGTTCTCGAAGTCGAAGTAGAAGCCGCGGATCTCGCGGTAGGAGTCGAGGTCGTAGGTGAAGAAGAGCATCGGCCGCCCCGTGTTCGCGAAGTCGTAGGCGAGCGCCGTGTAGTCGGTCACGAGCACGTCGGCGGCGGCGAGCAGCTCGCTCGCGTCGGGCCAGGCGGAGACGTCGCGTACGCGCGGGTCGCCGGCGGTCTCCACCGGGTCGGCCACGAGCGGGTGCTTGCGGATCAGCAGCACGCCGTCGGGCCCGAGCGCCGGCATCAGCGTCGCGACATCCAGGTGCTGGTCGAGCCGGTAGCGGCCGCGGCGGTCTACCACCTGGTCGCGATAGGTGGGTGCGTAGAGCACCACGCGAGCCCGGTCGCCGATCCCGAGCGCAGCGCGCACCTCCGCACCACGCCGCGCCAGCGCGTCGGGCGCAGCGAGCAGGTCGTTGCGCGGCAGGCCCGTCTCGAGCACCTCGCCCGCGAAGCCGTACGCCTGCCGCAGCACCGGCGTGGCGAAGGCGCTGCCCGACAGGAGGTACTGCCAGCCCTCGATCTGCTGCTCCCACTGCCACGAGCGCCGCATCGTGCTGCGCAGGTGCGGCACGTCGAGCCCCACGCGCTTGAGCGGCGTGCCCTGGAGTGTCTGTACGACCACCTGGTCGGCACGGCGCTCGAACCAGCTTGGCAAAAAGCCGTTGACGACGATGAAGCGCGCGCTCGCCATCGCCTCGTAGTAGTCGCGGCTGCCGGAGCGCAGCACTGTGGCATCGTCCGGGACGACGCAGCGATGGTCGCGCACCGCCCACAGCTGCTCGAGCGCGGAGTCGCGCCGCAAGAGCTCCTCATAGAGCGCGCGCGG
>DASXNY010000186.1:0-9723 GCA_036494715.1 Thermoleophilaceae bacterium
TTCCTGCGCCAGTTCGTCGACGGCCGCCCCTGGGTGCACATGGACATCGCCGGCACCGCCTGGTCGACCGGCAACGCGTGGGCCGGCAACGGCGCCACCGGCTTCGGCACGCGCACGTTCATCGAGCTCGCCGAGACCGTCACGAACGGCTGAGCCGCTCACGTCGAGTCGCTCAGCGGGTCGTAGTAGACCGCCTTCTGCCAGGGCGGCGTGATGCCGTCGAAGCGCGGCGCCGCCCCGCGGTCGACCGTCTCGAGCGGTATCAGGCGCAGGTCGGCGCCGACCGTGGTGCGCTCGTGCGTGTCGACCCCGGGATACGCCGGGCCCTCGATGTCGTAGCTGCCGCGCACGAACGGGAAGCCGCCGCCGAGCGCCACCCCGCGCACGCGCGTGCGCAGCGGGATGTGCCCGGCGTGGCTGCCGCGCGAGACACGCGTCCAGCCGGTCCACGGCCCCCACTGGTTCTCGCACTGGCGCTGCTTGCAGTACTGGTAGCCGTGGTGTGAGGTCGCGCGCACGCGCGTGTCGCCGTCCGCGTCGAGCTCGACCTGGTAGCCCTCCCAGTCGTCGTTGTGGAAGCCCGGATAGCGCGGCGGCTTCGGGATCCGCCCCCACAGCTTGTGCTCGAGGTTGAGCGGCGCGCCGGCGAGCTTCCAGACCTTGTCGGAGGCCGCCCAGGTGGTGTTCGAGTCCGGGTAGTAGAGCCAGTACTGGATGAATGTCCGGCCGTCCGCGTGGACCACATGCGTGAACGCGCTGGCCGGCACGCCGGTGTCGCTCTGGCTGACGTCCAGCGAACGGTCCTCCGGCGCGTCGCCGCACTCGACCTTCCGGCACTGGCGGTAGTCGATCGGGATCTCCTTCTCCCCCGGCTCGTAGACGATGCTCGGCGCGTACTCGCGCACGAGCGCCGCGTCGCGCCGCCCATAGGCCGAGGCCAGCGCGTCCTGTCCGTCGTCACAGCCGCCGCGTACCGCACACACCATCGCGCGCGCGATGGCGCCGCCGAAGCTGCGCCCGTCCATGCGCGGTACGCCGAACGCCACCAAGGCGGCGAAGGCGAGCGCGACGAGTAGGACCACCGCCGTCCATTCGATGGTCGCCTGGCCGCGCTCGCTCGCCATCTGGCGAACCTACGGCGCGCCGCGCTACGCGTGGGTGACGGGTGTGAAGACTTCGCCGGAAGCGCGCCCCAATCCGGTCGCATCCCGCGCCGGCCTGGGTTCTGCTCAGTAAGCAGTCGCCACAGCCGCCACCGGGTGCGGGCAGCTGAGGTGGCGGCGCTTGGCCTCCCCGACGGCGTAGCGCCACCACTTCCACTGCCTCCGCGCGTGCTCGTGGGCGATCTGCCTGACCTCAGACGGATCCGGCCCGGCCGCGAGGTCGGGCGCGGGCCGGTAGCCAAAGCGCTCGAGATGGTGCCGGGTCGCGTACTCGACGAGTGCCACCTGGCACGGCTCGAGCCGCTCCGTCCAGCTGTCGATCGGCGCCGGGCTGATCGGCTCGGCGAGGCGATCGTGCCAGCCCTCGTTGAAGACTCCGCAGCGGGGGCGGTCGATCATTTCGTAGACCGTGTCGTCATCCTCGCGCAGGTTCGCGAAGCTGCAGATCCCCTGAAGCGTGCCCTCCGGGTCCCGCACCAGGTCCTCGAATCTGACGTCGAGCAGCTGGTCCGGCCGCAAGCGGCCCGCAAACCGATCCACTCGCCGGACAGACCACTCCCATGTGCACACCGACGAGGCGAGGACGGCATGCTCCTCGTCCCAGGCGAGCGGCACCTGAGATGCGGCGGCGCCGCGCGGATCGCGAATCAAATTGACGAATTGGGCGTTCGGGAACAGCGCGAAGACCATGTCGACCATGCCCGCGTAGCGTGGCCGCTTGTCGCCCCAGCGCGGCTTGCCCTTGGCCTCGGCGAACATCTCGAAGACGGTGGCGAAGACCGAGCCGAGCGTCGGCGGCGCCGCCATCACCCGCGCGATCGCCTCCTCGCGAGTGAAGAACCGCGCCCGGCGCAGCCGGCGACCCCCCAGTCCGGGCGAGTCGAAGATCCACTCGGCGAGCCTGTTGCGGTTGTCGGGCTGCCGGAGGTCCCCGTAGCGGGCGCGCTTCCGCCAGGCCGGGATCACGACGTTCGTCTCAGGCGGGATTGCGATGTCCGGGTGGTTGTTGAGCAGGCTGCGCAGCAGCGTGCTCCCGGAGCGGGGGCACGATCCGATGAAGAGCGGCCGGTTGGGCTCACCCGCGAATTGCGAGGGCGGGCGATCGAGCCAGGCGTGATCCCGCGGCTGCCAGCGATCGGTGACCGTCCGGTACTCGGTCAGGACCGTTTCAGTCACTGGCCGCCTCCATAAGAGAAAGCTTAAGAAGCGGTCCGGCGGAAAAAGTCGCCTGCCCCTCCAGCGCCGTAGGGTCCGCCGATGGGCCGGCTCGAGCATCTCTACTGGCAGGTGGTCAACGTCATCATGCGCGTGCTGCTGCGCTCGCCACTGCACCGCATCCAGTCCGAACACCGTCTGCTGCTCGAGTTCACGGGCCGGCGCACCGGCAAGCGCTACCTCCTGCCGGTCAGCTACTGGCAGCCGGAGCCGAGCGAACTCGTCTGCCTCACGAGCGCGAGCTGGGCCGTGTGGTGGCGCAACCTCGACGACGCGCAGCTGGCCGTGGTCCTGCGGCGCGCGAAGCGAAACGCCCACTCCCGGCTCGTGACCGACCCCGAGCTACGCCGCGAGTTCGTGCGCGGCTTCCTGGCGCACAACCCGCGGGACGCGGGCCACTACCGCACGGCGGCCCCAGTCGCGCTCGCCGACGACCCGCAGACGCGGGTGATCGCGATCGCGCTCGAGTCCTGAGCGGGGCCGCTCACTCGCGGCACGCGTAGGCGCCGAACAGGCTGGCCGCGACATCGCGGCTGCGATACAGCGTCGCTCCCTTCTTCACCGTCGCGACGAACTGCGGCACCTGGGAGGCGAGTGCGGCCTGCTTCTGGGCGTCGGCGCTGGCGAGCTCTCCGGCGATCGCGCTCGTGAGCGACCGCCACTCGCGCCGCTGCGCGGGCGGCCGGCCCAGCGCGCCAAGATCGGCGATGAGCTTCTGGGCGATCGGGTCGCCGTTCCCGGGACCGCTGAAGAACTGGCCGACGGAGGGCAGTTCGTTCGGGTCGGGGTTGAGCGGATCGAAGTCCGAGAACGGGAACGGCGGCAGCTTGGCGAACTGGTCCGCGGCCGCCGAGCAGGCCCGGTCGGCGCGGCCAACATAGCTGTGGTTGGTGGCCGGGCGGACGATCACACCGCGCCTCAGGCTGACCCCGGCGGGCACGTGCGCGGTCGCGGTGACGAGCGACTCCTTGTCACCCACGTCGTGCACGACGACGCTGCCGCTGACCCCGCGCACAGCACCCTTGCCGCTGAGCGACCAGGTGTGGTCGAGCTCGGACTTGATCGCAGGTCCGGCGAAGTCGATCCGCCCGTCACTCGTCTTGGCCAAGCCGCTGCAACGCTCGTGCGCGTCGCCGGCCACGATCGTCTTGTAGACGCAGGTGAAGCTGAAGCTCCCGACCTTGCGCCCGCGCGCGTCGCGCAGCGGTCCGCTTGCGATCTGCCTGTCCCCGGGACTGTCGCCCGCCGGCGCCTTGTCCACGAAGCGGGCCTTGGTGAAGATCGCGTCGAAGTAGAGGCTGACCGTCCGGCGGGGGCTGGCCGCCGCCGGTTGGGCGAACGTGGCGCCAAGGGCGACGGCGACCAGGGCAGTCGCAACGACGGTGGGCAGGGCCTTCGCGTGCATGCTCTCGCTCCTTCTGGTGATGTCGGGGCGAGGCTATGACGGCGAGCCCCTGCGGTCAATGTGTGCGCACGCCGCACCGGCTGCTCACGCACACGTGCGCATTTGGGCGAGCCCACTTGGCAAGGTGGTCACGGCTCCTATCCTCATGGGATGGCGATCAGTTCCCCTTCGCCGCGGCGCCGTCTGTCGCGGAGTCGCCTCGTGTGGGGCATCGTGGTGGGTGTGGGGGTGCTGGTGGCCGCCGCCGCGGCCGCGGTGCTCGAGTGGTCCGGCGCGTCGCTGAACGGCGACCCCACCGCCCTGGCCCATCTGAAGGCGCAACCGCTCGCCGGCTCGATCGAAAGCGCGAAGGCCTACGGCCCGGGCGGCAAGCCGATCCCGCTGAAGATCGAGAACGGCCGCCTGACACCCGAGAAGAAGCTGACCCCGGGCGAGCGCGTGTCGGTGAACGTCGTCGTGAAGCGACCGGGGTTGCTGTCCTGGGCGCTCGGCAAGCGCCGTCAGGAGACGCTCACGCTACGCGCCCCGGTGGCGCACGTGAACGACCGCTGGCTCACCGTCGCCGCCGGCTCACCGGTGAAGGTGGGCTTCGACAAGAGCGTCAGCGCGGTGGCGTACGGGGCCGCGCAGCAGCTGAAGCATGAGCGGCTGAGCGCGCCGCGGGAATCGGTCGACCTCGGCCCGCGCGCCGCGGCCGGCAGCCTGAGCGTGGCGGCGGCGGTGCGGAGCTGGGAGCGTGTCGGCCATCCCGTCACCGTCAGCTGGTTCCCGCCGGCCCACTCGCCGGTGGCGATCAGCAATCCGGCCCCGGACAGCAAGATCACCCCCTCCACCCCGCTGCGCCTCACCTTCTCCGACTCGGTCGACAAGGTGCTCGGCTCGACGCTGCCCAAGCTCACGCCCGCCATTCCCGGCCACTGGCACAAGGCCGACAGTCACACGCTCGTGTTCACGCCCTCCGGCTTCGGCATCCCGTTCGGGGCGAGCGTACACGTGGATCTGCCGAAGGCCATCGCGGTCCGCGGACCCGACGGGCAGGACGCGTCGACCACCCGCCGCATCAGCTGGACCGTGCCGCCAGGCTCGATGTTGCGGCTCCAGCAGCTGCTCGCCGACGCCGGCTACCTGCCGGTGGCCTGGCAGCCGTCCGGCGCCGCCGTGGCCCGCACGCCGGCCGCCGAGGTGGCCGCTGCCACCAACCCGCCCGACGGCAGCTTCTCCTGGCGCTACTCGAACACCCCGCACGAGCTGCGCTCGATGTGGGCCGCCGGCCGGGCCAACCCGATCACGCGCGGCGCGCTGATGAAGTTCCAGGACACGCACCAGCTCAGCGTGGACGGGTTCGCCGGCCAGCAGGTGTGGAAGGCGCTTCTGGCCGACACGATCGCCGGCAAGCGCCTCAGCGGCGGCTACAGCTACGTGTACGTGCACCGCAACCTGCCCCAGCTGCTCACGCTCTGGCACAACGGCCACACGGTCCTCACCTCGCCTGGCAACACCGGCGTGCCGTCCGCGCCCACGCAGCTCGGAACCTTCCCGGTGTTTGAGCACCTCGCTCAGGGCACGATGAGCGGCACGAACCCCGACGGCTCGCACTACAACGACCCCGGCATCAAGTGGATCAGCTACTTCAACGGCGGCGACGCGCTGCACGCGTTCACGCGCGCGTCGTTCGGCACACCGCAGAGCCTGGGCTGCGTCGAGCTGCCGCTCGCTTCGGCCGCCAAGGTCTGGCCGTACACGCCGATCGGCACGCTGGTGACGATCGAGAACTGAGCCGATCGTGCGCGCAGTCGAGCTCTGGCGCTATCCGGTCAAGTCGCTTCTCGGTGAGCCGCTCGAATCCGTGCAGGTCACGGCGGGCGGCTTCGAGGGCGACCGCCGCTTCGCCATCTACGACGTGGAGACCGGTTTCGGGCTGACCGCCCGGCGGGTACCCGAGCTGCTGTTCGCCTCGGCGCGCCTGCGCGATGACGGCGGCGCCGATATCACGCTGCCCGACGGCTCCACCGCCGGCAGCGACGAGGCGCTCTGCGAATGGCTCGGGCGCAAGGTGACGCTGCGCTCGTCGGACAGCAGCGTGAGCCGGCGCTACGAAGACGTCGAGGACTTCGAGCACGAGCCTTCGAGCGAGTGGGTGCCCTTCGACGGCGCGGACGGTCCCTTCCACGACTCCGCCCGCACCCGCGTGTCGCTCGTCTCGACCGCGACCATCCGCGATTGGGACCCGCGCCGCTTCCGCTCCAACGTGCTGCTCGACGGCGAGGGCGAGGACGAGCTCGTGGGCAGCCAGGTTGAGCTGGGCGGCACGCGGCTCGATGTGGGCAAACGCGTGGAGCGCTGCGTGATGACCACCCGCCCACAGGCGGGCGGCATCGAGCGCGACCTGGACGTGCTCCGGACGATCGCACGCGAGCGCGACGCCTGCCTGGCGATCGGCGCGCTCGTGGCGCAGCCGGGCACCGTGCGCGTCGGCGACGAGCTCAAGTCGCTCTAAAGCGAGGAGCGGCCGCCCCGCCCAGGGCAGCCGCTCCGCTTTTCCTCCCCCTTTGCCCCTAGCTCGAGCGCCAGCCGTCGACAGCGATGTAGACCAACGGAGCGCCGTTCGGGTGGACGAGGATCACCGGCGCGAGGCACGTGGACGGCACGATGAACGAGCGGTCCTCGATGCGAGCGTTGCCGTTCTGGTCGAGCGGCACGGTGTCGCTCGTGTCGGCCGCGGTGGTGTCCGCATTGTCGCCGCAGTAGAGCGACGCGTTGATCGTGGTCACGGGCCCGGGGGTGCCGTTGCCTGTCGGCGGCGGGATCACGAGGCCGCGCACTCGCAGCTCCAGCCGGCCCTTCGACTTCAGCTCGACCGAGCCGCGCTTGAGCACCCACGGTGCCCCACCTGGCCCAACGCCGTGGAACGTCGGATCGCCAATCTGAGACGGCGCCAGGGACGCGTCCAGAACGGCGTTGCCGCGGTGCTTCCCGCCGTGCCGGTCGCCGTGTCCGTTGCCGTTGCCGCCGCCGTTATGGCCGGCCGCCACGCCCGCGTAGATCGCCACCGCCGCGGCCATCACCGATACCACCACGACCGTTCGAACAAGCCTCGTCATACGACATTCCTTTTCTCGGGGTCGCATGTGGAACACGGCCGACGCCCGCGAAATCACGGTCGCAATGGCGACTTCCGCGCTAGTGCACTGCCTGGCCGTTGGCCGTCAGCTTGACGTCGACGTTGCCGCGCGTCGCGTTGGAGTACGGGCACACCTGGTGCGCGGCCTCCACCAGCCTGACGGCCTGGTCCGCGTCCTCGATCGAGGGCAGCGATACGTCGAGCTCCACGGCCACGTTGAAGCCCCGCTCCTCGGTGGTGATCAGGCTCACCTTGCTGTCGATCGAGGCGTCGCCGAGGTCGACCTTCTCGCGCCGCCCCACGGCGCCGAGCGCCCCTTCGAAGCAGGCCGCGTAGCCCACGGCGAACAGCTGCTCGGGGTTGGTTCCGCCGCCGTCGCCGCCCATCTCCTTGGGCAGGCGCAGCGTCACCTCGAGCTGCCCGTCGTTCGTCTTGCCGTGCCCCTCTGCACGACCACCCTGCACGCTCGCCTCAGCGGTGTAAACGACCTTGGCCACCTGATCTCCGTTCCTCGTCGCTTAAATCGGCAGCGTATTTAACTCAGACCTTGAGGATCTCCCCCGCCGTGCGGTGCGCCAGCGACATAATCGAGATCATCGGGTTCACTCCAGGAGCGGTGGGGAACGCGGAGGCGTCGCCGATCCAGACACCCTTCGTGTCGTGCAACTCGCCGCGGCCGTTGGCCACCGACGTCGACGGATCCGACCCCATCCGGCACGAGCAGAGCTGGTGCGCGGTGAAGATCGCGACGTCGTTGGGCTCGTAGGAGGCATTCTCGATCCTCTCGAGGAAGGCGGCGAAGTCCTCGCCCTCATGCCACGCCGTGGGCTCGGCATGCAGGGTGAACATCTCCTTCGCGCCGGCCGCCTTGTGCAGCTTCGCGAGCTCCACGTTGGCCCGCACGAACATGCGACGGTCGACGTCGTCCGAGAGCGACCAGCGCACAACCGCGCGGCCGTGCGCGTCGATCGCCACCTCGCCCTCGCCGTGGTCGCGCGCCACGCTGATGAACGGCGCCGAGTGCTTCAGGGTCGCGCTGTATTGGCGCTTGTGCTGGCCGCCGTCCTCGAACGGGAAGTTGGCGGCGATCAGCGCGGGCGCGGTCGGGCAGCTCTCGATCAGGAAGCCCCAGTCGTCCTCGACATTCGCGAACTGGTACGAGACCGCGGACTGGGCCTGGCCGATCCAGCCGTCGATGTCCTCGTCATAGACGCCCTGGACGATGCCCGCCGGATGGAGGCGCAGGTACTTGCCGGCAGCCGGGCCGCCGATGCCACTCCGCAGCAGCAACGCCGGCGACTCGATCGACCCTCCCGCCACCACCACCGTCGGCGCCTCCACCGTGAGCTTCGTGGTCGAGCCATCGGCGTTCGGCACCGTGGCCTCGACGCCGGTGGCGCGGCCGTCGGCCGTCGTGAGCTTGTCGGCGCGCGCGCCCACCACGAACTTCGCTCCCGCGTCTGAGGCGTCCGGGAGGTAGGTCTTCATCGTCGACTGCTTGCAGCCGCGCTGGCAGCCGCTGTAGCAGTAGCCGCACACGCGCGGGTCGTCGCACGTGGGGTCCGCGTTGCGGGTGATCGGCTTCCACGGGAAGCCGCACGCCTCCATGCCCTCGATCATCTTGCGGTGGGAGCGGTTCTGCGAGGTGGCCTCCACATTCACCTGCAGGCGCTCCCAGACAGCGTCGATGTGCTGGTCGTAGTCGAGGTGGTCGATGCCCTCGACGCCGTGCTCGGCCCACTCCTTGCGGACGTGCTCGGGGGTGCGGATGCAGTTCATGTAGTTGACGACCGTGCCGCCGCCGAGCGTCGAGCCGGCGAGTACCGATATCGAGCCGTCCTCTGAGCCGAGCAGCCCGCCGCCGAGGTAGAGCTCCAGCGAGCCGGGCAGCTCGAGCTGCTTGAAGTCCTGCTCGTTGCGGTAGCCGCCCTGCTCGAGCACCACGACGGATTTGCCGCCCCTGGTCAGCTCGGCGGCCATCACGCCGCCGCCCGCGCCGGATCCCACCACGCACACGTCGGCCGTCAGCGTGGCCTCGGCGCCGCTCAGCTCCTCGACGCCGATCGTCTTGGGGGCCTCGTCGGCGGAAGGCGGGGCGGAGATCGGTCCCGGGTAGCCGATCGCGTCCCAGTTGGGGTTGCGCCCCTGCTCGTCGGGCAGCGCGTAGAAGAAGAGGAGGGTGAGGTTCTTGAAGACCTTGATCCCGAGCTTGGCCTCGTTCGCCGAGGCGGCCACCTGCTTGAGCACCTGGATGCGCGCCTCGAGTGGCAGGTTGGCGAAGTCGGTGGTGGCGAGCCCGTCGAGCAGCAGCCCAAAGCCCTCGATGTCCTCGGGCAGCATCGCCTGGGCCATCAGGCCCTCGATCTGCTGGGCGATGCCCATGTCCCCTGCCGAGCGGGCCATATAGGCGCGCATCGTCTCGTCGCCACCGTCGTACTCCACGGCCGGAACGATCGTGTCGCACAGAGCCTCGAGCGTCCGCCGGCGGGTCTCGTCGAGGACGCCTGTTGCCATTACTGCCATGAGCACCTCTCCTCAGTAGGTCGCGAGGATCCTAACCGCGACTGGCTGCTCGGCCAAGTTACACGGAGCGCCTGGAGGAGATAGCCAGGACACTGAACGGAATGATCAAACGACCGAGCTAAAGGCCGTTTCTGCCAACTGCGAACTGCCAACCGCCAACTAGACTGCCCCGCCCAAATGAACTTCGACCTAACCGACGAGCAGTCCTCAATACAGCGCCTCGTTCGCGAGTTTGCGGACCAAGAGGTGCGGCCTGTCGCGGCAGAGTTGGACCGCGAGCACCGCTTCCCGTACGA
>DASXNY010000187.1:0-23888 GCA_036494715.1 Thermoleophilaceae bacterium
GTAGGGGTAGAGGTCGAAGCCGAGCCGGCGGTCGTCACCGTCGCGGCCGTAGCCGGCGCGGCGCAGCTCGAGGGCGAGCTCGAGCGTCTCCATGAACGCCGTGGCGCCGACCATGTTGTCGTCGTCGAACGTGCCCCAGCCGGAGTTGGCGTGCTGGTGGCCGAGCAGCCCCTCCTGCGCCAGGAGCGCGACGTACTCGCCGAGGTTCTCGTCGTTCATCAGCAGGTGCTGCCAGTCCATGTTCACCTGCACGTTGTCGAACCCCCCGCGCCGCAGCGTGTGGATCACGTGCAGCGTCATGCCGATGTTGCGCATGAAGATCTTCATCGCGGGCTCGGAATTCTTGTGCTCGAGGAAGAAGCGCACGCCCTTCTCGCGGCAGCGCTCGGCGGTCTGCGCCATGCCGTCGAGGAAGCGACTCCACGACTCGCCGTACGGAGTCTGGAACGGGTAGTTGTAACCCTCGATCCCGGGCCAGCAGATCAGGTGCGCGCCCACCGACGCGGCGAAGTCGACCGCGCGCATCGTGATCTCGAGGGCCTCGCGCCGCACGCCGTCATCCGGCGACGACATGGCGCCCTTGCCGAAGCGCGGGTCGAGGTGAAGGCCGGTGGCCATGCAGTAGATGTCGTGCTCACCGAGTGCCTGGCGGACCTCGTCGAGGTTGTCCTCCGACAGCTCCTGCGGGTAGTGGAACTCGTAGCCGTCCATGAGATCGCCGAGGCCGGAGATCGCGCGCGCCACCTTCTCCGAGGTCGGCTCGTCGACGTAGTTGTGCTCGGGCTGATAGCCCACCGGCACGAAGCGCGTGATCATCGGCCCGAGGGCCCAGATTCCGAGGCTCGTCTTCATCAGGTTCCTTCCAGCTCGATGACGGAGTTGGTTTCTGCGCTGCGGCGGGCGGCTTCGAGCACGCGCAGGCAGGCAAGGCTGTCGCGGGGATCGACCGGCGCCGGCGCGCCGTCGCGCAGCCAGGCCACCACCCCCTCGTAGAAGCGCTGGTAGGCGCCGGGCAGCAGGTCGGCCGCCTCGCCGTAAAGGGGATCGCCCGGGCGCACGCCGTGGGAGAGCTGCTCCTCCTGCGGGTCGAGGCCGTCGGAGGAGAAGCCGGCCTCGAGACCGCTGACCCGGAAGCGCGGGCCGTACAGCGGCGCCACCGCGCTCATCCAGAGGTGGGAGCGGACGCCGCCCTCGTGCTCGAGCGCGACGAAGACGTCGTCCTCGACCTGGGCGCCGGGCCGGCGCGCGTGCAGCTCGCCGTAGACCCGCAGCGGCGGGCCGAACAGGACGCGCGCCTGGTCGACGAGATGCGCGCCGAGGTCGAGCAGCAGACCACCGCCCTCGCCCGGATCGCCAAGCTCGCGCCAGCCGTCGCCCACCGTCGGGCGGAAGCGCTCGAAGCGCGACTCGAAGCGCGTAACCGTGCCGAGCTCGCCCCGCTCGAGCGCGCCGCGCAGGGTGAGGAAATCGCCGTCGAAGCGCCGGTTCTGGAACACGGTCACCTGGCCGCCCGTGCTGAGCAGCAGCTCGGCTTCGGTGACCGACGGGGCGAGTGGCTTGTCGACTACCACCGGTAGGCCATGCTCAACTCCGGCCAGCCCGAGCGGGACGTGCGCGCGGTTGGGTGTCGCGACGACCAGCAGGTCGATGCGGTCCCACAGGTCCTCCACGTTGTAGACCACCTCCGCGTTGGGATAGGTGGAGCGGGCGCTGGCTTGCCGCTCGGGATCCGTGGTGACGATTCCGGCGACCTCGATGCCATCGACCGCGTCAATCAGTGGGGCGTGGAAGACCTCGCCGGCGAGGCCGTAGCCGACGACACCGGCGCGCAGCTCGCTCACGCCACCGCGACCGGGCGGCCCTCTGAGGCCGAACGGCTCAGCGCCTCGAGCGCCCGGGCCTGGCCCACCGCGTCGGCGCGACCGAGCCGCGGCTCGCGCTCCCCGCGTATCGCGGCCGACGCGTCCTCAATCTCGAGCCGGTAAGGGTTTTCCTGCTTGACCTTGATCTTGTCCACCTTGCCGTCCGCGCGACGGAGCTCGATCCCCGTCTTGACCGAGTGCCAGGGGTCATCCACGAACAGCGAGCCGGTCGAGCCGATCGCCTCGAGCTCGTCGCGTGGCGCCAGGTCGAAGCCGCAGTCGAAGGTCGCGAGCACGTTGCCGGGGAAGCGCAGGGTGCCCGCGAAGCGCGCGTCCACCCCGGTCTCCGCCGCCACCGACTCGCCGGTCACGCGTTCGGGCTCCGCGCCCGTGAGGGTGCGCGAGCCGCTCACGCAGTAGGTGCCCACGTCGGCCAGGGCGCCGCCGTCGAGCTCCGCGTCCCAGCGCACGTCCGGGAAGCGGTTGAGCGGGAACGAGAACGCCGCGCGCACGAGCCGCAGCTCGCCGATCGCCCCCTCGCGCACGAGCTCGACGAGCCTGTCCGCCTGCGGCGTGTAGCGCCACATGAACCCCTCGGACAAGACGAGGCCGGCGCGCTCAGCGGCGTCGAAGCAGCGCTCGACCTCCTCCGCGCGCAACGACATCGGCTTCTCGCAGACGACGTGCTTGCCCGCGGCGAGCGCCGCCAGCGTCCACTCCACGTGCAGGCCGTTGGGCAGCGGGATGTAGACCGCCTCCACGTCGGGATCGGCGAGCAACTCCTCGTAGCTCCCGTGCGCGCGCGGAATGCGCTGCTCCGACGCGAACTCGCGCGCGCGCTCGAGCGAGCGGCTGCCCACGGCCACAACATCAACGGCTGGCGAGCCTTGTAGGCCCGCCAGCACTTTGTTGTTGATGTCGGCGGTGGAGAGGATGCCCCACCGCACCGCTTCGCTCACGGCTAGCTCACGCCCTACCCGACGCCTCGCTTCTGCGTCGCGACAGCGAGTCGAGCGTGACCGCGGCCAGGAGCACGACGCCCGTGACGACGAACTTCGTGCCCGCGCTGACGTTGAGCAGGCCGAGGCCGTTGTCGATCATCGCGATCACGATCGCGCCGAGGATCGCGCTGCTCACCTTGCCGCGCCCGCCGAACAGGCTGGTGCCGCCGATCACGCAGGCCGCGATCGAGTAGAGCAGGACGGTGCCGCCGCCCGTGCTCGTGTCGACCGAGCTGAGGCGAGATGCGAGCACGATGCCGCCAAGCGCCGCCATAGCCGAACAGATCGCGAACACCACCAGCTTCACGTTCTTGACGCTGATACCCGCGCGCCTGGCGGCCTCCGCGTTGCCGCCCACGGCGTAGACGTGGCGCCCGAAACGCGTGCGCTGGGAGATGAACGTCCAGAACACGAGCATCACGAGCATGAGCAGGCCGACGTACGGGATGCCACGGTCGGTATCCGCCCACTCCACCACGAAGATGCCGATGCCGGCCAGCAACACCGTGCGGACCGCGATCAACACGATCGGCACGTTCGCCAGACCCGCCTGCCTGCGTCTGTAGACCGTGCTGAGTTGCACCCCTAAGTACATCGCCACCGATGCGATCAGCACGATCCATGCGAGCCCGGCGCTCATGTTGTCGTTGGCCAGGCCGATCACCAGCTTGTCCTGGATGACGATCGTGCCCTTGTTGCCGATCACCTGCAGCACGACGCCGTTCCAGGCGAGCAGGCCCGCCAGCGTCACGACGAACGACGGCACCCCGATCCTCGAAATGAAGAAGCCCTGGAACAGGCCGATGCCGACGCCGGTGCCGATCGCCGCGATCAGCGCGAGCCAGGTGGGCCACTGCCCCTTGCCCGGCTCGAGCAACACTGCGGCCACGACCCCGCCCATGCCGCTCACGTAGCCGACGGACAGGTCGATCTCGCCGAGCAGCAGCACGAACACGAGGCCCATGCCGATGATCGCGAACGGCGACATCTGGGCGATCAAGTTGACGAAGTTGCCCGCGGTGATGAAGTTCGAGTTGCGGGCCTGGAAGTAGATCCCGATGGCGACGATTCCGACGATGATCGGCAGCACGCCGAGGTCGCCGCCCTTGACGTTGTCCACCCACTGCTGGGCGTAGCCACGCATGCCGCCGCGCGTGATGGCCGCGTCGGTCGACGGAGTGCTTGGTGAGGGCTCGACAGCCGTGCCGCTCATGTGGCCACCTCCTCCTGCATCCCGGGAACCGTGTGGAGCGCACCGGCGGTGATGGCCTCCACAACCTCGCGCTGGCTCGTCTCGGTGCGCTTGAACTCCGCCACGTTCTGGCCGAGGCGCAGCACCGTGATGAAGTCGGCGACCTCGAATACGTCGCTCATGTTGTGCGAGACGAGCACGACCGCGAGGCCCTGCTCGGCCAAGCGCTTGACCAGGTCGAGCACCTGACGCGTCTGAGCCACGCCGAGCGCCGCCGTCGGCTCGTCGAGGATCACCAGTTTGGAGTTCCAGAGCACCGCCTTGGCCACCGCGACCGACTGGCGCTGCCCGCCCGACAGCCCGGCGACGGTCTGACGCACCGACCGGATCGTGGTGACCGAGAGGTCCTTGAGCACGTCAGTGGTCTGCCTCTCCATCTTGGCCTCATCGAGCCGGCGCAGGGTAGAACGCGTCTCGCGGCCAAGGAACATGTTCTGGACGACGTCGAGGTTGTCAGCCAGGGCGAGGTCCTGATACACGACCTCGATGCCGAGCCGGCCCGCGTCCTTTGGACCGTGGATCGTTACGGACTCGCCGTTCCACAAGACTTGGCCGCCGTCGATCGGGTAGATGCCGGCCACGCATTTGATCAGCGTGGACTTGCCGGCGCCGTTGTCGCCCACGAGCGCCATCACCTGTCCGGCGTTAGCGTGGAAGTCGACGCCGTTGAGGGCCTGGACAGCGCCGAAGCTCTTGTCGACCCCCTTCAGCTCAAGCAGATGCTCGCTCAAAAGTCTCTCTCCTCCCCCCACTTCGAGGGTCATCGGGGAGGGGCGAATGGCCGCCCCTCCCCGAATTGTCCCTCAGGTCGTCAAAGGCCTGCTTTGGTGCAGTCCGCCTTGAACTGCCCGACGCAGATCTCGTTCTTCGTCAGGAAGCCATCCTTGATGACCGTGTCGTTGATGTTGGACTTGGTGACGGCGACCGGGGTGAGCAGCACCGAAGGCGTCTGCGCGCTCCCGTTCTTCGTCTGGTCGGGCGCGTTCGGCGTCTGACCCTTGGCCAGCGCGATCGCCACCTGGCTGGCGGCGTCGGCCTCCTTCTTCACGGCCTTGTAGACCGTCATGCACTGCTGGCCCGCCAGGATGTGCTGAATGCCCTGGGAGGTCGCGTCCTGACCGGTGACCGGGACGTACTTGACCTTGTGCGAGGTCTCGGCGGAGATCACCGAGTTCGCGAGGCCATCGTTCGCCGCCAGTGTGGCCTGGATGTTGTTCTTGGTCGACTGGAGCATCTGCTCGTAGATGGTCAGCGCCTTCTGGTTGTCCCAGTCAGGCACGGACTGGTTCGGGCCCTTCTTGAAGGTCCCGTTCGCGTACATCGGCTTCAGGACCGAGTTGTAACCCTGCGCGAACAGCGTCGCGTTGTTGTCCGTCGGTGAGCCGTTCAGCTCGGCGACGGTCGGGTTCTTGATGCCCTGCTGCTTGATGCACTTCACGAGCCCCTGGCCCTGCAGCTTGCCGACGGCCACGTTGTCGAACGACACGTAGTAGTCAGCTCCGCCGCCGAGGGTCAGACGGTCATAGTCGATGACCTTCGCCCCGCGCGCGTGCGCGAGCGAGATGATCGACTTGCCGCTGCCCGGATCGAGGTCGACCAGCAGGATGACCTTCGCTCCGTTGGTCAGCGCCTGCTCAGCCTGAGTGCGCTGCGTGCCCGGGTCGCCCTGGGCATTGGTGATGGTGTGCTTGATCCCGGCCGCTGTGAAGGCCTGGTCAAGGTACTTGCGGTCGAACTGCTCCCACCGGACGGACGACTGCGTGTCCGGTAGCAGCACGGCAATGCTGCCGTTGACCTTGCCGCCAGTCGTGCTGGCGGCTGCGCCGCTGGTGCTGGCACTCGAGCTGGTATTGCTGCTCGACGAACCACAACCTGCCGCGACCAGCGCAGCGACGATGGCCAGAACAGCCAGACCCCACCATGTTTTTCTAGGCACTGCTACCTCCTCCTATGTGTGCTGACGTCTTGTTCGGACCCTTTGAACGACTTGTGCTGCGTGCACTGCCAATCCGATTCCGCGAGTGCCTCACCTCCCCACTGCCGCACGCACGCGCCCGGAGAACGCGCGGTCGGACTGCCCTACGACAAGAATCAGTGCCCCGAGCAGCTCGGCCCGCTCTCCGAGGGCCCCCTGCACGACCTTGGCGTCGTCCGCCGCCGCGGGAATCGCGTAGCGGCGCACCACGTCGCGCATGGGCTCGAGCACGAGCTCGCCGGCGGGCGACAGCGTGCCGCCCACGACGATCCGCTTGGGGTTGAGCTGGTTGCAGAGCGCGGCGACGACGATGCCGACGAAGCGCGCGGCGTCGCCGATCACGCGGCGACAGGCCGGGTCCCCGTCCTTCGCCAGCACGATCATCTGCTCCGCGGTCAGATCCCCGTGCGAGGCGCGCAGCAGCTCGAGTAGCGCGCCCGCACCGGCGTACGTCTCCAGGCAGCCGCGGTTGCCGCAGCGGCATATCGCTCCCTGCTCGTTCACGAGCACGTGGCCGATCTCCCCGGCGGTCCCGCGTGCGCCGCGATGAAGACGCCCGCCGAGCACGAGCCCCGCGCCGATGCCCGACGACAGCATGATGTAGACCATCTCGCTGGCGTCGCGCCCCGCGCCGAGCACCGACTCCGCGAGCGCACCCAGGTTGGCGTCGTTGTCGATGTGCACCGGCAGCGCGAGCCGCTGCTCGAGCTCGGCTGCCACGTCGAGCCCGACCCAGCCCGGCATGATCGTGGTCGAGCCGACGGCGCCGGTCTCGTGGTCGATCGGGCCGGGCACGGCCACGCCGGCGCCGAGCAGGCGCTCGGCCTTGACGCCCGCGCGCGCCACCACCTGCTGGGCCAGCTCGGCAGCGACGTCGAAGGTGGCCGCGGCGTCGTGATCGACGTCGAGCTCGCGCGCCTCCTCGGCGAGGATGCGGTGGTCGAGCTCGGCTACGGCGACGCGCACGAAGCGGTGGTCGAAGTGGAGGCCGAGGACTGCGCCGGCGGACGGGTTGAGCGTGAGCAGCACGGGTGGGCGCCCGCCCCTCGAGGACGCATGGTCGCGCCCGTTCGAGCTTTCGACGACGAGGCCGGAGCCCTGCAGGTCGGTGACGAGGCTCGACACGGTGGAGCGCGCGAGCCCGGTCTGGCGGGAGATGTCCGCGCGGCTCACCGAACCGCGCTCGCGCACGGTTTCGAGCACCCTGAGGCGATTGAGCTCACGCAGGGACGTGAGCGATCCGGAGCGAGTCGCAGCCACGACGCGGCCACTTTCCCCCACCCGTGGAGGTTCTGTCAAGACCTGACGAAATTACGCCGTGTTAAGGGTTTATTTTGTACGGAAACAAAACAAACACCCAGGGAGTTTGTCCAAGTCCGCACAAGGAACGCGCCCCGGCGGGCGCCCATAGTTCGCGCCGCGGAGAAAAGGGCGCTTAGCTGTGGTGCTTGCGCGACTTGCGCTGCTTGGGCGCGTGCAGGCGGAACCTCGCCTGTGCGCTAGTGCCGTCGCTGTCCTTGGCCGTGCCGTAGACGAGCAGCGCGCGGTGCTGCAGGAGGAAGCGCTGGTTGGCCTGCGACAGGCGCAGCGTGACCGACCTGTGCTTGCCCGAGCCGACGTAATAGTGGACCCGGCCGAGCTGCCGCAGATGGCCCCGCACCTTGGTCTGCAGCTTGAGCAGGCCGCGGCATGCCGGCCCGGTGCCACAGGCGATGCGCACGCTGAGATGGCCGCCGAGCGCGAGGTGAACCGGCGAGCTGGAGACTGAGACCGACGACAGCAGCGGCGAGACCGGCTTGGGCTGCACCGGCGTCACGGGCTGCGGCGCGGGCGAGGTGTCGACGATGCCGCTGCGGTTGGTCACCGTCGTCGAGCCGTCGCCGGTGCCGGCGAGGTTGGGACTCCCGATGCCGGTGGGCCCGTCGAAGCCGACGAGGCCGGTGCAGAAGTAGATGGCTGTGCAGCTGCCGTTCGAGCCGGTCGACACGTCGTTGAACGAGCTGGGGTTGGTGTAGGGGTACGAGGGGTCCGTGACCGCGCCGCCGAGCAGCGCGTAGCTGGCGGCCACGATCGGGGCGGCCGCGCTCGTGCCGCCCACCTGCAGCCAGTGGCTGCCGCTGGTGCCATAGCTGTTGTAGACGGCGACGCCGGTATAGGGATCGGCCACCGCCGACACGTCGGTGACCATGCGCCGGGCGCAGCCGACGTCGTGCTGCCAGCTGGGCTTCGGGATGTAGGCCGAGCAGCCGCTGCCGGTGCCCGACCAGGCGCTCTCGCTCCAGCCGCGCGCGTTCGAGGATGCCTTGAGTGACGTGCCGCCGACGGCGGTCACGTGTGCGGACGCCGCCGGGTACTCGACGCCGTAGCCGCTGTCGCCAGAGCTCACCGTGATCGGCACGCCGATCAGCGACAGCGCCGTCTCGAAGTAGGACTCGCCGCCGAACTCGTCGGCGCCCCAGCTATTGGAGATCTGGGTGGCGCCGAGAGCCTTCGCCTCGGTGACGCTCGCCAACAGGTCGGTGAGGTGGTCCGAGTTGGCCTCGACGAGCAGGATCTTGCAGTTGGGGCAGATGGCCGAGACCATGTCGAGGTCGAGCGCGATCTCGCCCGACCAGCTGACGTTAGGCGCGGGCGTGGAGCCAGTGAGCCCGCTCTGGTTGACCTTTGTGAAGCAGCCGTTGGTGGTCGTGCAGGCCGGCAGGCCGTAATGAGAGCGGTAGACGCCGAGGTCGGCCTCCGCGCTGGGGTCGTCGTAGGCGTCGATCACGGCGACGGTCTGGCCGGCTCCGTTCGCCGCCGCCTTGTCGGCCAGCTGATAAGCGCTCTGCAGATCCGCCGGGCCGTAGGGCGGCCCGGAGGCGCTGGCCTTCTCCGCCACGATGTTCGAGGGGAGCGAGCGCGCGAGGGCATCGCAGTGGGCGTAGCCGGTGAGCAGCTCGCCGCAGAGCGGCCGCGCCGCTCCGCTGCCTGCAGCGTGGGCCGCGGGTGCGAGCAGCAGCACGAGTCCCCCTACGAGCCCGAGTGCCCCCAACCGCGATAGCGCGAACAGCTTCGCCACTACCGTCTTATCGGCACTGGCTGGGGAGACTTAAACGGCAGTTACCCCAGGCTGGGGTTAGGAAATTACCCCAAACATGTGCGTTTGCGCCCTGCGCTGGCCTTTTTCAGTTTTGCCCGCAAATGCGCTGCACGACGGGAAAGCGCCGCCTTGTGCGCGCCGTGCGCGTGGCGCAGTGCCCGCTTGACCTTGGCCAGGCTGTCCTTGGTCGCCAGCACCCGGCGGGTGTAGGTCGTGCACGGGTGGGTGACCTTCGCGCTGGTCGAGTCGTCGAAGGCAAACAGGCGGTTGTCTCCCTGCTGTTCGAGGAAGGCGCACGCCGTGAACACGCCGAACACGTGCGTCGTGCCGGTGCCGGCCACCTTGCCGCTCGGGCCGAGCGGCTTGTCGAGCAGCACGGCGCCGGGCGTCGAGTCGAAGCTGCCGCCGCACTCCGCCGCGGCCTTCACGCGCACGCGCAACGGCGCCGTGGCGGTGCTCAGCGCGCCCGGGTCGGAGCTGACGCTCACGTGGACGGGGAAGCCGACGCCGGACGCCACCACCGCGGGGATGCTCACGCTCATGCTCACCACCTCGCCGTTAGCCGCCCCGGCGGCCGCAGGCGAGCAGGCGAAGGCCGCTCCCAGCGCGACGAGAGCCAGCAGCGGGCGCCTCATCACTTGCCCGTGATGTGGGAGGGGTGGCGGAAGGTGTTGGCCGCCGTGGCGGGCTTGTAGTGGAAGCCGAGCCGCTCGAGGTAGCCGCTCGAGTTGAGGTAGGCGAGGTCGTGCGGGCTGCGGCGCGTCGCCGTGGCGGCTGCGGGCGCCGGGAGCGGCAGGCCGGGGTTGGGCAGGGCGACCGGCGGCGCCTGGCAGGCGTGCGACATCACGTCCGGCGGCTTCGGCAGGTCGGGCGGCTCGAGCCGGGGCTTCGCCTCGAAGTCGAACGAGCGGCCGATGTTGCGCGCGTACCGGTCGCGCACGGTGAGCGGCGCGAGCCCGAAGCGGTACTCGATCAGCTTGAGGATCGACTCGAAGCCGAAGATCGTGTGGTCGACGTGCCTGCGCCGTGCCCACGGCGACACCGCCACGGCGGGGATGCGGAAGCCCATCTGGCCGAAGTCCTGGTTCAAGTCGGCGTTCGAGCGGATGTCCGGCACGCGCGGCGGCCGCACGTGGTCGAAGAAGCCTCCCCACTCGTCGTAGATGATGAAGAGCGCCCCGCGCTTCCACTGCGGCGACTCCATGAAGGCGTGCACGACGTCCGACATGAACGCCTGGCCGGTGCGCACGTCGCCGTGCGGGTGCTCGTCGCCGGACGTGCCGCTGTCCTCGTCCTCGAACGCCGGGTCGACGAACGACAGCGCAGGCAGCGTCCCGTTGGCGCAGCGCTCGTAGTACTCCTGCACCTGGCTCGAGCGCGCGATGCCCGGCGCGCCCCAGAGCGCGGCCACCGGCAGGTCCGTGAAGAAGTAGCGGTTGGAGATGCCCTTCTGGCTGAGCGCGTTCCAGATCGTCGCGTCCGGGAAGCCGGGCGGGCTCGGCAGCGAGTTGTCGGTCATCCCGTAGGACTGCGCCGCGTGCATGTACTCGCGGTTCGGATACGTCGACGCGAGCAGCGAGCAGAAAAAGCGGTCGTACGTCGTGAACGCGCGCGCGACGCTCGGGATGAACGGCAGGTCCTTCTCCGCGTAGTACCCGATCGAGAACACGTCGCTCTGCGCGCGCAGGAAGCCGTCCACCTTGCCGCCGTCGAGCTGTGTCCGGCCGCCCTCCCAGGAGTGGTCGGGATCGAGGAACGCACAGCCCTGGAAGTCCGGCGTGAGCCTGTGGGTCTGGTAGGTCTTGCCGGTCGTGTCGGTGTAGCTGAGCCCCGCCTGGCGCCCGTCCGCGCCCGGCAGCCAGCCGAGGTAGTGGTCGAACGAGCGGTTCTCCATCATCAGGACGACGAAGGTGTCGATCGGCAGATTGCGCGGGCTCGGCAGCGGGACCTGTCGCTGGCGCGTGGCCGCCTCCGCCACGAGCGTCTCCGGGTCGAGCAGCAGCCCCATCCCAGCGGACACCCCGGCGACCATCGCCATGCGGCCGAGGAACTCGCGCCGGCGCAGGTAGTCGTCCGACTGCTCGTGGGCGAAGCGCTCGTCGGCTTCCCTGTCGATCATCGCTTCAGTCGGAGATGAAGTAGAAGGGGTTCGGGAGCTTGAAGTCGCGGTCGGCGTAGCCGCCGTCGAGGTCCGACTCCTGGTCGCCGATGTCGATCGCGATGTCGTAGCCCTGCTTCTCGATCGCGGCGCGCTGCCCTGACTTGAAGTCCTCGGTGCCGGAGCTCGAGGGCTTGAAGAAGATGTCGGTCCAGCCGTCGTAGCCCTGCGCCTTGAGGTTCGACTCGGTCATCGACTCGACCTGGGACGGCCGGCCGGTGATGAAGAAGGTGGCGACGCCGTGGCTGCGGGCGTCGTTGAACAGCGCGAGCGTGGGCTGGATCGCCGGGCTCGTGCCCGCGATCGCCGCCGGGACGAGGCCGGCCTCCGAGAAGCCGCCCGCCTCGAGGAAGCTGTAGTTGGACAGCGACGTCTCGTCGATGTCGAACACCACTGCGAGCTTGGCCGGCTTGGGCGTCGTCGTCGTGCAGCGCTTGAAGCGGCGGTACACGAGGCGGTGGTTCTGGCGCTTGTGCGTGCGCTTGTAGGTGACCTTGCAGCTCGTGGCCGGCTTGCCGTTCTGCGCGATGCGCTGGTCGAGATAGGCCCTGGCGGCGGCGCCGACGGCCGCGAGGTCCTTGTCGTACTGGCCCGAGTCGTGATAGCCGCGCAGCGCGTTCGCGTACTCCGGCGCGCCCACGGTCCCGCTCTCGCCGATCAGCGGCAGGCCCACGCCGGTCGGGCGTACGCCGGTCTCGCTGCCCGAGTTGTAGTCGCTCGTGCCGCCGGCGCTCTGGGCGATGGCATAGCCCACCGACCCCGAGGCAACCCCGATCACGACCCCCAGCGCGACCCATCCCCTACGCACCGCGCGAACTGTAAAGAGCGCCGCTCCGTTTTGGCGCAGTACTTGTTAACACCCCGACCGCCCCGGCCAACGTTCCTTGCGCCCTTTACCCGCGACTGATAACCATCCCGGCTGGCTGCCTGGCCAACCAGGTGGCCAACCACCAGGATCCTGAGCTTCCGTGGGAGACATTCAGCGTCGACAGTTCATTGCCGACGGCGCATCCGCCGTGTTCCTCTGCGCGCTTGCCGGCGGCCACGCGTTTCCGTTCAAGACCGCGGCTGACGTGAAGCGCGCGGACGCCGCCGCGCGCAAGGTCAAGCGGCCGAAGACCCTGCCCAAGGACCCGGTCGACACGATGAGCTTCCCCACGCCGCAGCCGCAGCCCGGCGGGGTCGCGCGCGAGTACTGGGTCCAGGCGCGGGCGGTCCGCTGGGACCCGGTGCCCAGCGGCCGCGACGAGTGGATGAACATGAAGATCCCGGCCAAGCGCAAGTTCACGGCGCTCGCCTACCAGCAGTACAGCGCGGGCTTCGCGCAGCCGATCGGCGCGCCCACGATCCCCGGTCCCATCTTCGAGGCCGAAGTGGGCGACACGCTGGTGGTCCACTTCCGCAACGCCGACCGCCACTTCGGCCAGGCGCACACGATGCACCCGCACGGCGTCCGCTACACGCCCGACTACGACGGCTCGTACCTCTCGAGCTTCACGCGCGCGGGCGGGTTCATCGCTCCGGGCGACGAGTTCACCTACACCTGGGAGGCGCTGCCCGGCTCGGCGGGCGTCTGGCCGTACCACGACCACGGTCCCAACGGCACGATCAGCGTCGCGCGCGGATTGTTCGGCGCGCTCATCATCCGCGAGCAGGGCGAGCAGAAGCCGGACGTCGAGCAGGTGCTCGTGCTGCACGCGCTCACGCCGCAGATCACCGAGGCCAACACCGTCTTCCAGTGCTTCAACGGGCGCGCCTTCGCCGGCAACACGCCGACGGTGCGCGCCAAGGTCGGGCAGAGCATCGTCTTCCACGCCTACGGCGGCGATGGCATGTTCCACACCTTCCACGTCCATGGGCACCGCTGGCTGAACGACGCCGGCGCCCACGTGGACAACCCGTCGTTCGGACCGCACGAGGTCGTCACCGCCCGCTGGACGGAGGACAACCCGGGCCGCTGGCTCTACCACTGTCACGTCTTCAGCCACCAGGACGCCGGGATGGCCGGCTGGTACCTGGTGGAACCATGAACCAGGAGGGACCTCCCACATGCGCATAGCCGCATCCGCAGTTGTCGTTGTCGCATCGCTCGCCCTCGCCGGACCGGCGATGGCGACCAAGTACCCGCCGGCAAAGGACCCGCCGGGCGTGCAGAAGGCGCCGAAGGGCCCGCACCACACGCTCAGGGTCGGCAAGCACGCCAAGTTCAAGACGATCATCGCCGCGGTGAAGGCCGCGAAGGCAGGCGACACGATCCGCGTCGCGCACGGCACCTACAAGGGCCAGGTCGAGCTGAGCGGCGCCGCCAAGCGCTACATCCAGATCATCGGCGACGTGAAGCACCCGAACAAGGTGATCGTCGAGCTCAAGGGCCAGCATGGCCCGGCGGCGCAGGACGGCTTCTTCATCCAGGGCGCCGACCAGGTGCGCGTGGCCGGCTTCCAGGCACAGCACTACAAGGGCAACGGCTTCTTCGCGCTCAACGTGAAGGGCTACAAGTTCGACCACGACGCCGCGAAGTTCGGCGGCACCTACGGCTTCTACGCGTTCAACTCACTGGGCGGCGTGATGACCGCCGACGTGGGCGCCTGGAACAACGACTCGGGCTTCTACATCGGGCAGACACCGCCACAGACCAAGCCCACGCGCTCGATCGCCTCGAACCTGAAGGCGTATGGCAACGTGATCGGCTGGTCGGGCACCAACATGCGCTACACCACGATTTCGAAGTCGCAGTTCTGGAACAACGGCACGGGCATCGTCCCGAACACGCTCGACAGCGAGAAGTACGCGCCGCCGTCGGACAACGTGATCTCTGGCAACGACGTGTTCTGGAACAACTTCGACTACTACAAGGGCGCGCCGTTCCCGAAGAAGAAGACGCAGGTGAACGGTCAGATCGTGGTGCCCTACCCCGTGGGCGTGGGCATCCTGCTGTTCGGCGGCCACGACCAGACGGTCACGGACAACAACATCTACGGGAACTGGCTCGGCGGCTACGCCGGGATCCAGGCGATCACCCTCAAGGAAGCGGCGCTGCAGACGCTGGTCGGCAACCAGGTCACGAACAACAAGTTCGGACTGAACGGAACCGACCTGAACGGCTACGACCTCTACTACGACGGCGACGGCTCGGACAACTGCTTCGGCGGTAACGTCGGCGTCACGACGACGATGCCGACCAATGGTTCGACCTTCGCGGCCTGCCCGTTCGCGGGCGCGAACGCGTTCGACTCGAGCACGCAGCAGACCGGGTTCGGCTGGGCGCTCGCGACGGATCACGAGGCGGGCTTCCAGCAGCATCCGCACGCGGCGAAGCCGGGCTACACGCCGCTGGTCGTGTGGACCAAGGGACGTGGCGACAAGTGAGGAGGGGGCTGAGCCTCGCGGCTCTGGTGGGCGCGCTCGCGCTGGCAATTGCCGGCGCGAGCGCCGCCGGCGCGCCCAAGCCGCGCACCGTGAAGGTGGGCGACGACTACTACTCGCCCGTCAAGTTCACCGTGAAGAAGGGCACGAAGATCCACTGGACGTGGCTCGCGGCCAACTCCGACACGCACGACGTCCGGCTCAAGTCCGGGCCGAAGGGCGTGAAGAAGTTCAAGTCGGAGCTGGCCGCCAGCGACTACTCGTTCAACAAGAAACTCACGGTTCCGGGCACCTACAAGATCTACTGCTCGCTCCACAAGGAGATGACGGAAACGATCGTCGTCAAGCACTGACGGCGGAAGGGAGTCCCGATGTGCTTTGAGTTCGACGCGCGGCCGCCGGCGCTGCCGGCTGACCTCGTGCGGCCGGTGGCGGGGGGCGCGAAGGCCGAGCTGCTCGAGCTCGAGTCCGCCGACGGAACGCGCTTCTCGACGGCGCTCGCCGGCTCGGCCGACGGTGGCGACGTGGGCGTCGTGATCCTGCCCGACGTCCGCGGCCTCTATCGCTTCTACATCGAGCTGGCTGAGCGCTTCGCGGAGGCCGGGCGGCACGCGATCGCGATCGACTACTTTGGCCGCACGGCCGGGGTCGGCGAGCGCGACGAGGAGTTCGACTTCTGGCCGCACGTGACGGAGACGAAGCCCGACCAGATCCAGGCGGACATCGCCGCCGCGATCGACGCCTTGAAGGAACGCACGGGTGCCGACTCGGTCGTGACTGTCGGGTTCTGCTTCGGCGGGCTGCAGTCGTTCCTTGCCGACACCAACGGCGAGCTCGACCTGGCCGGCGCGGTGGGCTTCTACGCCGGGCTCAACACGGAGGAGCGCTGGGGAATCAAGTCTCCGGTCGAGCGCACCGCCGACATGCGGGGCCCGATCCTCGGCCTCTTCGGCGGGGCCGACGAGGGCATCCCGGTCGAGCGCGTGCAGGAACTCGAGCGCAACCTCGAGTCAGACGGCGTCGAGCACGAGATCAAGGTGTACGAGGGGGCGCCGCATTCGTTCTTCGACCGGAAGTACGAGGAGTACGCGGATGCTTGTGCCGATGCGTGGCGGCGGGTCCTGGGGTTTCTGCAGGGGGTCGAAGACCGGGTCCGCAGTGCGCAGTGAGCAGTCCGCAGGGCGCCCGTCCTGGCGCCCTGCCGACTGCGGACCGCGGACTGCGGACGTCGCGCCGCTAGGCGCCTTCGTAGACGGCTTGCGCGTCCGCTGCGATCACGCTGCGCCCACGCAGCAGGCGGGCCGTCGCCAGGGCGCCTAGCGCTGCCACTCCTGCGCCCACGATCAGCGCTTCGCGCAGGCCGTGAACGAAGGCCTGGGGGTCGCCGTGGCCGAGGGCGGCGTGCGCCGGGATCAGCGCGCCGAGGGCGGCGATGCCGACGGCCATGCCGGCCTGGCGGAACGTGTCGTACGCACCGGCCGCGAGACCGCTGTGACGCTGTGGCAGCGAGCCCATCGCCACGCCGCTCATCGCCGGGTTGAACAGGCCGGTGCCGACCAGGGCGACGATCTCGCCGGGCAGGATGACCGTCCAGGCGGAGTGCACGCCGACGATCGTCATCAGCAGCATGCCGATCGCGACGAGCGCGAGGCCGCCGCTGATCATCAGCCGCGGCGACACCTTCTCCCCCACCTGGGCGCTCGCGCCTGACACGAAGAACATGATCACGGTGCCGGGCATGTAGACGAGGCCGGTCTGGATCGCGGACAGATGCAGCACGTTCTGCAGGTAGAGCGTCGTGTAGATGAACACGGCGAAGAACGAGGCCGAGATTCCGATGGTGCCGAGCTGAGTGGCCGCGAAGCCGCGATTGCGGAAGAACTCGAGCGGGAGCATCGGCTCCTTCACACGGCTCTCGACGACCGCGAACAGGGCGAGCAGGACGGCCGCGCCGGTGAGCTCGGCGACGATCGTGGTGCTGCCCCAGCCCTGTTCGTTGCCGCGCAGAAGCGCGAGCACGAGCAGGAACAGGCCGCCGCCGAGGACGAACTGGCCGAGCCAGTCGATCGAGCGAGCGAGCGGGTCGCGGGACTCCTCGACGCGGGCGAGCGTGGCGGCGATCGCGATGATGCCGATCGGGATGTTCACGAGGAAGATCCAGCGCCAACTGAGACCACTCGTGATCACGCCGCCGACCAGCGGCCCGATGGCGAACGCCGCGCCGATCGTGGCGCCGTAGATGGCGAGCGCGCCGGCTCGCTCTCGCATGCCGGGGTAGGCGTGGGCGAGCAGCGCCAGCGACACCGCGAACATCGCGGCGGCACCGAGGCCCTGCACCGCGCGGGCGGCATCGAGCATCACGATGCTGCTCGAAAGCGCGCAGACGAGCGAGGAGAGGGTGAATACGCCGAGCCCTACGAGGAAGACGCGCCGGCGTCCGAGGCGATCGGCGAGCGAGCCGGCCGAAAGCACGATGGTCGCGAGCGCGAGCGTGTAGGCGTCGATGATCCACTGGAGCCCGGAAAGCCCGGTGTTCAGGTCCTTCGAGATGCTCGAGAGAGCTGTGTTGACCACGGCGATGTCGAGCATGAGCATCGCGGTGGCGAGGCAGACCACCGCAAGGGTGACCTGGCGAGCTATGGAGTTGTTTTCGGTGAGGAAGGCCATGGCCCAAAGGCTTGCTGACCAAGCCTTTGGTTCCGATACGGCGGGCCGGCCTCTTTGCGGTTCGGTTAACCGCCGCTCGCGCCGATCGCCCGCAGCGCTGTGAGGTCCTCGCCCGTGAGCTCGTCGAGCACCCGGATCGCGTCCAGGTTCTGGGCGATCTGCTCCGGCCGCGTGGCGCCGAAGAGCACGGTGCAGACCAGCGGGTTGGCGAGCGCGAAGGCGATCGCCAGCGCGGCCGGGGACTCGTTGCGCTTGGCGGCGAAGGCGCGCAGCTCGTCGCCGGTCGCGAAGGCGTAGCGCCACTTCGGGTCGTCGCGCGAACCCTCCATGCGGCCACCCTCGCCACTGCCGTACTTGCCGGTGAGCGTGCCGCCGGCGAGCGTGTAGGAGGAGACCACGCTCGCGCCCGCCGCGCCGAGCGCCTCGACCTGGTCCGGGTCCTCCACCCAGTCGCGCCGCACGAGGCTGTACGGCAGCTGGGCGGCGCATGGTGCCGGGATGCCGAGCTCGCCCGCCACGCGCGTGCCCTCGGCGATCTGCTCGGGCGTCCAGTTGAGCATCCCCCACGCCCGCGCCTTGCCCGCCGTGATCAGCCCGCCGATCTGCTCCACCTGGTCCGCCAGCGCGAGGCCGGCCGGCGGCGGCTCGCTGTAGATCAGGTCCACGTGGTCGAGGCCCATGCGGCCGAGCGAGCCGTCGAGCTCGTCCGCCGCCAACTGCTCCGGCCAGAACTCCCACCACAGCTTGTTGGCCAACGTCACCTCGTCGCGGAGCCAGCCGGCGCCCCGAAACAGCTCGCCGAACACCACCTCGGAGTAACCCGTGGGGATCGGCGCGTTGCCGGTCTCGTCGTTGTAGCGGGCGTCGTCGAGGAAGTCGATGCCGCTCTCGCGCGCGGCACGCATCACCGCGAGGCCGTCCTCGCGGGACATCCGCTCGTACGTGCGCCACGAGCCGAGCGCGAGCACCGACACGTCGATGCCGGACGAGCCGAGCGGGCGGCTGGGCAGGAGCACCGCGCAAGCGTGTCACATCCGTTGACATCCATTTGACAAATGGTTTGACAGTGCCGGGAGGCGCCACTACAGTCGCGCCGCAATGAAGGCGGCCCTGCTGCGCGAGTACCACACTCGCCTGGAGCTGGTGGATCAGCCGACCCCGGTGATCACCCGGCCCGATGAAGTGCTCGTGAGGGTCGGCGGCGCCGGGGTGTGCGCGACGGATCTGCACGCGATCGAGGGCCTGATGGAGCCCGCCGGCGTCGCGCTGCCGCGCGTGCTCGGCCACGAGAACGCGGGTTGGGTCGAGTCGGCCGGCGAGCTCGTCACCACCGTCGCCCCCGGCGACCCGGTGATCCTCTACCCGCCCTTCAGCTGCGGGCTGTGCGTGCCCTGCCGCCAGGGCGACGACATGCACTGCGTGAACCACGACTTCACCGGGCTGTCGCTCGACGGCGGCTTCGCCGAGTACGTGCTAGTGCGCGAGCGCTCGCTGATCAAGCTGCCGGCTGGCCTCGCCCCCGCCGACGTCGCGCCGCACGCCGACGCCGGGCTCACCGCCTACCACGCCGTGCGCCGCATGGCGCACCTGATGAAGCCGGGGACCACCTCCGTGGTCACGGGCATCGGCGGCGTCGGCCACATCGCCGTACAGCTCGCCCGCGAGCTCGGCTCGAGCCGCGTGATCGCGATCGACACCGAGGACGAGCGGCTCGCGCTCGCTCGCGAGCTTGGCGCCGACGAGGCCGTGAGCGGCGGCGACGGCGCGCCCGCCGCGGTCCGCGAGCTCACCGACGGGCGCGGCGCGGATGTGGTGCTCGACTTCGTGGGCACCGACGCGACGCACGCGGGCTCGATGGAGATGCTCGCGCGCGCGGGCACCTACTCGGTGATCGGCTACGGCGGCAACCTGCCGCTCACGTCCATGGGCCTCGTGGTGGACGAGAAGTCCGTCATCGGCAACCTCGTCGGGAGCTGGACCGACCTCTACGAGCTGATCCAGCTGCATGCCGCGGGACGCATCACGCTGCGCGTCGAGACCCACCCGCTCGATGCGATCAACGACGTGCTCGACAAGCTGCGTGACGGCGACATCGTCGGGCGCGCCGTGCTGGTGCCGAGCTGATGGAGCCCGCGAGCGCCGGCCATACACTGGGCACAGGGATGAGCGCCGACAAGCCCGCCTCAGCAGTGGATCGCTTCTCGCCGGTTCGTCTCGACGCGAGCGAGCACATCGCCCGCGAGATCCGCCTCTACGTCGAGCGCAAGGGCCTCAAGCCGGGCGACCGGATCGGCACCGAGAACGAGCTGGCGCGCGAGTTCGGGGTGAGCCGTCCGACGCTGCGCGAGGCGCTGCGCCTGCTCGCCGGCACGCACCTGATCCAGGTGAACCAGGGCCGCTCCGGCGGGATCTTCGTCTCCGCCACCGCCAACGAGAGCATGGGGCGCAACCTCAGCCAGGCGATCGCGACGATGCTCGCCACCGAGAGCGTGTCGCTGTACGAGCTGCTCGACGCGCGCGTCTACCTCGAGGTGCCGCTGGCGGGTCTGGCGGCCGAGAACGCCGACAAGGACACGGTCGCGGAGCTCGAGGCGGCGATCGCCGCTGCCGAGGGACACGACCCCGGCTCGGACGAGTTCCGCGCCGCCGACGGGCGCTTCCACAAGACGATCGCCGACGCCGCCGGCAACGACCTGATGGTGGCGTTCACGAGCTGGATCCTCGAGGTGCTGCAGCCGTCGCTCGTCGCGTACATGGGGCCGGCGCTCCAGGCCGACGACATCCTCGACCAGCACCGGCGCATCCTGCGCGCCATCCGCCGCGGCCAGCCGGCGGCAGCACAGCGCGCCATGCTCCAGCACATCGAGCACGTCCGCCGCGTAGTTCGCAAGCTCGACGCGCGCCGCGGCGAGTCCAGCTAGGGCGTGCCCGCGGCGTCGAGGTCGGCCGCGGCCTCGCGCACGGCCTCGGCGGCGGCTCTGAGCGCCGCCAGCTCCTCGTCCGAGATGTCCCACTCGTGGATCTGCTCCACCCCGCCCGGGCCGAGCGTCACGGGAACGCCCACGCTCACGCCCTCGATTCCGTACTCGCCCTCGAGCACGACCGACGCCGGGAAGCGCGCGCGGCCGCCGTCGGCGAGCGCGGCCACCATGCGTGCGGTGCCGAGCCCGGAGGTCCAGGTGGAGGAGCGGCCGGAGTCGAGCGCCTTGTGCTTGGCGAACCAGCCGCGGGAGAAGTCGACGGCCTCTGCCCGCTGTGCGGGCGTCAGCTCCAGCGGCCGGCCGTCGACCGCCACGCGGCTGAAGAGCGGAACCGACGAGTCGCCGTGCTCGCCGATCATCCAGGCGTCGACGCGGCCGGCCTCGATCCCGAGCGCCCGGCCGATGCCGGTGCGCAGCCGCAGCGAGTCGTTGAGCGTGTAGCCCACCACGCGGCGGCGGTCCATGCCTGAGATGCGCTGGAAGAGGGTCGCAAGGGGGTCGACCGGATTCGTCACCATCAGCACTACGCCGCCGAAGCCGTCGCTGAGCAGCTCGGCGGCGTGGCGAACTATCGCCGCGTTGCCCTCGAGGAACAGCATGCGCGAATCCACCAGGCCCTCGGCGAACGAAGCGCAGATCACCACGACGTCGGAGTCGCTCAGGTCGGCCTCGTCGCCCTCGCGCGCCGAGCCCGTCGCGCCCTGCTCGAGCACCTGCTGGAGGTCCATCACATGCGACACGACCATCTCCGGCCGGCTGTCGACGATCACCACGTCATAGCCGCTCGAGCGGAGCAGGAGATTGAACGCGGCCGAGGCGCCAACGCCACCGGCCCCGCCGAACAGGGCGACCTTCACGGCCCTAGCTTAAATCGTCAAATCATTTTTGCCAGCCCGCCGTATGTCCGTGTAGGCTCCGCTCCCGATGGCCCACCGGGACGGCACCGACATGACCGTACGCGACGCGACGCTCGAGACGATGCGCGAGCACGGCCTCACGACGATCTTCGCCAACCCCGGCTCCACCGAGATCGCTTTTCTCTCCGGGCTGCCCGACGACTTCGAGTTCATCCTTGCGCTGCACGAGGGGTCGGTGGTCGGCCTGGCCACGGGCTACGCAATCGGCCGCGACGCGCCGGCCTTCGTCAACTTGCACACGGCAGCGGGGCTCGGCAACGCGGTCTCGGCGCTCACCACCGCGCGTGTGAACCACGCTCCGCTGGTGGTCGTCGTGGGCCAGCAGGACCGCCGCCAGATCGCGCTCGAGCCGTTCCTCACCGGGCGCCTCGAGGGCCTCGCGGGCGACTATCCGGTGTGGGTGAACCAACCCGTCCAGGCCGTGGACGTGCCCGCCGCCGTGGCCCGCGCCGCCTACGAGGCGAGCACCCATCGCGGCCCGGCGATCGTGATCGTGCCGCAGGACGACTGGACCCAGCCGTATGACCGCGGCGGTACCGAGCCCGCCGCCCCCACCCACCTCGTGCGCTCGGTCGCGGTCGAGCACTCCGCGGTGGAGAACCTGGTCGGACTGTTCTCCGAGTCGAGCTCGCCCGGCATCGTGGCCGGCGCCGGCACCGCGGACTGGCGCGGCTGGAATGCGCTCGTCGCGCTCGCCGAGCATCTGCGCTGCCCGGTCTGGCAGGAGTCGTTCGGCGGCGCCGCCGGCTTCCCGCAGGACCACGAGCTGTTCGCCGGCTTCCTGCCGGCGGGCCGCAAGCGCTTGCGCGAGACGCTCGCCGGACGCGACCTGGTCGTAGCGATCGGCGCCCCGATCTTCCGCCAGTACATCTACGAGCCCGGGCCGTTCGTCGAAGACGGCACGCGCCTGGCGATCGTCACGGACGACCCCGAGGAAGCTCACCGCAGCCCCGCCGACCTCGCCCTGCTCGCCCCGCCCTCGGCGGTGTGCGAGCTGCTTGTGGAGGAGCTGCCCTCGCGCCAGGACGCCCCTGTTCTCCCGCCGCGCAAGGAGCTGCCCGCGCCGGAGCCGCCGGCCGAGGGCGAGCCGCTGCGCGCGGGGCACGTGCTCGCGGCGCTGGCCGACCGCCTGCCGCCGGACATCGTGCTGGTAGAGGAGACGCCCTCGAGCCGCCCGGAGCTCCACCAGCGGCTCCCTGCACGCCAGCCGCTCGGCTTCATCGGCGCCGCCATGGGCGGCCTCGGCTTCGGCATTACGGGCGCGATGGGGCTGCGGATGGCGATCAAGGACCGCCCAGTGATCGCGATCGTCGGCGACGGCTCCTCGCTCTACACGATCCAGTCGCTGTGGAGCGCCGCCCGCTACAAGATGGGCGCGCTCGTGATCGTGATGTCGAACGGGCGCTACGCCGTCATGGACCGGCTCGCGGCGATGAGCCAGAAGACCGGCCCGTGGCCGGCCTTCGATCTCGACATCTCCGCGCTCGCCCGCGACTTCGGCTGCGACGCGCGCCGCATCGAGCGCCACGACGAACTGATCAGCGCGCTCGACGAAGTGATCCCGTCGCTCGCGGACCGCACCGAGCCGCTGCTGCTCGAGGTCGTGGTGGCGACGGAGACCGACTTCGCACCCTGAGGCCCCTCGGAGCGATGACGGCGGGGCCGGAGCGGGTGGTCAGCCTTACGTTCCTGGATTGTGGTTGCTGTGCAACCACAATCCAGGAACGTGGGCGCGCTATCTGATGTAGCCCGTCCGTTTCAGGAACCTGCGGAGCGCCTTCGGGTAGCCGGCGCCGTGGGGCCAGACGTCGCCCTTGCCGAGCCCGGCGACGAGGCCGCGCTTGCGCGCCGAGCTCACGAGCTTCCAGCCGCGCGAGCCGTGTCCGAGCAGGTATTCGTCCGCCACGTAGGCGCCAATCACGCCGCGCAGGTCGACGGCGCGGCTGTGGATGTGGCGTCTGTAGAAGCGCAGCGTCCGCCCCGCGTCCGCCGCCACGGGCTTCGGGAACTGGCGCGTGACGTCGGTGAGCTTGCCCGCCCGGTACTGGAAGATCTGCAGCGGGAACCAGCTCTCGGCGTAGGCCGTGAACTCGTAGGCGAAGCGGTCGTCGAAGCTGCGCAGCTCGGGGATGCCGTCGCCGTTCAGGTCCTTCAGCGTGTACCCGGTGTCGCCCCAGGCGCGCGGCGTGCCCACGTAGCTCGTGCCCGTGAAGCGGTAGATCCACGTGTTCTCGCAGCAGTGGGCGCCGCCGGTGTTCATGTCGAACACCACCTCCGGCTCGCCGTCGCCGTCGAGATCGACGATCTGGATCGACTTGCCGCTGCCGTAGAAGCCGGCCGGGATCACGGCGCAGTCCTTGCACGGCTGCGGCACGTCGATGTCGAGCAGCTTCGCGCCCGCGCGCGTGATCGTGAGGTGCGTGCCGGAGACGTCGTATCGCTGCGGCCCGACCTTGTAGGTGAGCACGGTCTGGACCTGGCCGCCGGAAGCCGTCTCCGTCTTCGTCTTGACGGCGGCCAGGGAGGCGCCCGGCCAGGCGAGGGCGAGCGCGGCAGCGACAACCACGGTGGCCAGCAGGAAGGGACGCACGATCACCGATCGTAGGTGCGCGGCCGGAGGTGAGCAACCG
>DASXNY010000188.1:0-3076 GCA_036494715.1 Thermoleophilaceae bacterium
GGCGCCGGAGGAACGCAGCGGCTGCCGCGGCTGGTCGGACCCGGTCGCGCGCTCGAGCTGATGCTGAGCGGTCGGGAGGTGGACGGACGCGAGGGCGAGGCGATCGGCCTGGTGGACGTGCTCGTCGAGGACGACGCGACCGACCGCGCGCTCGAATTCGCCCGCGGCCTCGCCCAGCTGTCGGGACCGGCGATGGAAGCGATCATCACTTGTGTTGAGGCCGCCCAGACCGCTCCGGAGCGAGGGATGGCGATCGAGGGGAACGCAGTTGCCCATCTGTTCGCTGACGGTCACGCCGACGCGGGAATCGCGGCGTTCCTCGAGCAGCGCGGAGCGCGGGCATGACCGCGGAGGCGACACGCGGGATAACCATCCTGCGTGGCGGCATCGAGTCAATCGCAGACACCGCGGCGGCGGCGGAGGCGGCCGGCTTTGACGCCGTCTGGACGCCCGAGTTCTACACGCGCTCGGCGGTCGTCACGCTTGCCAGCATCGCTTCGCGGACATCGCGATGTCGGGTCGGCACGTCGATCGCCTACGCCACCGGCCGGTCGCCACTGGTGATGGCCACCGAGGCACGCAGCCTCGATGAGATCAGCGAGGGAAGGCTCGTGCTTGGGCTCGGCACCGGAACCCGGCGCATGATGGAGGACTGGCACGGGGTCGCTCCCGATGCTCCGGCGGTGCGAATGGAGGAGCTCGTGCCGCTGTTGCGCCGGCTGTGGCGCCTGCACGAGGCACCGGTCGAGCACGAAGGCCGCTTCTACCGCTGCCACGTGACCCCGACGGCTGAAACGGAGCCCGGCGTCCGCGAGGACATCCCCGTGTACACCGCGGGCGTGAATCCCCGAATGGTGCAGGTAGCCGGCCGGGTGTCAGACGGCCTGCTCGGCCACCCGCTGTTCTCGCGCCAGTACGTCGATGAGATCGTGCGCCCCGCGATCGGCGAGGGGCAACGCAAAGGAGACAGAGAGGATGCGCGCGTTGAGCTGGTGGGGATCGTGATCTGCTCGATCGCCGAGGACCCAGAGCAGGCGCGCCGAGAAGCGGCCGCGCAGCTCGCGTTCTACGCGGCGCCTAAGACCTACGGCGCGCTGCTCGATGCGAGCGGCTTCGGTGCGGCCGGTGAGGCGATCCGCGCTGCCTTCGCCGAGCGCGACTTCGCCCGGATGACCGCCGCCGTGCCGGACCGGATGGTCGACGTGATGGCAGCCGCGGGCACGGCGGCGGACGTCCAGGCATGGCTCGAGCAAGCCGCCGACGTCTTCGACCACGTGGTCGTCTACCCGCCGAGCTTCGGGCTCAGCCCGGAGCGCTGCGACGAGCTCGCCGCCGCGCTTGTCGAGTCTCTCGCCCCGAGCCCCGCGCTGAGCGATGGCTGATGCCTCCCAAGTCGGCTTCGTGATCGACGAGGTGGACTTTCCGGTAGAGGAGGGGAAGCTGCGCGAGTTCGCGGTGGCGGTTGGCCACGGGGACCCCCGCTCCGTGCCGTTGACGTTCACGACGGTGGCCGGACACTGGCGCGGCCAGCAGGCCACGGTCGAGCTCCTCGGGCTCGAGCTACCCAGGATCGTTGTCGGCGGGAGTGAGTGGGAGTATCACGCTTCGATCGCGGTCGGCGACCGGTTGCGGGGGCGGCGCGTCGTCAAGGCGGTGGCGCAGAAGCAGGGATCCCGCGGGTCGATGATGCTGATCACGCTCGAGACGCGGTTTCATCGCAGCGATGGCGAGCTTGCGGTCGTCCAGCGCGACACCGTAATCGAGCTGCCGGCATGAGCCGATTCGAGCGCACCGCGGGACCGATCACGAGAACTCAGATCGTGCGCTTCGCCGGCGCTGCGGGCGATTTCAACCCGATGCACCACGACGAGCCGTTTGCGCTCTCCGCCGGCCAGCCGGGCGTGTTCGCGATGGGGCAGCTGCAGGCAGCGATGCTCGCGGCGATGGTCGCTGAGTGGCTCGGCGCGGAGAACGTCGTCGGCTACGGCGTCCGGTTTCGCGACAAGGTGTGGCCCGGGGACCGCCTCGTGCTGAGCGGGGAGGTGACCGAGGAGTTCGACGGAGTGCTCCTCTGCGAGCTGAAAGCAACGCGCGAAGCCGACGGCGCGCTGGTGTTGACCGGGTGGGCTCGCGCGAGGGGGTGAGTGCCGGGCTAGCGGGGCACGAGCTCCAGCGCGTCGGCGATCCGGTCGTCGTAGACGCCTGGGCCGCCGAGCAGTTGCGAGTCGCTCTTGGCGCGCTTGAAGAGCAGTTGCAGATCGTGCTCCCAGGTGTAGCCGACAGCGCCGTGGAGGAACAGGGCTCTGTCGGCGACCGAGCTCGCGGCCCTCGCCGCGCGCGCCTTCGCCACCCACGCGTCGAGCCCGGCGTTTGGTTCGTGCGCGCCGACCGCCCAGGCGGCGTAGTGCACGGCCGCGCGTGTGCCTTCGATGCTCACGAGCATCTCCGCCGCGGCGTGCTTCACGGCCTGGAAGGACCCGACCGGAACGCCGAACTGCACCCGCTGGCCGACGTACTCGACGGTCAGATCGAGCATCCGTTGTGCCGCCCCGAGCGCGTCGGCGGCGACCAGCACCGCTGCCCAGGCCGCGACCGCGCGCATCGCCTCGGGTCCGATCCCGTCGTAGCGCTCGAGCGGCGTCGCACCGAGCCTGACGTCGGCGACCGCGCGGGTGCGGTCTACGAGCAGGCGCGGCTCGATCTGCGCGGCGGAAGCAGTGTGAAGCTCGAGCGCTTCGCCGTCCCAGGCGACGAGCAGATTCGCACTCGGCGCACCGAGCACGAGCGCAAGCTGCTCGCCCTGCGATGGCGCATCCGGCGGGGCGCCGCCAGGTCTCGCGAGTGCGCCGAACGCTTCGCCGAGCGCCAGCGACTCGATGCGGTCGCGAGCCGCGTCGCTGTCGCAGCGCCCGAGTGCAATCGCCGCGAGCAGCGTCCCATATAGCCCGTCGGACGGGACCGCGCCGCGTCCCAGCTCTTCCGCGAGGATCGCGAGCTCGAGCAGAGCGCCGCCTTGGCCCCCAGATTCCTCGGGAATCCCGATTCCGGTCCACCCCTGCCTAACGGCCAGAGCAAG
>DASXNY010000189.1:0-20402 GCA_036494715.1 Thermoleophilaceae bacterium
CTCGCCGCGAAGCGTGGACACGATCGCCTCCACCGTGTCGATCGCGTCGACGTCGCGCAGCAGCTCGGGCCCGAGGCGCGCCCCGGAGGCGGCCTCCAGCTCGACGAGCAACTCGGCCAGCGAGAGCGAGTCGATGCGGCCGGAGCGCAGGAGCGAGTCGTGGTCGCCGACGTCGCCGCCGTCGCGCACCAGGCGGCGGGCGGCGTCGCGCACGGCGCTCGTGAGGTCCGGTGCGGAGGCAGCCGCCGCCGCGCGCGCCGGCTGCGCCAAGGCGCGCCGCTCGAGGTGCGCGTCGCGGTTGGCGGCGCGCGACAGCTTGCCGCTCGTGGATTTGAGCAACGTCCGCGGCTCGACTATCTCCACGGCCGCCGGCACCACCTCGGTATAGCCCGCCACCGCCGCGTAGATCGCGCGCCGCAGCTCGGCGTGGTCGCCACGCTCGCTCTCGGTCACGACCACGAGGTCCTCCGTGCCGAGCCCCTCGTTGGGGACTCCGAACGCCACCACGCGCCCGGCGATCACGCCGTTGACCTCCTGGACCACGGCCTCCACGTCCTGCGGGTAGATGTTGCGCCCGCCGACGATCACGAGGTCCTTGGCCCGCCCGGTGACGAACAGCTCGCCGTCGGCGAGGTAGCCGAGGTCGCCCGTGTGGAACCAGCCGTGGCGCAGCGACTCGGCCGTGGCCTCCGCGTTGTTGTCGTAGCCCTGCATCAGCGAGGGCGCGCGCAGCGCGATCTCCCCCACGCCGCGCTCGGGCAGAGGCGCACCGTCGGCGCCCAGCACCTGCAGCTCGGTCTCGCCCAGCGCGCGTCCCGAGGACACGAGCGCGCGAGCGGCCGCTGCCCCTGGGTCGACCGGCACGGCGCGGTGGTCGCGCTCGAACGCCGCGCCGTCGATGTGGTCCACCAGCGGCGGCCCGGGGAAGCCCGCCGAGGTGACGGCGAACGTGTTCTCCGCCATCGCGTAGGAGGCGGCCAGGCGGTCGGCGCTCATGCCGTAGGGCGCGAAGCGGTCGAGGAACGCCCGCTGGCTCGCGTCGAGCACGGGCTCCGAGCAGTTCACGAGCCCGCGCAGCGGGGAGAGGTCGACGCCCGCGAGCTCGTCGTCGGGGATGTTCAGCGCCATGTGGCTGTAGGCGAAGTTGGGTAGCCACGCGAGCGTCGCGCGCTGCTCGGACACGGCGCGCAGCAGCAGCGACGGCCGCGCCACCCAATCGAACGGCGACATCGCCACGAGCGGCAGCCGCCGCAGGAGCGGCATGAACAGGCACGTGATCAGGCCCATGTCGTGGTAGAGCGGCAGCCACGATGCGATCCGGTCCTGCGAGGTCGCGCCGATCGCCTCCGCGTACGCGTCGACCTGCCAGAGGAGCGCACGGTGGGAGACCACCACGCCCTTCTTCAGGCCCGTGGTGCCCGACGAGAACTGGAGGAACGCGCCCGCGTCGGGCGAGACGTCCGGGGGCGGCGCGAGCTCGGCCTCGGGCGGCACGTCGTCAGGCGTGGCGAGCTGGGCCGACCCGAGCGCTGCCGCCGCACGCTCGCGCAGCGTCGCCGCGAGCTGCGGATAGGTCACGACCATGCGCGCACGGGCGCCCTCGATCAGCTGCCCGACGCCCGCGAAGTAGAGCTCCTCCGAGAGCTTCGGCGACGGCGACGCGAACATCGCCGGCACGAGCCCGTCGAGGAGCGCGCCGACGTAGGCCGCGTAGAGGTCCACCGAGTGCTGCAGGACGACGAGCACGCGGTCGCCCGGGGCGAGCCCGCCACGGCGGTAATGCTCCGCCCAGCACGCCGCGCGCTCGACCAGTTCGCGGTACGAGAGCGCCACGTCGGCGCCCGCGGGGAACAGGAGCCGCAGGAACTCGCCCCCGCTGTCCTCCTCGGCACGCGCGCGCAGCACGTCCGGAACGGTCGTGGTGGCCACAGCGGGCTCCATCGCGGCGAATGGTAGTGACGCTGCATGCGGCGACCGGCCGTTCCCAGGGTGGCTACTCTGTGGCGGCGGGTATACGCAACTTTTGGTGCGTCGAGGCCTTCATGCCCAGTGACACTGTGACTCTCAGCCCCAGATACCTGGCGGTCGTGCCTGCCTACAACGAGGCGGCCACGCTGATGAACGTGCTCGACGACCTACGTCTGCACGCGCCCGAGTTCGACGTGGTGGTCGTCGACGACGGCTCCACCGACGAGACCGCGCGCCTCGCCCGGACCGCCGACGTGCACACCCTGCGACTGCCGTTCAACGTGGGCATCGGCGGCGCGGTGCAGGCGGGCTTCAAGTTCGCGGCGCAGAACGACTACGACTACCTCGTACAGGTGGACGCCGACGGCCAGCACCATCCGCGCGAGATCCACAAGCTGATCGGCGCGATGGATACCGACCCGACGATCGACATGGTCTGCGGCTCGCGCTTCATCCAGGACTTCAAGTACCCCGCGCCGATCAGCCGGCGCACGGGCATCCACCTGTTCGCGTTCATCCTGTCGCGCATCGTCGGCCAGCGGGTCACGGATCCGACGTCCGGCTTCCGCCTGTACAACCGCCGCGCCATCACCCTCTTCTCGCGCGACTACCCGCACGACTACCCCGAGGTGGAGGCCGTGCTGATGCTGCACTTCCACCGGCTCCGGATGCGCGAGTACCCCGTGAAGATGTCGCAGCGCGGCGGCGGGGTCTCGTCGATCAGCTCGGGCAAGTCCGTCTACTACATGGTCAAGGTGCTGCTGGCGATCTTCGTCGGCCTCGTGCGGGCGCGGCCGGTGGTCGAGTCCGGCGACGAGGCACCGGTGGCGGCGCCGGCGAGGATCTGATGGAGATTCGCATCCAGCTGATGGCGATCGTCGCCGCGGGGGTGCTGCTCTTCGTGGTGCTCGAGCTCGTGCGCCGGCGCAGGCTGCTCGAGCGCTACGCGCTCCTGTGGCTGCTCAGCGCCGTCGTGCTGCTGGCGCTTGCGATCTGGCGCGGCCTGCTCTCACGGCTCGCCGACTGGGTCGGCATCGCGTATCCGCCCAACGCGCTCTTCCTGATCGCGTTCGGCTTCGTGCTGGTGCTGCTGCTCCACTTCTCGACGGCCGTGTCGCGCCTCACCGATCAGTCGAAGGTGCTCGCCCAGAAGTTCGCGCTGCTCGAGGAAGAGCTGCGTGAGGTGAAGGGCCGAGTGCGCGCGGGCGGCGCCGCCAAGGACGCCGACGAGTCGCCGGAGGAGGACACCGAGACGGTGGTCAGCCAACGGTTCCGGGCGTGAGTCCCTCCACGGTCGCGGTGGTGGGACTCGGGCGCGTCGGGCTTCCGCTCGCGCTCACGTTCGCCGACTGCGGGCACCGCGTGATCGGCATCGAGCGCCAGCAGGCGATCCTCGACTCGATCCGCGACGGCAAGATGCCGTTCCACGAGGAGGGCGCGCAGGAGCTGCTCGACCGCGTGCTGCCGCGCGGCCTGCTCGAGCTGTCGCCGTCCGTGGACGACGCCGCGCGCGCCGACGACATCGTGCTGACGCTCGGCACGCCCGCGCTGCCGCACGTCGAGATCGACCTCACCGCGATCCGCGGGGTGCTCGACACGCTGCTCCCGCTGCTCCGCCCCGAGCACGCGATCATCCTGCGCTCCACCGTCGCGCCCGGCACCACCGAGTGGGTGGCCGGCTACCTGGCGCAGCGGCGCGACTTCGCGATCGGTCGCGACGTGTTCGTCGCCCACGTGCCCGAGCGCATCGCCGAGAACCGCTTCCTCGACGAGATCTACTCGCTGCCCACGATCGTCGGCGGCGTCGGCGAGGGCTCGGCGGAGCGCGCGGAGAGGCTCTTCTCCTGCTTCGGCACCGAGATCCTCGAGACCACGCCGGTGCAGGCCGAGCTCGCCAAGATCTGGACCAACGTCCTGCGCTACACGGCATTCTCCCTGCCCAACCTGCTGATGATGAACTGCGAGCAGTACGGCGCGAACGTGTTCGAGGTGATCGACCTGATCAACCACGACTACCCGCGCGGCGGCATCGCGGCGCCGGGGCTCACCGCCGGCACCTGCCTGCGCAAGGACTTCAACTTCTCCGAGGAGCGCTCGAACGCGCCGGGCATGCTGCTCGCCGTTTCGCGCGTGCACGAGACGATGCCCAACTTCCTGGTCGAGGGCCTCAAGCGCCGCATGGGCGGCTCGCTGTCGGGCCGCAAGGTGGCCGTTCTCGGGCTGACCTTCAAGCGCGACTCCGACGACACCCGCGACTCGCTCTCCTACAAGCTGATCCGCCTGCTCGAGCGCGAGCTGGCCCACGTGGCACGGTACGACCCGTTCGTGCCCGCCGAGTCGGAGCCGCTCGACACCGCCCTCGCCGGCGCCGACGCCGTGATCGTCGCCACCAACCACTCGGACTTCGAGCGCGCGCTCACCGAGGTTCCCTCACAGGCGCTGGTGGTCGATCCGTGGAACGTCACCGGCTCGCGCCAGGTGTTCGCCTACGCGGACGAGCTGGTGTCGGTGCACGAGCCTTCGTAGGGAAGTCGCGGGCGCGCGCTGGTAGCCTCGAGCGCAGCACGAGGTTGCGCCTAGGGTTCCGCCTCGGCCCGCGTCACCAGGGTGGCCATGAGAGATTGAGGGCTGGAGGGGCTGTGACCAAGCGGCGACAGGACGGCCCGGTCCGGGCGGTCCAGACCTGAAGGGATAAAAACCCGGAGGGCTCCGTTGTCGTGCCCGGTTACGGGCAGAAGGGAGCCCTCAATGTCGCCCGATGTCCTCGCGCTGGTGCTCGTCGCGGCGGTCGCTCACGCCGGTTGGAACCTGATAGCCAAGGGAGCTCAGGGCGGCGCGGCGTTCGTCTGGTGTTGCGCGGTGGCCGGGACGGTGCTCTACGTGCCCGTCCTCGCCTTCGCGCTCGCGACCGACCCGGGGCCGCTCGGTTGGACCGCGCTCGGGCTGATGGCGGTCAGCGGGGTCCTGCACGCCGTCTACTTCGTCCTGCTGCAGCGCGGCTACGCCGCCGGAGACCTGTCCGTGGTCTATCCGCTGGCACGCGGCACCGGTCCGCTGCTGTCCACGATCGCGGCGATCGCGTTCCTCGGCGAGCGCCCAGGTTTGGTGGCGTTGGCGGGAGCCGGGCTGATCGTCGTAGCGGTCTTCTCGCTCATCCGCCGCTCCGACGACCATGCCTCGTCCCCGGTCTACGCCGGCACCGTCTACGCCGTACTCACCGGCACGGCCATCGCGGCGTACACGCTCTGGGACAAGCACGCCGTCGGGGCCGCTGCCCTGTCGCCGGTCATCTACTACTGGGGCACCAATCTCGCCAACGCAGTCCTCCTATCGCCCGTGGCCCTCCGCCGGCGGAGCGAGCTGCGCCTGGCCTGGACACGCTCCCGCCTGCGGGCCGTGGCTGTCGGGCTGCTCAGCCCACTCGCCTACGTGCTGATCCTGTACGCGCTCGCGCGTGCCCCAGTCAGCTACGTCGCGCCCGCGCGGGAGAGCAGCATCGTTGTGGGCACACTGCTCGGCGCGATCGTCCTGCACGAAGGAGACACGCGACGACGTCTCTCCGCGGCAGCTGCGATCCTCGCCGGGATAGTCGCCCTCACCCTCGGATAGGCACGAGGCACGAGGAGGTGCCGACGGATCAGTCCGAGGAACTGCCTGGCCCCGAGGTCTCCCGCCCCAGGAGCCAACCGCCAAGGACGCCGAGGAGAACTCCAGCCTCGACGTTCTCCTGCGGCATCGCCTCGCAGTATCTCGCGGCAGGCAGCGTGTTACCACCTCGCTAGCTTGCGTCGAGCATGAGCTCTCTGGCACAGGTGTTGACGGATCGGCTCGAGCTCCGTCGTCCCGACCCAGCGGCGGACCTGGACGCGCTGTTTGCCATCTTCAGCGACCCGGCCGGCTGGTGGTACGACCCGGCCGGCCGGCACACGGATCCGGAGACGACGCGCGACTGGTTGACCCGGGCCGCGGCCCGCTTCGACACCGACGGTCTGAGCTACTGGACGGTGCGCCGGCGCGACAACGGCGCGATCGTCGGGGTCGGCGGCGCTCAGCGGCAGCGCACGCGGGCGTGGAATCTCAACTACCGGGTCGCCGCCGCGGAGCAGGGTTCGGGCTTCGCGACCGAGCTTGCGCGCGCAGCCCAGAGCGCAGCGTCCTCCGTGGACCCGAGCGTGCCGTTCATCGCCTGGATCGCGGAACAGAACACGCCGTCGCGCAGGGTCGCCGAGCGCCTGGGGCTGGCTGACTACGGGCTCGCCGTCGACCCCTCTGACGGGCAACAGCGTCTCGCTTTCTCGGATCGTCCGCCCTTTGGTCTGGCCACTGGTCATCCGTATGGTGTTGAGCGTCATGACTGAGCTCAACGGCATCCGCGTACTCGTCACCGGCTCGACCAGCGGCCTGGGCGCCGCCATGGCCGGCGCGCTCGCGGAGGCGGGTGCCCGCGTGATGGTCACCGGCCGCGACCAGGGACGGGCGGAGGCGGCCGCCGCCGAGCTCGGCCCCTCGGCGATTGCGTGTCAGCTCGACGTGCGCGACGAGCGCTCGGTCGCCGCCTGTGTCGCCCAGGCGCGCGACGCATGGGGCGGCATCGACATGCTCGTCAACAACGCCGGCATCGGCATGCGGACCGTCAATCCCAGGTTCATGTCAGAGCCGCAGCCGTTCTGGGAGGTGACGCCGGCCGGCTTTCGCGACGTCGTCGAGACCAAGGTCGTCGGCTGCTTCCTGATGGCACGCGAGGTGGTGCCGCTGATGCTCAACCAGGGCGACGGGCGGATCGTCAACATCTCGATGAACGAGCAGACGATGGTCCGCCGCGGCTTCGTGCCGTATGGGCCCGCGGGCGCCGGGGTCGAGGCGCTGTCGCGGGTGATGGCGGCCGATCTGGCCGGCAGCCCGGTGACCGTCAACATGCTGCTGCCCGGCGGGCAGGGCACCCGGACCGGGATGGTCCCGGATGATGCGCCGGCCGAGGTCCACGCCCGCTTGCTCGACCCGGCCGTGATGGGCCGGCCGATCGTGTGGCTCGCCTCAGACCAGGCGGCCGGCGTGCATGACCGGCGCATCGTGGCGAACGAGTTCGATCCGGCGACGGCCGCGGCCTGACCATCGCCCTGTGGCAGCTCCTCAGCGACGTAGACCCAAGCGCCATGGCGGTCGTGCCAACAGCGACGCCGAGCGGCGTGCCCTGGCCAAGGCGAGTGGCCGGCGGACCGGCCCACCGCCGCGCGCGCCGCGGCGCGGGTACGCGCTGCTGTCGACGGACGGCGGATCGCGTGGCAACCCAGGCCCGGCGGCGATCGGCTACGTGCTCGCCGCCGCCGACGGGACCCTGCTAGCCACGCACAGCGAGGCGATCGGTGTCGCCGGGGCAAACGTTGCCGAGTACCGAGCACTGCTGGCGGGCCTCGAGCACGCGAGCGCTCTCGGACTGGATCTCGTCGAGGCGCGCTGCGATGCGCGTCTCGTGGTCGAACATGTGACCGGCAGTCGCGAGCCGGCCAACCCGCGGCTGCGCGAGTTGTGCGGCGCGGTCCGCGACGCCTCGGAGCGCATCGGCACGGTCGTGTTCACCTGGGTGCCCGCCGAGGCGAACGGGGCCGCACACGCGCTCGTGGCCCAGGCGCTCGCTCCTCGACCCTGAACAGGCGTCAGGCGCGCGGCGCGACGTTCTGGTTCACGCGGAAGACGTTGTCGGGGTCGTAGGTGCTCTTCAGCGCGACCAGTCGGTCGTAGGTCTCGGGCGCGTAGGCGGCCTTCACGCGGTCGGCGCCCTCGCTGCCGAGATTGTTGACGTAGACGCCGGTGGAGTAAGGCTGGATCGCATCGAAGAACTCGCGTGCCCATGCGACCTGCTCGGCGTCCTCGGCAGGGTCCTCCCAGACAGTCAGGATCGTGAATTCGAAACCGGCGCCCCGGTGGCCGAACGCCGCCGTCTCGGCTCCCGCTCGGCTGATCGCGCCGCCCAGGTGCTGGAAGTAGAACGAGGAGAGCGGCGAGGTCATGCGCGGCGCGTGCTCGAGCATCGCCGCGATCACGGCGTCGTCGATCTGATCCACGTAGTGGGACTTCCAGTAGTTCCTCTGCCCGTTCGGGTAGCTCGCGTCGGATCCGCTCTGGAGCGCCGTGTACGGCATCGTCGCGACCAGGTCCGCGAGCGGGCGACCGAAACTGCGCAACGGCTCGAGCACCCGCTCGCCCTGGACGAGATCCCCGGCGTAACAGAGCGCCAGCATGGTCACCAGCTCGCCCACCAACTCGGCCGGGACAGGGAACCCGGCTGGGGCGCGAAACGTCGATGCAGTCACGGACAGTTCGTCCGGCGCTGTGGCCACGTAGTCGGCGAAGAAGCGGAAGACCTCGGGCGCATCGGCAAACGAATGCACGACGCCCCCGGCGATCACGTGCGGCCCGATCGGATGCAGCCGGTACTCGAACGACGTCACGACGCCGAAGTTCCCGCCGCCGCCTCGAAGCGCCCAGAGCAGGTCCGGGTTCTCATCGGCGCTGGCGGTGAGCTCCCGGCCGTCGGCGGTCACGACCGCGGCGGACAGCAGGTTGTCGCACGCCGGCCCGTGCTTGCGCGCGATCCAGCCGAGGCCGCCGCCGAGCGTGAGGCCCGCGAGACCAGTCTTCGAGACGTTGCCCGTCGGCGCAGCAAGGCCGAAGTCCTGCGTTGCCCGGTCGAACTCGCCGAGCACCACGCCCGGCTGCGCACGCCCGATGCGCCTGTCGGGGTCGATCTCGATGGCCTTCATGCCGGAGAGGTCGATCACCAACCCGCCGTCGCACACCGCGTTGCCCGCGACGTTGTGCCCGCCGCCCCGCACGGCCACGCGAACTCCGGTCTCGCGCGCGAAGCGAAGCGCCTCGACCACGTCGCGCTCGCTCGCGCAGCGCGCTATCAGCGCCGGCCGCCGGTCGACCATGCCGTTCCAGACCCGCCTCGCCTCCTCGTACGACGGGTCATCCGGCGCGATCAGGTCACCGCTGAACACACGATCCAAGCTCCTGACCATCGAGTCCTCGAGCACCGGCGCGCCTCGGTCGGGGTGCCACGCACCGTAACCAACCCATTGGTCGGGTGCGGCGCGCGCTAGTACGCCTGTGCCCACACGGCCGTGGTCAGCGCCGGCCTCCCGCAGCAGACGCAAGCGCCGGACTGCGCGGGTTGGTCGCCGAGCGGCAGGCAGCGGATCGTCGCCGAGCTGTCTGCCTTGACGCGCGCCTCGCACTCCTCGCCCCCACACCATGGCGTCACGACGAAACCGGCGGCCTCGCGGAGGTACTCGATCATCTCGTCGTAGCTGCTCGGGTCGCGGAGCGTCCGCCGCTCCTGGTCGTCGCGGGCGGCCTGCAGGAGCGAGGCCTGCACAGCGCTCAGCAGCTCATCGATCGCGACGGCCGCGCGAGCGACCGGGACCTCCTGCTTGTCGCCGGTGTCGCGGCGCGCGATGGTGACCGCCGCTGCCGCGAGGTCGCGGGCGCCGAGCTCGACGCGGAGCGGCACGCCCTTCAACCCCCACTCGTTGAACTTGAAGCCGGGCCGATGCTGGGGCCGATCGTCGACGCGGACGCGCACCCCCGCCGCCCGCAGCTCGTCCGCCACGGCGGCTGCGGCCTCGAGCACCTGAGCGCGATCGTCCTCGCGGAAGATCGGCACGATGACGACCTGCTGCGGGGCGACGCGAGGCGGGAGGCGCAGCCCACGGTCGTCTCCGTGGGCCATCACGATGCCGCCGACCAGTCGCGTGGTCGCGCCCCACGAAGTGGCATACGGGTACTGCTCGCTGCCGTCGCGGCCCGTGTAGCGGACGTCGAAGGCGCGCGCGAAACCCTGGCCCAGATAGTGCGAGGTTGCCGCCTGGAGCGCCTTTCCGTCGCGCATCAGCGCTTCGAGCGTGTAGGTGTCGACAGCGCCGGGGAACCGCTCGCTCTCGCTCTTGCGGCCCCGCAGCACGGGGATCGCGAGGACGTTCTCGATCGTGTCGGCGTAGACGTCGTGCAGGATCGTCAGCGCCTCCGCGAGCGCCTCCGCCTCGGTCTCGTGCGCCGTGTGCCCCTCCTGCCACAGGAACTCGCTCGTCCGCAGGAAGAGGCGCGGCCGCAGCTCCCAGCGGACGACGTTGGCCCACTGGTTGTAGAGCAGCGGCAGGTCGCGGTACGACTGCACCCAGCGGGCATACGTCGACCAGATCATCGCCTCGGACGTGGGACGCACCGCGAGCGGCTCCTCCAGTTTCTTCCCGCCGGCCTCGGTGACGACGGCCACCTCGGGCGCGAACCCCTCGACGAGTTCGCCCTCCTGCGCCAGCACCGACCCGGGCACGAGCAACGGGAAGTAGAAGTTCTCGTGACCGGTCGCCTTGATCCGGTCATCGAGTTCGCGCTGGATCGCCTCCCAGATCGCGTAGCCGTACGGCTTGATGATCATGGCGCCACGGACGGTCGAGTTCTCGGCGAGGTCAGCGCGGCGCACCACCTCCCCGTACCAGGCGGGGAAGTCGCTCGACTGGGTGGGCAAAGGGGCGGTGCTCATCGGAACGCAGCGAACGCTCGACCTCGGCTAGGCCGCGGCCCGGCGCGTCCGCGCCCAGCGCATCGCCTTGTAGGTGGCGATGATGCCGCGGCTGATCGCCTGGTTGGCGAGCACGGGCAGGCGGTGCCCGTCGCCGTGCTCGCGGGCGTTCTGGGCGTGCTCGCGGAACTGGCGCTCGAAGCCGCTCATGCTCAGCGAGGCGTGCTCGTGCGCCATGCGGAAGCAGGACAGCTCGCTGTCCAGCACCACGGGATCAGCAATCTCGGCGAGCCGCAGGAACAGGTCGTAGTCCATCGAGATCTTGAAGCGCTCGTCGTAGAGCCCGACGCGCTCGTGGCCGCGCTTGTGGACGAAGGTCGCAGGCGCGGAGATGAAGTTCTGCGTGAGGTAGAGCGGGTGGCTGTAGTGGTCGAGCAGGAAGTTCTTGTAAGCGGAGACCGGCTTGCGGATCTCGTGGCCGGCCCCGTCGATGATGCGACAGCGCCCGGTGACCCACAGGGCCTCGGGCTGCGCGACGAAGGCGGCGCCCACGCGCGAAAGTGCGCCCGGCAGGTAGCAGTCGTCGGCGTTGAGCCAGCCGATCACGTCGCCCGTGGCCATCGCGATGCCCTTGTTCATCGCGTCGGAGAGGCCGCGGTCCGGCTCCGAGACGTAGCGGATGCCCTCCGCTGCGGCGAGCAGCTCGAGCGTGCCGTCCGTCGAGCCGCCGTCGACGACCACGTGCTCCACGTGCGCGTAGTCCTGTGCGCGCACGCTCGCGAGCGCCTCCTCTACGGTCGGCCGCGCGTTCAGGCACGGCGTGACCACTGTGATCGTCGGCCCCGACACGGCGGCAAGAGTAGCGTCAGGCCTCGGGTGCTCTGCAGGCAGCAGCCCAGGAGGTAACCTGCAGCGCCTTGCAAGAGGTCCAGGTCACGCCTCCCGCCGCGGAGCCCACGCCTCGAGGCAAGCCCACCGTAAAGGCACGACTGGTCACCGCCATCCGGCGCGTTCCCACACCGCTGGCGATACTGCTCGCGGCCGCAACGGTGATGAGCGTTGCCTGGGCGACGGTGGTCCCGCCGCTGCAGTCTCCCGACGAGATCGCGCACTTCTCGTACGCACAGCGCATCGCCGAGGGCAAGGGCCTGCCGCAGCACATCAGGAACGGGCCCTCCTACTCCACCGAGATCGGCGTCGCGGACCAGTACCTCAACCTCGCGATGCTCGTGGGCAACCTCCAGGGCAGGCCTGAGACCAACCCGGTGATGGTGCGCAAGTGGGAGCAGGTGGTGAAGGCGCTGCCCAGCTCGATCCGCTCGGACGGCGTGGGCGGCAACCCGGCCCGCCAGAACCCGCCCCTCTACTACCTCTACGAGACCGTCCCCTACCTGATCACCTACCACGCGTCGATCCTCGACCGGCTGCTCCTGATGCGGCTGTTCGACCTGCCGCTCTACCTGTCGACGATCGTGTTCGCGTGGCTCATTGCCGGCGAGCTGCTCGGCCCGCGCCAGTGGCCGAAGGCGGTGGCGGCGGGTGTGGTGGCGGTGCACGCGCAGCTTGCCTTCATCGGCTCGTCGATCAACCCGGACATCGCGCTGGCGGCGATCTGGAGCATGTTCTTCTGGGTGGCGATCCGGACCGTCAAGTACGGCCCGACGTTACGCCGGGTCTTGGCGATCGGCCTGCTGTTCGCCGCGTCGTTCCTGTCGCACGCGCGCGGCTTCCCCCTCGTGCTGCCGGCGGCGGCCGCGCTCGCCCTCGGCTACTGGCGCCACCGGCCGGTGTCGCTGCGGGGCGCGTCGTGGTTCGGGGCGGCCGCGGTGATCGGCGGCGCGGCGGTGATCGGCTACCAGTCGTACGTGTCCGGCACCGGCACGACGGTCAACCTCTCGTCGATCTCCAGCAACGCCGCCGGCGGCAAGCCCGCGTCGATTCGCGAGTTCCTCTCCTACGTCTGGCAGTTCTATCTGCCAAAGCTGCCGTTCCAGGACCCGATGATCGGCCCGCACTACACCTACAAGCGGGCCTTCGTCGACACCTTCTACGGGATCTTCGGCAACCTCGAGGTCGAGTTCCCGCCCTGGGTCCATTCGTGGGAGCTGTGGTTCTCGCTCGCGCTCGTGGCCGGGGTGGTGCTGACCGTGATCGTGCGCTGGCGCTCGGTCTTGAGGCAATGGGACGTGGCGCTCGTCCTGCTCGCCGGGATCGTCGGTCTGATCGGCGGCCTCCACTGGGCGGCCTACCACCTGATGCTCATCAACCCGGGCGACCCGATCCTCGTCGGCCGCTACCTGCTGCCGCTGATAGCGCTGTTCGGCGTGGCCGTCGCGATGGTGTGCACGGCCTTACCGCGCCGCATCGGGCCGTACGTGGGCGTCGCGGTGGTGGTGCTGGGACTCGCGCTCGAGCTCTCCGGCCTGGGCATGACCGCGCTGAGGTTCTATGCGTAGCGGACCCCGCATAGCGGTCGCGCTCGCGCTCGTCCTGCTCGCCGTCGTGGCGGTGGTGAAGTGGGTGCCATGGCTCGACACCAGGCGCGACGTCGAGCTCTCCTCGCCCACGAGCCCACCGCTCTCGATTCCGCCGAGCCTCGTGACGCTGAAGCCGGGCGACCGCCTCTGCATCCCGGCGATCGACCTCGGGCCCTCCTACAGGGAGGCGCACCTGTTCGTGAACAAGCCGTCGAAGTTCTCGTTCACGGTCAGCGCGCCGGGCTACAGGGGCACGACCTTCGGCTCGACTCCCGGCGACGAGACGCCCGTGGCGCTGCCGGTCAAGCCGCCGCCGCACGACGCGATCGGCACGGCCTGCGTGCGCAACGTCGGCCGCCACCGGTTCTACCTGTGGGGCACGGTCGAGCCGCGCACGCAGGCCAGGCCCGTGAGCTTCCTCAACGGCAAGGCGCTGCCGCAGGACGTCGCGCTGTCGTTCTGGAGCGGCAAGCCGACGACGGTGTGGGAGGACGCGAGCGGCGCCATCTCGCGCATGTCGGTGCTCGCGCCCGTGGGCACCTGGTTCTTCTGGCTGCTGCTCGTGCTCGTCGCGATCGGCGTGCCGGCCGCCGTGATCTACGCGCTGGCGCGTTCGCTGCGGCCGTCGGGCGAGCCCGGCGCCTAGCGCCCTAGGTTGGGCGCGTGCGCTCCGAGCCGAACACGGCGACGTCGTGGAAGGCGTTGCCGAGCAGTCGCGCGTAGACCCGCGAGGCGCGGAACAGCTCCGCCTTGAGCCGGCCGCGCAGCCGCATCAGCTCCCACGCCTCGGGGAACTGCTTGATCGCCCAGATCGCCTGGTCGACCTCCCACGGGCTGATCACCTCGATGTAGTCGATGCCCGCCTCGAGCCCGTGGCTCGGGCTGAGTGCCTCGCTGATCACGGCGCGCCCGGCCGCCATCAGGATCGCCACGCGGTTCTCGAAGGTCGGGTAGGCCTCGTTGTGGAGGTTGATCCCGATCGTGGTGGTGCGCAGAAGCTCGCGGAGCTCGTCGATCGTCGCGCCGTGCCCGATGTGGAACAGCTCCATCACGTGCTTCGAGCGCTCGAGCATCCACTCGCGGTGAGGCGTCGAGCGGCCGATGAACATCGGCCTGACCTCTGGGTCCGACTCGATCACGTCGACGAACAGCGAGTCCGCCACCGGCAGCGGCACCGAGCGCCAGACCGGCACGATCTCCGACGCCCCGGTAACGACCAGCGGGTCGAACGAGACGATGCGATCGAAGTTCGTGCGGTCGGCGGCGCGCAGGTACTCGAGCCGGCGCACGAGGTCGGGGTGGGGCTCGCCCTCGGCGGGGCGCGGCAGCGGCTCTGTGAGCCAGCCGAGCGTGAGCGCGGCGAGGTCGTGGAACGCGCCCGCCGGGATCAACTCGGGCCTGAACACCACCACCACGTGCGGCTCGAACGCGCGCAGGCGCTCGAGCATGCGCTCGGCGTCGGCGCCCGCGCGGAAATCGAAGAAGCCCGGCTCGGCCCACGCGCTCGGCTCCTCGAGCGCGCACTGCAGGAAGTACGTGCTCTGCCCCACCATCGCGACGCGCAGCAGCTCGTCGCCGGCCGGCAGCGGGTAGCCCGCCTCGCGCAGGCGCGCGGCCACGCGCTCGTCGAGGACGCGGCCGGGGTCGACCGCCTGCGAGGGGGCGACGATCATCCGCGCCGCAGCCCCCGGGCGCGCACGCGCTGCTTGAGCTCCTGCAGCGAGCGCGCGGTGCGGTAGGCGCGCGTCTCGCGGAAGTCCTCCACCTGCTCCTTCATGTAGTCCTGCAGCGAGCGGCGGCGCACGAGCTCCGAGCGCTGCAGCTCGGCGGCGCTCCACGCGTGACGCATGATGTGCCGCGCGCTCGCCACCGGGTCGCCTTCCGGCGCGGCCGCGATCGCCTGCAGCGCCGTCGCCATGTCGTCGGCCGTGTGCTCCCACGAGGGCCACTCGCGCGCCGTCTCGAGCGCGCCCGTGCGCAGCTCGTCGAGGAAGGTGCGATCGGCCGCCAGCAGGTCGAGCCAGCGGGCGACCCCGGGCACGTCGTCGTAGTCCGCCACGATGCCGTTCTGGCCGTGCACGACGTACTCGTCGTGGCCGGTCACCGGCGTGACGACGCACGTGGCGCCGAGGTGGAAGCCCTCTAGCGGCGGTCCGAACATGCCCTCGACGCGCGAGAGCTTGAGCAGCACGTCGGCGCCGGCGAGCTCGCGCGCGAACTCCTCGTCGGTGAGCGGCCCGATGGCGCGGTCGACCCCGAGCTCGCGGTCCTCGAGCGGCCGCGGCGACACCAGCGTGGTGGTGAGCCTCTGGTTCGTCAGCCGCACCGCCGCGAGCGCGTCTGGCACGGCCTTCAGCCAGTGGCGCGGGTTGCCCTCGATCAGCACGCGCAGCGGCTGCGACGGGTCGCTCGGCTCGACCTTCTCGGGCGAGCGGAACACGTCCTTGTCGATCCCGTTGCGGACGTAATGGCAGTCGGCGTCTGGGCGCAGCGCGCCGAGCAGCTCCTTGATCCAGTGCGCCTCGGTGATGAACGCCACCGGCATGTCGTAGGTGAGCCCCGCTGCCGCGCGCTCGACCGGGTCGTTGCCGAGGTAGAAGCGGTCCTCCATCGACTGCACGAAGTAGCCGTAGCGCCGCGCGGGCACCTCGAACAGCCGGTAGGCGGTCTGCCACCAGGTGGCCACCGCGACGTCGAACGGCTCGCCGCCGGCGACCTCCTCAACGTGCTGAACGTGCAGGTCGCGGAGGATGCCGTAGGGCGCCGGCTGAGCGTCGTGATCCGTCAGCAGCACCGAAATCTCGATCTCCGGATGGCGGCGCGAGACGTGCCAGGCATGGCGCAGCACGACCCCGACCCCACCGGACAGCTGAAGGTCTGGGAGTAGGAAGCAGGCCTTCACGGGTGCGCGGAACGGTAGCCTTTCCGCGCGTGTCTGCGCGCTCACACCGGGTTCTCGGCGCCCCTCCAGCTGTGGTTGCCGAGGACGTCTCAAAGACGTTCCGCCTGCCCCACGAGCGTACGCACACGTTCAAGGAGAGGGTGCTGCGCCCGCATCGTTCGTCGCACGACCTGTTTCCAGCACTCAAGGACGTGTCGTTCGAGATCGCTCAGGGCGAGTTCTTTGGGATCGTCGGCCGCAATGGGAGCGGCAAGTCGACCCTGCTCAAATGCATAGCCGGGATCTACGGCCTCGACAGCGGCCGGCTGCAGGTGGCCGGGCGGCTGTCGCCCTTCATCGAGCTCGGCGTGGGCTTCAATCCCGACCTGACCGCGCGCGAGAACGTGATCATCAACGCGGTGATGCTCGGCCTGTCGCCCGTCGAGGCCAGGCGCCGCTTCGACGAGGTGATCGCGTTCGCCGAGCTCGAGGAGTTCGTCGACCTGAAGCTCAAGAACTACTCGTCGGGCATGCACGTGCGGCTCGCCTTCGCGGTGATGGTGCAGGTGGACGCCGACGTGCTCCTGATCGACGAGGTGCTGGCGGTGGGCGATGCCGCCTTCCAGCAGAAGTGCTACGACGAGTTCGCCCGCATGCGCGCCGAGGGCCGCACGATCCTGCTCGTCACGCACGCAATGGGGCTGGTCGAGCGCTTCTGCGACCGCGCGATGCTGCTCGAGCGCGGCAAGATGGTGTCGGTCGGGGAGCCGAGCGAGGTGATGGCGCTCTACAACGAGGTCAACTTCGGACGCGGCCACGAGGTGGTGGCGGACGTCGGCGACGAGGACCGCGGGGCGCGGCCGATCGAGGTCACCGACGTCTGGTTCGAGACGCTCGCGGGCGAGCGCACGGCAGCGGTGGCGCAGGGCAGCGAGGGGCGCCTGATGGTCGAGATCCGCGCGAACGAGGACTTCGAGGACCCGGTCGTGTCCCTGGAGCTGCTGAGCGACGATGACATCCGCGTGTTCGCGACCAACACGAACTGGCTCAACCGGCCCACGGGCACCCTGCGCGCCGGCGAGAGCGGCGTCTTCTCGGTAAGCCTGGCGCTGAGCTTCGCGCCCGGGCGCTACGCCCCGGTGGCCACGATCCTGCGCAGCACGAGCGGCGGCGGCATCGGCGAGTCGATCGACCGCCGCGCCAACTTCCCGTCGCTGCTCCTGCACGGTGTGCGCGCCGGTGGCGGGCTCGTGGACCTGCCGCACGAGGTGGGCTTCGAGCGCGCCGAGGAGAGCGGCCTGGTGCCCGAGGAGACAAGGCCGATATGAGCGCCGTCGCACAAACCGGTCGCCCCACCGAGCTCGTAACGGTCAAGGGCCCCGCGGCGCTCGGCGGCGACTTTCGGCGCTTCGTCAGCCTCACGTGGCTGCTCGCCACGACGGAGTTCAAGCTGCGCTTCTTCGGCTCCGCGCTCGGCTACCTCTGGCAGCTCGCGCGGCCGCTGTTGCTGTTCGCCGTGCTCTACGCGGTGTTCACGGAGATCGTGAAGTTCGGCGCCTCGGCCGTACCGCACTACCCCGTCTATCTGCTGATTGGCATCGTGCTCTTCACGGCCTTCGCCGAGGCCACCGCGGGATCCGTGCAGTCGGTGGTGCAGCGGGAGAACCTCGTCCGCAAGATCCAGTTCCCGCGCATGGTGATCCCGCTCTCGGTGGTGCTCACGGCCAGCTTCAACCTCTGCCTCAACCTGGTCGTCGTGTTCGTCTTCGTGCTGGGCTCGGGCATCGGCCCGCAGCTGAGCTGGCTCGAGGTCCCGCTGATTCTGATCCCGCTGCTGCTGCTCTCGAGCGGCGTGGCGATGCTGTTGTCGGCGCTGTACGTGCGCTACAGGGACGTCGGCCCGATCTGGGAGGTTGGGCTGCAGCTGATCTTCTATGGGACGCCGATCTTCTACGCGATCCAGACGATCCCGCCGCACCTGCGCTCAGTGGTGATGCTCAACCCACTCGCCGTCCTGATCGAGCAGATGCGGCACGCCGTGATCGGCGCCGGCTCACCCAGTGCGCTCCAAGCCGTGGGCAGCGTCCCGCGCCTGCTCGTGCCGATGGCGCTGCTGCTGTTCGTGTTCGCCCTGGGCTTCTGGGTGTTCAACCGCGAGGCGCCGCGCGTCGCGGAGGACCTCTGATGCTCGCGGGCGACGGGCGCGAGCTCGATACCACACCAGCCGAGGTCGAGGAGCTGCGCGCCGAGCGGGACCAGTGGCGCGAGCGCGCCCTGGCCGCGGAGCGCTGGCGCGACGAGGCCTGGGGACCGTTGCAGCGCCGCCTCGCCGATGCCGAGCGTCTCGAGGCGCTCGCCGAGCGCACCGAGCAGGTGGAGGGCAGCGCCTCGTGGCGGCTCACCGCGCCGCTGCGGCTCGCGCTCGTCGCCTGGCGGCGGCTGCGCGCCAAGCTGCGGAGAGCATGAGCGCGGGCGTCGTCACCGTCGCGATCCCCGTGCTCAACGGGGAGCGCTACCTCGACGAGGTGCTCGGAGCCGTGCGCGCGCAGCAGCTGGACCGCGAGCTCGAACTGCTGGTGGTGGACTCCGGCTCGACCGACCGCTCGCTGGAGATCGCGCGCCACCACCAGGCGACCCTGCACGAGATCCCCAAGAGCTCCTTCTCGCACGGCGCGACGCGCAACTGGATGATGCAGATCGCACGCGGCGACCACGTCGCGTTCATCACGCAGGACGCCACGCCGGCGCACGAGCGCTGGCTGGCGGCGCTGCTCGAGTGCTTCGACGTGGCCGAGGACGTGGCGCTGGCCTGGGGCCCGCACCGGCCGCGTCCGGACGCGAGCCACGTGGTCAAGGCCGAGGCCTGGCGCTGGTTCCGCAACTGGGAGCGCGCGGGGCCGGGAATCCATGTCCAGCAGCTCGACCAGGGCGACCCCGAGGCGCTGGCCGAGTACCGGCGGATGGCGTGGAAGCTGCAGTTCTTCAGCGACGTGAACGGCTGCGTTGCGCGCTGGGCGTGGGAGCGCATCCCCTACCGGCCGGTGCCGTACGCGGAGGACCAGCTGCTGGCGCGCGAGATGATCGAGGCGGGCTTCCGCAAGGCCTACAACCCCGAGGCGGCCGTGCTGCACTCGCACGACTATCCGCCCGGCGAGTTCTTCAAGCGCTACTTCGACGAGTGGCGCTCGCTGCGCGAGGTGCTGGGCCACGTGGAGCCGGTCGGGCCGCGCAAGACGCCGCAGGACATCTGGTACCTGGTGAAGGCGGACCGCGCGTACCTGCGCGAGGTGGAGCAGCGTTCGAAGCCCGCGTCGCTGATCCCGATGGCGAAGTCGGCCCGCCACCACGCACTGCGCATCTCGGCGGCGGCGCTCGGCTCGCGGGCGGACGCGCTGCCGAAGCGCGTGCGCGGCGCTTTGTCGCTCGAGGGGCGCGACAGCTTCGTCACGTACGAGCTGCCGCAGTCGCCGTTGAGCGCGAACGGCGACCGGCGACCCGCCGCGCCGACCACCCCCGCCGAGGCCGAGTGGGAGTTCGACTTCGTGCGCCGCGCGTTCCCGCGCCGGCCGCTGCTGCTCGAGCCCGCGCGCGACCTGGCCGGCAAGGAGTCGCTCAAGATCGCCTGGATCGTGCCCGCCTGGACGCGCGGCTCGGGCGGCCACATGACGATCTTCCGGCTGATCCAGATGCTCGAGCGCCGCGGCCACGAATGCTCGATCCACGTGTTCGACCCGCGCCACTACGACCCGCGCCCCGCGCACGAGCTGGCGGCGTCACTGCGCGACGAGTTCCTCAAGCTGGACGCGCCGGTGCTCAAGGGTCTCGACGACTGGGCGGGCGCGGACGTCGGTGTCGCGACCAACTGGTGGACCGCCTACCCGCTGCGCGACCTGCCGTTCTGCGCCGAGAAGGTGTACCTGGTGCAGGACTTCGAGCCCGACTTCTACGCGCGCTCGGCCGAGTACCTGTGGGCGGAGGAGACCTACCGCATGGGCTACCGCGGGATCGCCTACACGCCCTGGATGGCCGACATCCTGCGTGAGCGCTACGGGATGGAGGCGGCGCCGTTCGACTGCGGCACCGACCTGCTCACCTACCAGCTCGGCGCGGACGCCTCTCGCGACCCGGCCACGATCGCCGTCTACGCCCGCCAGGAGACCGAGCGGCGCGCGGTGCAGCTCTCGCTCGCCGCGCTCGGCACGCTCAAGGAGCGCCGGCCCGAGGTGGAGGTGGTGGCCTTCGGCACCGACCGCCGCCTGCGCGCGCCGCTCGAGCTGCACAACATCGGCGTGGCGCCACCCGCGGCGCTCGCGGCGCTCTACCAGCGCGCCACGGCCGGGCTCTGCCTCTCCTTGACGACTCACTCGCTGGTGGCGCAGGAGATGATGGCCAGCGGGCTGCCGGTGGTGGAGCTGGAGGGCGACAACGTCTCGTCAGCGCTCGGCGGGTCGGGCCGGCTGGCGATGCTGGCCGAGCCCACGCCCGACTCGATCGCGGACGCGCTCGAGCGCGTGCTCGACGACCGCCCGGCGGCAGCAGCCATGGCTGAGCGGGC
>DASXNY010000190.1:0-48997 GCA_036494715.1 Thermoleophilaceae bacterium
AGCCCAGCTCGCCCACGAACGTGACGCGCAGCGCGCGCACGGGCACGTCGCCCACCGTCAGCTCGCGCATCGACATGTAGGGGAACGACAGCTCCTGCGGCGTGAGCGGCTGAAGGATGTCCCGCGAGCGCGGGCCCCAGAGCGCGAAGCACGACCAGCGCGAGGTCGCATCGGTGGCCGTCACGCTCCCGTCGTCCGGCAGATGGCGGCGGATCCAGGACAGGTCGTGGTTGCCGAACGCCGTGCCCGTGACGATCGAGAACAGCCCCTCGCCCACGCGCGTGACGGTGAAGTCGCACTCGATGCCGCCGCGGCGGTTGAGCATCTGCGTGTAGGTGATCTGACCCACGCCGCGGGCCACGTCGTTGTCGCAGAGGCGCTCGAGCAGCGCCGCCGCACCCGGTCCCGCCACCTCGATCTTCGCGAACGAGGACTCGTCGAACAGCCCGGCCGCCTCCCGCGTGGCGAGGTGCTCGGCGCCGATGGCCGGGGACCAGTACTCGCCCGCCCAGCCGCGCGGCCGCAGCGACTCGTCCCCGCCGGCGGCGTTCGACTCGTAGTAGTTCACCCGCTCCCACCCCGACTTCTCGCCGAACGCCGCGCCGTGGCTCGCGTGCCACGAATACGCGCTCGAGGTCCGCAGCGGCCGCCCGGCCTGGCGCTCGTGGCCCGGATAGCGGATGTCGTAGTAGGTCTCGTAGACCTCGCGCGTGCGCTTCAGGGTGTAGGACGGGGAGCGGTAGTGCGGCCCGAAGCGGCGAATGTCCATGTGCCAGAGATCGAGCGACGGCTCGCCCTCGACGATCCACTCCGCCATCACCCTGCCGATCCCGCCCGCACCGGCGAGCCCATGGGCGCAGAATCCGGCGGCCACGAACAGGCCGCCGACGTCGGTCTCGCCGAGGCAGAACTCGTTGTCGGGGGTGAACGCCTCGGGGCCGTTGATCAGCCTCGTCACCTTCACGTCGGCCATCGCCGGCACGCGGATCTTGGAGTTCTCGACGATCTCCTCGAAGCGGTCCCAATCCTCCTCGAGCAGGCGGCCGTTGAAGTCCTGCGGGATCGCGTCGAAGCCTGCTTCGCCGTGAGTGAGCGACCAGGGCGCGCAGTGACGCTCGTAGCCGCCCATTACGAGCCCCGCGCCGTCCTCGCGGAAGTAGATGAGCAGGTCGGGGTCGCGCAGCGTGGGCAGCTGCTCGCCCGGCGTGCGCTCGGCCAGCGGCTGGGTGACCATGTACTCGTGCGCCATCGGGACGATCGGCACGCGCACGCCGGCCATGCGCCCGATCTCCGCGGCGAACATGCCGCCCGCGTTCACCACCAGCTCGGCGCGGATGTCGCCGTGCTCGGTGTTGACGCCGGTCACGCGGCCGCCCTCGACGTCGATGCCGGTCACACGCGTGTTCGTGAAGATCTGGACGCCGCCGCGGCGCGCGCCGTCGGCCAGCGCGTAGGTGAGCTGGGACGGATCGAGGTAGCCGTCGGTGGGAAGGTGGATCGCCCCGAGTACGCCGTCGGCCGACATCAGCGGGAACAGCTCCTTCGCCTCGTCCGCCGAGATCAGCTCGAGCGGCAGGCCGAATGTCTTCGCCCAGCCGGCCTGCCGGCGCAGCTCCTCCATGCGCTCCGGCGACGACGCGAGCCGCAGCGAGCCCACCTCGCTCCAACCCGGATCGAACTCGGACTCCTCGCGCAGCCGCCGGTAGAGCTCGACGCTGTACATCATCATCTTGGTGAGCGAGACCGAGCCGCGCAGCTGGCCGACGAGGCCGGCCGAGTGGAAGGTGGAGCCGCTCGTGAGCTGGTTACGGTCGAGCAGCACGACGTCCTTCATGCCGAGCTGGGCGAGGTGGTAGGCCACGCTGGCGCCGCCCACGCCGCCGCCGATCACCACGCACTGCGCGGAGTCGGGCAGCTCGACCTGACGCCTAGCCACGGGCGGCATCCTCGAGCCAGCCCGGGTAGCGCGAGTCGGCGGCCGACTCGCGCATGCGGGCGAAGTGCGTGGCGGCGTAGTCCTCGAAGTCGAAGTCGATCTCCGAGATCGAGTGCTGCAGCACGCCCCACATCGCCTCGCGGAAGTCGGACACGATCCGCATCAAGCGCAGCGAGGCGAAGCGCGCCGGCGTGCACGGCTCGCCGAAGTAGGCCGCCAGCAGGCACTCGTCGTCGTCCTCGCTCAGCTCGTTGTTGATCGAGAGGTTGCCGAAGTCGAAGTAGCGGTCGCCCATGCCGGCGTAATCCCAGTCGACGACGCGCACGCGCTCGCCATCCCAGATCAGGTTGGCGCCCAGCAGGTCGTTGTGGCACGGCACGGGGTCGTGCTCCGGCCCCCGCAGCGCGCCCTCGATCTCCTTGGCCACGGCATGTGCGCCCGGGTACTCCGGGGGTAGCCCGGACGCGCGTGCCGCGTACTGCTCGCCGACGGCGATTCCTGAGAACGTCGTCGGCAGCTCGGGGCCCGCGTGGATCGCACGGAGGGCCGCCGAGGTCTCGTCAAGCCTGATCTTGCGCATGGGCTCGCCGTGAATGAAGCGTGTAACGAGCAGCTCGCCGTTCGCCGCCACGAGCTCCGGGCCGACGCCGGAGCGCGCAGCGTTCTCGGTGGCCGCGCGCTCGGCGTCGCGGTCGATTCCCAGCGCCGCCGTGCCGCGGCCGAACACGCGCACGGCGAATTCTCCCCGGTCCGTGCGGACCCGGAAGTTGTGGTTGGTGATCCCGCCGGCCAACGGCTCGGGCTCAGCGAGCGGCTCGCCTATCAGGGGCCGCACCAGCTCCGCGATCGACTCAGATGTGCGCGGGGACATCGGCGCTTGTCTCGATCGTGAAGCGGGCGCGGTCGCCGCGATGGCGGTCGTGGGCGAACTCGACCGCGGTGCCGTCGGCGGCGTACGCGGTGCGCTCGACGAGCATCAGCGGCGAGCTCTCGGGTACGTCGAGCGCGGCGGCCTCGTGCGCGCGCGCGAGCACGGGCTCGAGCCGCTCGACTGCGCGCACAGGCCCGAGCTCGTAGAGGTCGCGCATCACGTCGTAGAGCGAGCCGGTGAGGCCGAGCTCGAGCAGGCCGGGAAACGGCGCGGCCGGGATCCACGAATCCTCGAGCGCCAGCGGCACGCCCGCGCCGTAGCGCAGGCGCTGGATCCGGTACGCGCGCGTGCCCGGCGCCACGCCGAGCGCGGCGGCCACGGCCGCCGGCGCATCGGCCTCGGCGGCGGAGATCAGCTTGGCGCCTGGCTCGACGCCGTGCCGCAGCATCAACTCGCTGAAGCCCGCCACCTTGCGCAGGTCGTGGTCGAGCTTGACGCGCGCGACGAACGTGCCGCGCCCCACCCCGCGCTCTACCAGCCCGCGATCGGCGAGCGACGTGAGCGCCTGCCGCACCGTCATGCGGCTCACGTTCAGGCTCTTCGCCAGCTCGCGTTCGGGCGGCAGTCGCTCGCCCGCAGGCAGATCGCCCGCCGTGATCCGTGCGGCGAGCTGGTCTTCGATCTGCGCGTAGGCGGGTACGGACGAGCCCGGCCGAAGCCGCCAACGCGGCCCGAATATCCGCCGGTGCGGACTCACGGCCCGCCTATGCCGATTCGGCTGCCGCTGTGTCCGTGACCACTGGGCTGGGTATCTGAGCGCGCCTGACGAGGTAGTACGCGGTGCCGACCAGCAAGACCGCCCCGAGGATCAGCCACAGGATCGGGACACTGTTGAGAAAGCCCGAGTGGAAGAAGTCGAGGCTCGGGATCTCAGATGCCTTCGGGTTCGTGGCCACGCGGTGCCAGGCGAAGTTCACGAGCATCGAGAGGCCCCACAGGATCGCGAGCGCGTTGACGAGGATGCCCCAGCGGCCGAGGCTGAAGGCGCCCTTCTCGTGGGGCCACCCGCGCAGCCTCTGCCGCATGATCGCCACGGTGGCGAACAGGTAGGAGAGGTAGATCATGCCCGTTGCGGCGATCGCGATATACGCCACCCCCGCGTACTTGAGTAGGAAGATCGCGGCCATCAACGCCACCAGGACGCAGGCGCCGATCGGCGTGCCGGTCGTCTCGTTCACGCGTGAGATCCAGCCCGAGAACGGCAACTGGCGGTCACGCGACATGCCGTACGCCAGGCGAATCGTCGACGCCTGGATCGACAGGCAGCAGACGAAGATCGCGATCGACACGACGAGCAGGTAGCCCACCGAGAGCGCATTCGAGAGGTTCAGGTCGATGATGTCGGCGGGGCCGAGGCCACCCTTCGACACGACGGTGCTCAGCTTGCCCGGAACGGCCATCAACATCGCCCAGATGAACACGCCGCCGATCACGCCGGCCGCCACGATCGAGGCGAGCACCGCCTGTGGCGCCTTCTTTCTCGGTTCGTGGGACTCCTCCGCGAGTGTGCTCGCGGTGTCGAATCCGTAGATCACGAACAGCCCCATGAACATCGCGATGAGGAAGTTGCTCGCGTTGAACGACGGGCCGCCGGTGTGGAACACCACGCCCACGCCCTGGTGGTTGTTGAAGAGCGCGAGGATGATCGCGAACACGAACAGGCCGAGGATCTCGAAGAGCACGCCCGTGTTGTTGATGAGCGCGACCAGCCGCACGCCGAAGACGTTCAGCAGCGTGATCACGATCAGCGTGAATGCCGCGATCCACTTCTGGTTCGTCAGGCTGGCGGGGTCCATCTTGATCGCGTCGATCCCGAGGTTGTCGAGCATCGGGATGAGCGCGAGCGGGAGCGTGGCCACCACGGCGGCCACCGTCAGGGCGCCGGCCCAGAGGTAGATCCAGCCGGCGTACCAGGCGTAGGCCTTGTTCCTCGTCAGGTACTTGGTCCACTGGAACACGGAACCCGCGAGCGGGAAGTGGGTGGACACCTCCGCGAACACGAGCGCCACGATGAACTGCCCGAGCCACACCACGGGCCAGGTCCAGAAGAACGCCCCGCCGAGCGTGGCGAACCCGAGGATGAACAGCGTGAAGATGCCCGTCGCAGGCGAGATGTAGCTGAAGGCGACGGCGAACGAGCTGAAGATGTTCAGCGAGCGCTTGAGCTCCTGCTTGTAGCCGTATTGCGCTAGGTCGGCAGCGTCTTGGTCGACCGCAGGTACGGGCGCAGCGGGTGTCGTTGCCATGTGGCCCCCCTCATCCTCCGGCCAGACCGGGCCTGAACCAGCCGGATTGGTCTAGTCCAATGCGGCTATATATGCATATCCGCACAAGCGTGTCAATGTCCTGCACGGATAAGCTCACGCGCCCGTGCGTGCCATTCAGATCGAGGAGTTCGGTGGCCCGGAGGTGCTCCGGCTGGCGGACCTGCCCCTGCCCGAGCCCGGCGAGGACGAGGTGCTGATCCGCGTGTCGCGCGCCGGCATCAACTTCGCCGATACGCACCAGCGCGAGAACTCCTATCTCGCGCGCTACGAGCTGCCACTGGTACCGGGCACCGAGGTGGCCGGCGTGGTGGAGCGAGCGGCCGGCAGCTTCAAGGAGGGGCAGCGCGTGATGGCGCTCACCGGCACCGGCGGCTACGCCGAGTACGCCAAGGCGCCGGTCTCGCAGACCTTTCCGATCCCCAACGGGGTCGACGACGGCGTGGCGCTCGCCCTGGTCGTGCAAGGGCTCACCGCCTGGCACCTGTACCGCACCTCGGCGCGGCTTCGGCCGGGCGAGAGCGTCGTGGTGATCGCCGCCTCGGGCGGCGTCGGCAACCTCGCGGTGCAGCTCGCCAAGCCGTTTGGATCGGGCCGGGTGATCGCAACCGCGTCGTCGGAGGAGAAGCGCCAGCAGGCGCTGTCGCTCGGCGCCGACGTCGCCCTCGACCCGCACATGGACGGCCTCGGCGAGGCGATCCGCGAGGCCAACGCCGGCAAGCGCGTGGACGTCGTGCTCGAGATGGCCGGCGGCAAGGTGTTCGACGAGTGCCTCAGCGTGCTCGCCCCGTTCGGCCGACTCGTGACCTACGGGATCGCGAGCCGCGAGCAGAACAGTGTCCAGACCGGCCGCCTGATGCGCGGCAGCCAGAGCGTCGTGGGCTTCTGGCTCATGCACTGCATGGGCCGCGAGGACATGATGCGCGAGCCACTCGACGACCTGTTCCGCCGCGCCGCCCGCGGCGCGCTGAAGCCGCTCGTGGGCGAGACATATCCGCTGTCGGAGGTGCAGAGGGCGCATGAGGAGATGGGCGCCCGGAGGACGAGCGGGAAGCTGCTCGTCGATCCGGCGCGCTGAACGAGCGGAAGTGCGGAAGTGCGGAAGTGCAGAAGTGCAGAAGTGCAGAAGTGCAGAAGTGCAGACGTGCAGAAGTGCAGAAGTGCGGGCTATCCCTCGTAGCGTCTGATTAAGCCGTTTAGCGGTTTGGCTATCTCGGCTACTCGGTCGCTCGTGCCGGGTTCAAGGAGGCCTTGGTCTTCGGCGCAGAGGATCCAGTGTTCTGTCTCGTGCAGGGAGCCGCGGGCGACGTAGAGGAACTGGCGCCTATCTCTCCCGTGCCAGCGGCCGGTGCCCTCAGCGATGTTGGCGCCGACCGAATAGGCGGCTCGCACGAGCTGAACCCCGAGCAGCGAGCGATCGAGCGCATTCCATCTCCTCACGGCCCGATGCAGGTCCACCGCGAGCGACCTGGCGCTTCGATAGGCGGCGAGCTGTTGAAATTGACTGGCCACGCAACCGAAAGAGCGCGGCGCACCAAAACTCGCCCCCCGCACTTCCGCACTTCCGCACTTCCGCCCTTCCCCACTACTCTCCATCCCCAATGCCCACCTTCGCGGACCTAGGGCTCTCCCAGCCCCTGCTCGACGCCCTGCACCATCTCGGCTACGAGTCGCCCACTCCTATTCAGGAGCAGGCGATCCCCGAGTTGCTCCAGGGTCACGACGTGATCGGTCAGGCGCAGACCGGCACGGGCAAGACCGCCGCCTTCGGCCTGCCGCTGCTCGAGTACATCGATACCGATCTCGAGGAGGTGCAGGCGCTCGTGCTCACGCCGACGCGGGAGCTCTGCATCCAGGTGACCCAGGCGCTGCGCGCCTATGGGCAGCGCCGCGGGATTCAGGTGGTGGCGGTGTTCGGCGGCGCGCCGATCCGCAACCAAGTGGCGCAGCTCAAGCAGGGCGGCCAGGTGGTGGTGGGCACGGTCGGGCGCGTGATGGACCTGATGAACCGCCACGAGCTGGTGCTTTCCGACGTTCGCTACGCCGTGCTCGACGAGGCCGACGAGATGCTCGACCTCGGCTTCCTCGAGGACGTCGAGACGATCCTGTCGCGCTGTCCATCAGGTCGCCAGACCGCGCTTTTCTCGGCCACGATCCCGCCGGAGATCAAGAAGCTCGCCGAGACGCGGATGTTCGACCCGGTCACGATCAAGGTGCGCGCCGCGCAGCTCACCATCGACACGGTGGAGCAGTTCTACCTCGAGGTCTCGGATCGGGACAAGCCCGACGCGCTGGCCCGTGTGTTGAAGGCGGAGAACCCGGAACAGGCGATCATCTTCGCGCGCACCAAGATCGGCGTGGACCGGCTGGCGCGCCGGCTCGGGGACGCCGGGATCCGTGTGAAGGCGCTCCACGGGGACATGTCGCAGGGCTCCCGCGACGGCGTCATGATCGCCTTCAAGGGCGGCCGCGAGCGCCTGCTGGTGGCCACCGACGTGGCGGCGCGCGGACTCGACATCTCGGGCGTCACGCACGTGATCAACTACGACATCCCGAACTCGCCGGACGTGTACGTGCACCGCATCGGCCGCACCGGCCGGGTCGGGCGCTCGGGACGGGCGATCACTCTCATCACTCCCAAGCAGCGGCGCGACCTCGAGGCCGTTGAGCGCCATGCCAAGACCAAGATCCACCCGTGGTCGGAAGGGGCGGTGGCCGAGCAGCCCGCGACCGTGGCGGCAGAGGCCAACGGCGACCGCGAGACGCGCCGGCCGCGGCACACCAAGCCGCGCAAGTCGTCGAGCGACGGCGAGTGCGTGAAGCTCATCGTGTCCGGCGGGAGGGCGCAGGGGATCGAGCCGGCAGACGTCATCGAGGCGATCGTGGACAACTCACACCTCGAGGGCGAGGACATCCGCAACGTGCGCGTGCTCGAGCGCTTCTCGTTCGTCGAGGTGCCCGCGCAGCGCGCCGACGAGGTGATAGACAAAGTGTCCGGCAGCGCCGTCCGAGGAAACAAGCTCCGGCTGGAGGTAGCCAAGCGATGAGTCAGGCAACGATGCACACCAACCATGGGGCTATAGAGCTCGAGCTGTTCGATGACGACGCTCCGAAGACCGTCGAGAACTTCCGCAAGCTCGCGGGCGACGGCTTCTACGACGGCGTGGTCTTCCACCGCGTGATCCCCGACTTCATGATTCAGGGCGGCGACCCGACCGGCACCGGCACGGGCGGCCCGGGCTACACGTTCGAGGACGAGTTCAACGACCACAAGATCGTGCGCGGGGCTCTGGCGATGGCCAACGCCGGCCCGAACACGAACGGCTCCCAGTTCTTCATCGTCACCACCCCCGAGGCGTCGTGGCTCGACGGCAAGCACACGGTGTTCGGCACGGTCGTGTCGGGCATGGAGGCCGTCGACACGATCGAGTCGCAGCCAACCGACGCGCGCGACAAGCCGGTCGAGGACGCGAAGATCGAGCGCATCGAGCTCTCCTGATGTGAGAGGGTTGAGGCGTGGCTCGCGCGCGCCTCGTCTTCGCCATGGTCCTGGTCGCCGCGGTTCTGCCCGCCCAGGCCAGTGCGAAGAAGTTCCACTTCACGCACAAGGTCACCGTCACCGGCAGCTTCGTGGATCACTGGACGGCTGCGAGCTCAACCGCTTGCAACCCCGTCGGGGACGGCACGCTGACGGTGAGCTTCCATCTGAAGGGCCCCGCGTTCGCGAGCCCACAGATCTCCCCCTTCGCCGGTCCGCACGGGCGCTGGGTTGTGCTGGCCCCCTTCGAGCACCACCTCGCCGACCTTCCGCCGCGGCCCGCCGACGCCACGATCTCGCGGGTCGACAACACCACGCTGCTGACGACCGCTGACGAACCTTGCAGTGGCGAGACCCTCGATAAGTCCTCGTGCGGAACCTCGATCCTCAGACACGCCAAGATCGATGTCGAGGGCATCGATCGCAGCCGGCTGGCTTCGTCGCTCATCAGCAACGATTTCAGGGACCCGAAGGGCAACTGCATGACCGGAAGCGCGGAAGGCTTCACCCAGCCACCCAACGTCGTGGGTGGGCTCGGCGGTAACAGTTTCAATGCCGGCGCGATGCGGCTGAAGATGCCGAGGCCGTCGACGCTCAAGCACAAGCACGTGGTCACGGTCACCGCCACCGACCACACGCACAGCTCCTCGCAGGCTGGTGGCGACCAGACGGTCACCGACGACGTGACCCGCACGATCACCGTCACCTTCACCCGTTTGTAGACTCGCCCTCGCTGGAGTCACCTAGCCAGGAGGACGAATGTCCACCATCGAAGCCCAGCCCGAGCACCAGGGGAACGGAGTCGCTCAGGCCGGCGGAAGCAGCATCCCGGTCGAGAACCCCGCCACCGGGCAGACCATCGCCACGGTGCCGGACATGGACGTGGCGCAGGTCAAGGCGCTCGTCGACCGCGGCCGGGCGGCGTTCCCGGCGTGGAACGGGCTCGGCTTCGACGGCCGCGCCGAGGTCTTCTACGAGCTGCGGCGCTGGCTGATCCAGAACCGCGACCGGGTGATCGGCACCATCGTCGAGGAGAACGGCAAGCCGCCGGACGAGGCGATGCTCACCGAGGTCGTCTACCTGGCCGACTCGCTCGGCTTCTGGGCGAAGAACGCGCCGAAGTACCTCGGCGACCAGCGGGTGAAGACACACTCGCCGCTCCTGCTCGGCAAGAAGGTGATCGTGCGCTACCGGCCCTACGGAGTGGTGGGCGTGATCGGCCCCTGGAACTACCCGCTGACCAACAACTTCGGCGACGCGCTGCCCGCGCTCGCCGCGGGCAACAGCGTGATCCTGAAGCCGAGCGAGATCACCCCGCTCACCTCGCTGCTGATGGAGGAGGGGTTCCGCGCCGCTGGCGGCACGCCCGACGCCTTCCTCGTGGCCACCGGCCGCGGCGAGACTGGCGCGGCGCTCGTGGACAACGCGGACATGATCATGTTCACGGGCTCCACCACCACGGGGAAGAAGATCCTCGCGCAGGCCGCGGAGACGCTCACGCCCGTCTCGCTCGAGCTGGGCGGCAAGGACCCGATGATCGTCCTCAAGGACGCCGACCTCGAGCGCGCGGCAAACATGGCGGTGCAGTGGTCGATGTCCAACAGCGGCCAGATCTGCCAGGCCGTCGAGCGCGTGTACGTGGAGGAGCCCGTCTACGACGAGTTCGTGTCCAAGGTCGTCGATAAGACGAAGGCGCTGCGCCAGGGCGCGCCGGGCGCCGCCGGCTCGGTCGACGTGGGCGCGATGACCTTCCCGCCGCAGCTCGACAGGGTCGAGGCACACGTGAAGGACGCCCTCGCGAAGGGGGCGCGCGTCCTTACGGGCGGCAAGCGCGCCGACGGTCCGGGACGGTTTTACGAGCCGACGGTGCTCGTGGACGTCGACCACACCATGGACTGCATGACGGAGGAGACCTTCGGCCCGACGCTTCCGATCATGAAGGTGCGCGACGAGGACGAGGCAGTGCGGATGGCCAACGACTCCCGCTACGGCCTCAACTCGAGCGTGTTCACGCGGGACGTCGAGAAGGGCGAGCGGGTCGCCCGCCAGGTAGAGGCGGGCAGCACGTGCGTCAACGACGCGCTGATGAACTACCTGGCCCAGGAGGCGCCGTTCGCCGGGATGAAGGGCTCCGGGATGGGCGCGCGTCACAGCGCGATGGGGATCAGCAAGTTCGCCCAGCCTCAGACGATCCTGGTTACCCGCTTCAGCCCCAGCAAGGATCCGACCATGTATCCCAACACGGCGAAGAAGGCCAAGATGATGGAGAAGGCCGTGGTCTTGATGTACGGCCGCAAGCGCAAGCGGAAGAAGGGGTGAGCGATGGCTGCTGAGAGCACGGCAAATGCGGTTTGGGAAGGTGACCTCGCCCACGGCGGCGGTCGCGTCGCGCCCGCGAGCGGCGCGTTCCCCGAGCAGGAGATCACCTGGGCCTCGCGCACCTCGCGCAGTGCGGGCAAGACCTCACCCGAGGAGCTGATCGCGGCCGCGCACGCCGCCTGTTACGCGATGGCGTTCTCGCACACGCTCGCCGAGGGCGGCCATACCCCCGAGCGCGTCGAGGTGAGCGCGACGGCCACGTTCGAGGTCGAGGGCGGACCACGCATCTCGACGATGGCGCTGACGGTCCGCGGACGCGTGCCCGGGATCGACGAGTCGGCTTTTCAGGAGGCGGCCAACGCCGCCAAGGAAGGCTGCCCGGTGTCGGGCGCGCTGAAGGGCAACGTCGAGATCACGCTCGACGCGACCCTCGAGGGCTAGGCACCAGCGCGATCACGGTCTCCGTCCCCGGGGCCACCTGGGTGTGTCCTGCATCGCTGACGGTCACCGCCTCCGGGTCGTCCCGGTAGCGCTCCCACTCGGTCAAGAGCTCGCCCGGCCGGCCCGCCTCCCTCCAGGCGTCGAAGCGCTCGCGGTTGCGCTCGCCCAGTTCCTCGACGCACATCAACGCGGCGTGGCCGGCCTGCGCCATCGCCTTGCCGGCGGTGCGCATCACGCCGGGCCGGATGACGTAGGCCATCGTGGGTGAGGCGTCGTCCTCCTCGGCCACCTCCCTCGGCCGCGGGGCGTCGGTGAACGGCCGCAGCGCCGCCAGCAGCTCCGAGCGTTCCGAGCGCCTACGCGGCGGCAGGCACAGGAGCACCTCGCGCTCGACGCTGCAGGGCTCGTCGCGCTGGATCTGCCCGAACTCCTCCTCGTCCGCTCGCAGCGCGACCTTGCGCGGCCGCTCGTGCCACTCCTCGAACGGCCCGAAGCGCTCGACGCAGTCCACGGCCGCCGCGCCCGCGCTCGCCATCGCCTGCTCGAGCGAGAACGGCACCCCGCTCCGCACGACGTAGTACATGACCCACGGGTCGTCGCTCATGACCGTGGCTTCAGCGGAGCTCGAGGCCGAGCAGGCGCTCGAGCTCGGGGAGCGTCGTGTCGGCGCCGCGGTGGAGGATCCCCGTGATGCCGACGGCCTCGGCGCCGGCGATGTTCTCGCGCAGGTCGTCGATGAAGACGCACTCCGAGGCGGGCAGGCCGAGCTCCGACAGGGCGAGCTCGAAGATCTCTGGGCCCGGCTTCTGCAGGCCGACCTCGCCGGAGATGACGATCGCGTCGAACAGGGAGCGCCAGTCCGCCACGTCGTAGGTCGTGGCGCCCCAGGAGTTCGAGATCACACCGGTGCGCACGCCGGCGTCATGTGCGCGCCTCAGCGCTTCGATCATCGCCTCGTCGGGACCGACCCCCGCGAACAACCGCTCCACCAGCCCGTCCGTCTCGCTGATCCCGAGGTGCGGCGCGAAGCGGGGCTCGAACTCCTCGACCGTCAGGTCGCCGCGCTCGAGTCCGCGCAGCTCCGCCAGCGCGTCGGGGTTGTCGCGGAAGGTGCGCTTGACCGTGTCCGGCGGCAGCCCCTCCGCCTCGCAGAACGCCTTGAACGAATCGAAGACGTTGGTTGTGAGGACGCCGCCGAAGTCGGTGAGCAGGCCCTTCACGAACCGGGCGGCGGACGCTTGGTGATCTCGAGCGCCGCCTCGGCCAGCATCGGCACTCCCTTGTCGAACAGCTTCAGGTACTCGTCGTCGGTGGTGCCCATCACCCAGCGCTTGTAGTTGCCCTCCATGAACACGGCCGATTTCCAGAGGGCGAGCGCCTGGTACCAGCGCAGGTCTGAGGTCGAACGCCCGGAGAGCTCCGCGTAGCGGGCCACGAGCTCGTCGCGCTTCGGGAAGCCCTCGCGCGTCGTGACGCTCGACAGGTCGAACATCGTGCCGGTCGGGTCGTCGCGCTCGGTCCAGGTGGCGGTCATGTAGCCGAGGTCGGCGAGCGGGTCGCCGATCGTGGCCATCTCCCAGTCGAAGATCGCCACGAGCCGCGCAGGCGCTTCCTCGGCGAACATCGTGTTGCCGAGGCGGAAGTCGCCGTGCACGATCGTCGCCTCGGGCGACTCCGGCTTGTTCTCCGTGAGCCAGTTGAAGAGCTCCTCGACGAGCGGCAGCTCGCGCGTCTTATTGTGCTCCCAGAGACCGCCGAAGCGGCGCAGCTGGCGGTCGAGGTAGCCGCTCGGCTTGCCGAAGCCCTCGAGGCCGCAGGCGCGCCAGTCGAGCGAGTGCACGGCCACGAGCGCGCCGATCAGCTCGTCGGCGATCTGGGCGCGGCCGTCGGGAGTGTCGAGCGCGTCGGGAATCGAGTGCGTGATCACGGCGCCGTGCGCGTACTCCATGACGTAGAAGGGCACACCGAGGATCGACTCGTCGTCGCTCGACGCGAGCACGCGCGGCGTCACGATCCGTCCCTCCACCGCGCGCAGCAGTCGCGCCTCGCGCAGCACGTCGTGGGCCGACGGTGGTAGTGGCGGCCGCGGCGGCCGGCGCAGGACGAAGCGATCGTCGCCGCGCGTCACGAGATAGGTGACGTTCGAGTGGCCCTCGCCGATGCGCTCGGCCTCGATCGGGCCGGCGCCGAGACCGTGCTCGTCGAGGAAGGCCTCGAGCGGGTCGCGGACTATGAGGGGCGGCAGCTCCTGCTCGGCCGCCTGGGCTGGAGTATCGACGATGTCGGGTGACGCCATTTGGAGGGCGGAATCCTCTCAAAAGTCGTGGGAAGAACTTCGCGGGTGACCGCGTCTTAGTTCACATGGCCCCCCGCGCCCGGCTCATCGCGATCGCGGCCGCCTGCTGGTTGTTGATGCTGGCGGGCGGCGCTCGCGCCGTCGACGATCACGGCGTCAGTATCAAGAACACGTCGTTCACTGACTCCGCGTCCGGCACGACCACGACCACAATCGTTGTAGGCGACAGCGTGACCTGGCACTGGGACGGCGCTGGCGCAGACACCACGCACACCGTCACGTCGGACAATGGGTCGGCGATGAGCTTCGACTCCGATCCGGGAGCCAACGGGACCACGAGCTTCCCAAGCCACTCGACCGGGGACACGTTCAAGGTCACGTTCCCGACCGCTGGCACCTTCACCTACCACTGCAAGGTCCACCCGACGCTGATGAAGGGCACGATCAGCGTGGTCCCGCCAAGCGGCGGCGGTGGAGGCGGTGGTGGCGGAAACGGACCGCCGCCACCACCGTCTCCAGTGCCGCCTTCCGGCGGGGTCAAGGACCGCACCGCCCCGAGCTTCAGCTCCGTCAAGGAGACGAGCAAGAAGCTGGTCTTCAGCCTGTCCGAGCCGAGCAAGGTCACGATCAAGGTGCGCAAGGGCCGCAAGGTCGTGAAGACGTTCCACATGAGCGGCAAGAAGGGCTCGAACAGCTTCAAGCTCAGCCACCGCGGGCTCAAGTCGGGCGTGAGGTACAAGGCGCTGATCAGCGCGGTGGACGGCGCGGGCAACAAGTCCGCGTCGAAGAGCGTGACCGTAAAGGTCTAGGCCACTAGATCTCGTCGAGATGGCGGACGTTGGCGACGTCCGCTGGGTCGGCGCTCGCCGGCGCCTCGAACCACGCGTCGAGGATCTCGCCGAGCAGCGCCTCGCTCGTCGCGCGCAGCGACAGCGCGAGCACGTTCGCGTCGTTCCACCTGCGGGCGCCGGCGGCGGTCTCGGCGTCGCCGCACAGCGCGGCCCGGATGCCCGGGACCTTGTTCGCCGCGATCGAAGCGCCGGTGCCCGTCCAGCAGCAGACGATGCCCTGCTCGGCGTGGCCGTCGGCCACGTCGCGGGCGGCAGCTTCGCTGGCCCAGGCCCAGTCGTCGCGCTCGTCGTCGGCCAGCGCGCCGTGGGTCAGGGGCTCGTGGCCGCGCTTGCGCAGTTCCTCAACGACGGCGTCGGCGACGCCCGTGCGCTCGTCTGCGGCGACTGCGATTTTCACGCACGTCATCCTAGAGTTCGACTCGTGCCCGAACTGCCCGAAGTAGAGATCACCGCGCGACGCCTCAACAGTGCGCTCGCGGGTCGCGGCGTGGAGTCGGTGCTCGCGCCGGGCATGGTGACGATGAAGACCTTCGACCCGCCGCTCGAGGCCCTCGCCGGCCGCGAGATCACGGCGGTCCGCCGGGCGGGCAAGATGCCGATCGTCGAGCTCGGCGACCTGTCGCTGCTGATCCACCTGATGTCTGCCGGCCGCCTGCAGCTGTTCGACAAGCACGCCTCGCTGCGCGACAAGCGCTCGCGCCTGTTGCTGCGGATCGACGACGGCCGGGAGCTGCGCCTGCGCGAATTCGGCACGCAGCAGCGCGCCTGGGCGAAGCTGCTTCCCAGCGGCAAGATCGACGAGGACGAGGCCGTGGCCACGCTCGGCCCGGAGGCCTGGCCCGCGCCACCGCTCGAGGAGTTCGCCGAGCTGATCGACCAGCCCCGCCACCTCCATCCGCTGCTGCGCGACCAGCGCACGATCGCCGGTATCGGTCGCTCGTGGGTGGACGAGATCCTCTGGGAGGCCGAGCTGTCGCCGTTCGCGCAGGGCAACCAGCTCGACGAGGCGCAGGTGGCGCGTCTGCACGGCGCGGTCGACGAGGTGCTCGGCCGCACGCTCGCCCACTACGAGGAGGTGGTCGGCGACTCGCTGCCCGACAAGGCGCCGATGCCGCTCAAGGTGCACAAGCGCCAGGGCGAGCCCTGCCCGCGCTGCGGCACCACGCTCGCCGCCGTCTTCTTCAAGGATCACCTGACCACGTACTGCCCCAAGGAGCAGACAGGTGGCCGGGTGCTCAAGGACCGCCGCCTCTCGCGGCTGCTCAAGTAGAAAGGAACCGCCCGTGCCCGACGTCGGCGACCCCGCACCCACCTTCGAGCTCCAGAACCAAGACGGCGAGACCGTGAAGCTGTCCGACTTCACAGGACGCACGGTCGTCCTCTACTTCTATCCGAAGGCCGACACGCCCGGCTGCACGACGCAGGCCTGCGGTATCCGCGACCGCAGCGGCGAGTACGAGGCCGCGGGCGCTGTCGTGCTGGGCGTGTCGCCGGACGAGCCGAAGGCGCTGCGCAAGTTCGCCGACAAGTACGACCTCCCGTTCACACTGCTCTCCGACGAGGGACACAAGGTGGCGGAGGCCTACGGCGTCTGGGCCGAGAAGTCGATGTACGGGCGCAAGTACTGGGGCAACCTCCGCAGCACGTTCGTGATCGACGGCGACGGGAAGATCACGCACGTCTTCCCGGAGGTGTCGCCGAAGACGCACGACGACGTGGTGCTCGAGGCGCTCGGCGCGGCCGCCTAGCGCGGACCGCTCAGCGGCGGGTGGCGAGGAAGCCCGAGTGGCCGCGGCCGAAGTGCACCGCGCTGCCGTAGGCGCCGAGGCGACGCGCCTCGAAGCCGGCGTCGGACAGCGCGTCTAGCACGCTCTGTAGCTCGTACAGGCGCAGACGGTGCAGCTCGTCGCTGCGGCGGAAAGTGCCGTCGACCTCCCGGAAGACCGTGATGCGGCGCTCCAGCGAGCGCTTGTCGTAGTCCTCGGAGGCCTCGAGGCAGAGCAGCCAGTCAGGGCCCTCGCTCCAGTCGCGCCGGGGGCCGCCGCGCTCGCGTCCGGGCTCGGCGATGTCGAACAGGAACAGCCCGCCCGGCTCGAGCGCCTCGAACACGCGCGCGAAGATCATCGGCAGGGTGTCGTTGCCCGCTCGCTCGTCGAAGGCGTAGTTGAGGCACTCGCCGATCGCCGCTACGGCCACGCAGGAGGGCAGCTCGGCGTCGAGCAGCGACGCGTTGACGAACTGAGCGTCGGGGGCGCGGCCACGCGCGATCTCCACCAGGTCCGGTGACACCTCGACGCCGAGCACGTCGTAACCGCTCTCGGTCAGCAGCTGCGCGGTGATGCCGCTGCCCGAGCCGAGCTCGACCGAGAGCCCCGCGTCGAAGCCCTGCCGCGCAAGCATCCTCAGCAACGCCTCTCCCCCGGCCCGAGCGAGATGGCCGAACGCCTGGTCGTGCACGTAGGCGAGATCGCGCCCGTAGAAGAGCTCCGTGTTCATGGCTGCCGAATCGTAAGGATCGCTTGCGTGGTCTCCCGGACTTCGGATAGCTTCGCGCGTGGAGCCAGCTGTGACCACCGCTCCCAACCGCGACCTCTATCAGGAACTCCGCCTGGCCCTGGTGTTCAACGGCGGCGTGAGCCTGGCGGTGTGGATGGGCGGGGTTGCCAAGGAGCTCGATCGCTTCCGAGTCGCGTGCGTGCGGGAGTCCGGGCCCAGCGGCGATGCCTACCGGGAGTTGCTCGACGCGGTCCGCACCGTCGTGATGACCGACGTGATCGCCGGCACGAGCGCGGGCGGCATCAACGGGACCATGCTGGCCTACGTCGTCGCCAAGGGCAAGTCACTCGAATGCATCGGCGCGAACGGGATCCGCGAGACCTGGCAGAAGCTCGGGTCGCTCGACAACCTGCTCGCGACAACCGGCGAGCCGACGTCTGTGCTCAGCTCCGACGCGCTCTTCTCCGGGTGCGCGAGTCTCTTCGGTCAGCTGAGAGACGCCCCATCGGATGTCCCTGGGCCCGCCTCGCGGGAGGTGCGGCTCACGGTGACCGGGACCGACGCCTACGGCTACACGATTACGGCGGACGACGTGCCCGCGCGTGACCATCGCCTGCAAATGCGCTTCCGCCACGTCGACATGCCGGGCCCGCTGTGGCTGGGTCCGCAGCTCCGTACGGCCATCGACTCGCTGGTGGGACCCGCAGCCGGGCCTGCGGGCGCCTGGCCGTTTCCCGACCCGGACAGTACCCGCGACCTGGACGGCGACGAGGCGCCTGCCTACCTTGCCCGCGCGGCGCGCACCACCTCGTCCTTCCCGATCGCGTTTGCCCCGAGCGAGCTGCCACGCAACTACACGACGGATCCAATCGCAGCGGACCAGCCGCTCACCGCTACGCCCGAGATGGGCCAGATCTTGACGACACCCTCGGGATCGCAGCCGCTGAACCGCGATCTCCCGGTATCGGAGCAGGACAGCCGCTTCGCGATCGATGGCGGCCTCTGGGACAACTCGCCATTCTCGGCCGTCCTGCGCGCGATCGACCGCACGCCTGCCGGCCGCGACGTCAGGCGGGTACTGACGTACGTAGTGGGGACGGCGCGGCCGCCGGACACGCCCGCGCCCAACAACCCGCCGGGCCTCGTGGACGCCCTCCGCAACAACTTGGCACTCCCATCCAACCTGTCGTTTGCGAACGACCTCGAGCGCATCCGCGCCGATTTGGAGCGGCAGAGGAACCGCAAGGACGCAGTAGTGAGGTTGCTGCGCCCAGGTGCTCCCGATCTCTTCATGCTCGCCACCGCGGTCTTCCCCGTTTACCGCGATCGCGTTGAGGAAATGGGCACTGCGGCACTGGGCGCGACGCTACCCGAAGAGCTTTCGCCAGCGGACGCTCCGCCCGCCGGGTGGGGCGCGACTCGGGACAACTGGTGCTGGGGAATCGGTCCTGTGCGCAGCTCGGTCGAACAGGCGCGGCGGCTGCTGCGCGCCGTCCTCTACGACTTCGCCGGCCAGCCCAGTTTGAGCGCCGAGGACGAGACGGCCGTGTCGGATCTGATCGCGACGCGCGAACACCTGTCGCAACTCGCGCGTGTGCTCGACGACCTCGAAGGCCTGCCGGGCAATCAGCGTGATACGGCCGAGGGGCGAGCCGTATGTGGCGAGGTGATGCATGAATTTGCTGCTGCGCTCGCCGCTCGCCACGAGGAGATCGTCGACCGCCAGAGCGCACAGGACGCGGTGCTTGCGGCGGCCAGCCTCGCTGCGGGAAGCGTCGAGGACATCATCAAGCGCGCACTGGCCGTGCAGATCGCCCTTCAGGCGCTCACACCGGACACGCGCGAGCACAAGGTCGATTATCAGCTGACCGCGATTCAGCCCGACAACCGCTGGCCGCTTGCGGGGCCGCCACTCCCACCGGATACGGACCCGCCGGACCGACCACCACTCGCCGGGACGAAGCTCGGCCACTTCGGTGGCTTCCTACGCGAAAGCTGGCGGCTCCACGACTGGATGTGGGGCCGGCTGGACGCAGTGAGCCGCATGGTTGACCTGCTCGTGGACTACCCGCAGCTCGACCGCCTGGCTGACGGACCCGGAGCCGCCGACAGGTTTGCGGGAGACCTGGTCGGGGTCGCCCTCTCCGACGATCGGGAGGTGGCGGCCGAGCTCGCGGCTGCTGCGTTCACGGCGCGGCAGGAGCAGGCCCCGAACCCCAGCTCAGTCGATGCCCTGCGGCATCGGATGGTCACCTGGTACTCCGCCGACATCGGCAACGCGCTCCGCAGGCCGAAGGAGGATCGAACACCGGAGACCGAGGAGCAGGATTTCGGGCTCATCCGCGCCGACCTTCGCCGGCGGATCCTCGTGCCCGTGGTCGAGGAGGAGCTCGGTCCGCTACTACACGCCGCTTGCGAGGACGGCGCGAGCCTTCCGAGCCCCGCCGAACTCCGGGCCATGCCCGATTTGGGACTACGGGTTCTGATTCCCGAGCGGCTGGCCAAAGAGCCGGGCCTGTATGAGTACGGTCACGACGCCGAGAAGGCGCTCGCGAACTTCTTCTTTGCGATGAATTGGAAGGTCAAGGGCTTCGCGATGCGCGGCGCGAACATGGCGACCGGCGCGCTACACGCCCCGATCGATCTGATCCACCACCTGCGCCGCCCTAGGTGCGAGTGAACTCGAAGCGCCGCCCGATCGCCTCGTAGCCGAGGCGGGCGTACATCTCCTTCGGCCAGTCCTCGTCGTCGGCGACGAGGAAGGTGATGTCGTTGCGGGCCTCGCGCGAGGCGCGCGTCGCGGCTGCCACGACGGCGCGCCCGTAGCCGCGGCGCCGATGCTCCTCCGCGGTCACCACGTCGTCGATCTGGCCAATCCCGTCGCCCTCGTAGAGGACGCACCAGGAGACGACCTCGCCGTCCACCTCGACGGCGAACCCGCGGCTGGAATCGGCCGCGGCCGCCACGACGTCGAGCGCCGCCGCTACCTGTGCCGCCGCGATGCCGCCGAGGTCCTGCTCAAACGCCCGCGTGCGCGCCGGACGGAGTTTGACGGGGTCGAGCTCGCGCACCGCGTGAACGGGAGCGGCCGGCGCGGAGCCGCGGTGCGCCATCGTCACGTGGCGCGCGCGCCGCCACGACAGCTCGGCGAACTCGCCGGACAGCCGCTCGCCGGCGTCCTCGTCGGGCAGGAGCAGCTTGCGGTGCGAGAGCCCCGCCGGACGCTGTAGACGATCCGCCTCCCCAGCCAGCTCGCGTGCGCTCACGGTGTCGAAGCCGCGCTCCACCCGCAGCAGGTTCTGGTCGTGCACCCGGGGAATGTCGAGCCGGAACAGCGCAGTGCCCCACTCGAACGGCTCGCGCCGCTCCGCGCAGCGGTCCTGAAGCACCACCTCGAAGGCCCACGTGCGCTCGAGCTCTTGCATCGCTGCGCAATCTAGTCGCGACGGGCGTGGGATCTCACGTTTCGTTCGGGCGGATCCGGGTCAATACCTGTGGGCAGGGAGTTATTGATGCTCTTCATGGTGTTCGTCCTAGCGATCGGGTTCCTCTTTGTGGGACTCGCGCTGTTCAGGCTGTCGAAGAAGAACGGCGGCGGCGACGACACGCCCGGCGACGACGGCCCGCCCTGGCGCCGGCGCGGCCCACGGCCCCGCGGCCCTGTCCCCCGCGGCGGTCCGGATCCGGCCTGGTGGCCCGAGTTCGAGCGCGAGTTCCGCGTCTACGCGCAGGCGCAGAGCGGCGGCGGCCGCCCCGTCACGGGCGTCGGCTCCTAGGCGCGTCCAGGCCCGCCCCGTAGGATCGGCATGTGGCCGATCCCCTCAACGACCTGAGCGAGGTCGAGCGCGCGCTCGAGCTGGCGGCCGAGCTGGCGCGGAGCTACGTCGAGGGCGTCGGCGATGACCCCGTGCAGCCGCCCGGCAGCGAGCAGCGCGTGCTGGAGCTGGGCGGCTCGCTCCCGGAACAGGGTGACGGAACGCTGGCGCCGCTCCGTGAGCTGGCCGAGATGGGCGAGGAGCTGGCCACGCGCTCGAGCGGCGGGCGCTTCTTCCACTTCGTCGTCGGCGGCACCACGCCCGCGGCGCTGGCGGCCGACTGGCTCACGTCCGCCCTCGACCAGAACTCCGGCCTCTGGGCGTCTTCGCCGCTCGGCTCCCGGCTCGAGGCAATCGCGATGGACTGGCTGCGCGACCTGTTCGAGCTCCCGCCGGGCTTCGGCGGCGCGCTCGTCACGGGCGGGACGATGGCCAACTTCACATGCCTCGCAGGGGCACGCAGCTGGTGGGCGGAGCGGCACGGCCTCGACATCGACGAGGAGGGCCTCGCCGGCGCCCCCGCGATCCCCGTCTTCACGAGTGGCCACATCCACCAGAGCGCGACCAAGTCGCTGGGTCTGCTCGGCGCCGGGCGCTCGGCGATCCGCCGCTGCGCCCGCGACGAGTTCGGCAATATCGACCTCGACGCGCTCGAGCAGGGGCTGCGGACGCTCGGCGGCGCGCCCGCGATCATCGTGGCCACCGCGGGCGAGCCGAACGCCGCCGCCTTCGACCCGATCGCCGAGCTGGCAGACCTGGCCGAGCGCTACGGCGCCTGGCTGCACGTGGACGGCGCCTTCGGCCTGTTCGCGCGGCTGTCGCCGCACACGGCGCACCTCACCGCCGGGGTCGAGCGCGCGGACTCGGTCTCCTCGGATGGCCACAAGTGGCTCAACGTGCCGCACGACTGCGGCTTCGCGTTTGTGCGCGAGCCGCGCTTCCTCATCAAGGCGTTCGCCGAGTCGGCCGCCTACCTGCCTGCGGCGGACGAGGAGCGCCCTTCCGTCGCCTACCTCAGCGCGGAGGGCTCGCGGCGTGCCCGCGCGTTCACCGTCTGGGCCACGCTCAAGGCCTACGGCCGCGAGGGCTACCGCGCGATGGTGGAGCGCCACGTGGACATCGCGCACCACCTCGCGGGCCGGGTGGACGCGGAGCCGGAGCTGGAGCTACTGGCCGACGTGCAGCTCAACATCGTGACGTTCCGCTGCCGGCCGGAGGGCGTCGAGGAGGAGCGGCTTGACGACCTCAACCGCGAGCTCGGCGTCGAGCTGCTGCGTGACGGCAGGGTGTTCGCGGGGACGACGATCTACGGCGACAAGGTCGCGTTCCGCCCGGCGATCGTGAACTGGCGCACGCGCGAGGCGGACGTCGACCTGCTCGTGGACGTGCTGCTCGAGCTGGCTAGGTCCCGAAGCCCTCGCGGGCCTCGCGCACCAGCGTGACGGCCTCGGGAAACAGGCGCGACATCGCGCTGCGGAGCTCGTTGACCTGCTCGTCGCTGTTGCCCTGAAGGTTGAGGCGGTTGATGCCCGCCACCGTCATGTCCACCGCGAGCTTGATTGCGTTGTCGGCCCAGGTCATGCGCTGACCGGCCTGCATCTGCTCGGCCAGCTCCGCCATCCGACGGCGCAGCTCCTCAGGGTCGCCGAAGATTCCGAAGGGGTCCTCAGAGGACATGGCCCTGAGTCTAGAAGGCGGAGCGAATGAGCACGTGGCGCCGGACCGTCTGACCGCGCCGGCCCGTGGTGGAGTAGGCCGTGAGCACGAACTGGCGGCGGCCGTGCTTGATCGTGTGCGGCAGGCGCAGGCGAAGCTTGTTGACGCCCTTGTGCAGCTTGTAGCTGCCCCGCACGTAGCCCGACTTGAGCAGGGCCTGGAGCAGGCCGCGGCCGCTCGAGCGGACGTTGAAGCGCAGGTACTGCTGGCGGCGCGCCGCGCCCGCCAGCTTCGGGAAGGTGACGCGGATGTGCGGGGCGGAAGTGGCGTGCTGCTTGACCGGCGTGACCTTCATCGAGGCGTGAACCACGAAGCGCTGGCCGTCGAGGTTGCCGGGGTTGGGGAGCGCGAGCCCCGCAACGGACCCGGAGCAGTTGGTCCACGGGACGGTGGCCGAGGCGGTGTTGCCGTTCACGTCGAGCTGCTTGACGCCAAAGGCGTCCTTGACGCTCGGCACCGACGAGCTACCGGCCGGCAGATCGACGCTGATCTTGAGCTGCGAGGCACCGCAACCAGCGGCTGACACGCGCGGGTCGCCGCTGTAGAAGTCGACGTAGTTGGCTGCCAGGTGGTCGATCGCCAGCGTGTGCGTGGGCAGCGTCATGCTCGTCGCGCCCGTGTAAGTGGACCAAGCGGAGTGAGGCGTCGAGCCGCTGCTCGCCAGGCCCGGGAAGCCGTAGCCGCCGCTCAGGTTCGCGGCTGTGAAGTCGTTGAAGACGCGGGTGAGGCTCGTGCCGTGGTTGGCCAGCACGGCGGCGATTGCCTGGATGTCCTTGGCCGGGTCGTCGCCAGCGTCGGAGAGCGCGGCCTGGCTGAGGATCTCCTTGATGATCCCGGGCCCGTAGCCCTCCGACAGGTAGTCGAAGAAGAGCCAGCGGGCGTAGGCATTGCCCTGCTGTGCGCAGGCCGAGCCATCGACGCAGTCGAGCGGCTGGTCGGGCGCGCCCCAGTAGCTCAAGAGCCAGCTCGTATTGCCGGCGACGTTGGCGCCGGCCCACTCGGCAGTGCCCTCCTTGAGGAACTTCGCCCCGCGCGAGTCAAGCGCGTACTGGAGCGTGTGGAAGAGCTCGTGCGCCGCGGTCTCCCCGTTGTCGACGGCGCTCGGGTCGATCTCGATGTAGCCGCTCGTGGCCGGGCCGACGCGGTCGGGCGAGGCCTCGCCGAGGTTCGCGTCTAGCGGGGTGACGTAGACGTCCACCTTGGAGCTGCCGTTCGTGATCGGCGGCGCGAAGCCCCAGTCGCCCACCTCAACGGAGTAGGCCTTCTCGAGATTTCCGACGACCGTCTGGGCGTCCGCCGTCGAAATCGAGGACGGGTAGTGGACGTCGAAATGGCCCGCGCCACTCTGAAGCTCCTGCCAGCCCGTCGTGTCCGGCCGCACCGCCAATGCGGGCGATGCCCAGACAAGAAGCGCCAGAAAGGAGATCGCCCCTGCCGCGAGGCGCCGAATCCCGTACATGCGTCCAACGTAAGTCGACTATCGCTAAAGCGCAATCGAACACGGGTGTTTGGAAAGTAAGAGCGTCCAGATGGGGCTGAAGAAGTGCAGAGGTGCAGAGGTGCAGGTGCATTGGTCCGCACTTCCGCACTTCCGCACTCTGCACCTCCGCACTTCCCTTATAGTCGAGCCGCATGCGAATCAGCGAGGTGATGACCGAATCGGTCGTGACCGCCGATTGCTCGGCCACGCTGCGAGAGGTGGGGGAGCTGATGCGGGATCGGGGCGTGGGCTCCGTCGTGATCTGCGAAACCGGCTATCCGGCCGGGCTGATCACCGATCGCGACCTGGCGATCGACGTGGCGGCGGACGGCGTGGGCATCGGCGAGTCCGTGCGCGACTTCGCCACGCGCCCACTGGTCACGTGCGAGAGCGCGATGGACATCGAGGAGGCGGCCGCCCTGATGGTCCAGCACCGCGTGCGGCGCCTGCCGGTGCTCGACGGCGACCAGCTCGTGGGCATCGTCACGCTGGACGACCTCGCCGTGCGCTCCGGCGACCTCCAGCTCGCTCATCAGATGACCGCCGAGGTCGCCAAGGCGGCGCTACCGCAGTTCTACTTCCACCAGCGAGGCGGCTGATGACGACACTCACCCCGGAACAGCGGCGCACCCGCGCCCGCGTGGAGTCGCTGATCCGGCTGATGTCCCCGGCGCTCAACCTCGTGCTGGCCACCGGCGAGCGCATCTCGCGCCTCGTCGAGCCCGAGGACCCCGACTACTACCCGCCCCGCACGGGCCAGGTCGAGCCGCCGCCTTCGCACGCGGCCGTCGAGCCGCGCGCGAGCGAGGACTGAGACAGCGGGCATGGCGGTGAGTCCCGAGGAACTGAACCAGAGCGCGCCCGAGGGCGCTGAGGGCCAGCTCGAATGGGAGCGCCGGCTCGGTCCGCGCGTGGGGATCGCGGCCGTGGTCGCGGCGATCTTCGTGGTGGCGAGCTTCGTGGCCCAGCTGCCGCTGCTGCGCGACAAGACGAAGAACGAGGCCGACACGCTTCGCTCCGTGCACAAGCACGTGGGCGGTTATGTCGCCGGCGGGATCTTGCAGATGGTGGCGATCGTGCTCGTGGCCGTGGTGCTCTGGTACCTCTTCCGCGCCACGAAGTACCGGCGCCCGCAGACGCCCGTGATCGCGCTCGTCCTAGGCATCGCCGGTCCGGTGATCTTCGGTCTCGCGGGGGCGATCGGGCCGTTCGTGATCAAGCACTACGCCGCCGAATTCGTCGCCGGCGCCAACCAGACGAACCAGCACGCCAAGGACCTCGTCGACGGCAGCTCGGCCGCGGTGTTCAGCATTCTCACGCCGGTCGCGGGGCTGTCGTTTGCCTTCTCGATGATCATGACCAACGTCAACGGCATCAGGGCGGGCCTGCTCAGCACGTTCGCCGGCGTGGTCGGCGTGATCGCCGGCGTGCTGTTCGTGGTGCCGCTCGGGCCGCCTCAGCTGCTGCTCTTCTTCTGGCTCGTCTCGATCAGCTTGATCCTGCTCAACCACTGGCCGGGCGGCCGCGGCCCGGCCTGGGCCTCGGGCCAGGCAATCAAGTGGCCCACCGCGATGGAGCGCCGCGGCATGGCGCCCCGAGCCGCCCGCGGCCCACGGCAAAGGCGTGGTGAGGAGGAAGCGGAGATCGTCGACGTCGAGCCAATCGACGAGAACGGCGCCTCGAGCCGCAGCTCGAGGAAGCGGAAGCGGAAGCAAGGGCGGAAGCACTAAGCGCTGGTCCGCAGTCCGCGGTCCGCAGTCGGCAGGGCGGTTGACCTGCGGTCTGCGGTCTGCGGTCTGCGGTCTGCGGTCTGTGGTCTAAGCGATCGCCGGCGCAGCCGGCAATCGCGCCAGCGCCGCTTCCATGTCGGCTTCGGAGAACTCGATGTCCTCCAGCCGGCCGGCCAGGTAGTCGTCGTAGGCGGACATGTCGAAGTGGCCGTGGCCTGACAGCCCGAGCAGGATCACGCGTTCCTCGCCGGCCTCGCGGGCGGCGAGCGCCTCGTCCACGGTGGCCCGAATCGCGTGTGCCGGCTCGGGGCCCGGCACGATCCCCTCGGTCCGGGCGAAGTTCACGGCCGCCTCGAACGCCGGGTTCTGCGCGTACGCGCGCGCCTCGATCAGGCCTGCCTTGACCAGGCCGCAGAGCATCGGGGCGTCGCCGTGGTAGCGCAGCCCGCCCGCGTGCACCGGAGGCGGCACGAAGTCGTGTCCGAGGGTGTACATCGGCAGCAGCGGCGTCATGCCCACGGTGTCGCCGAAGTCGTAGCGGTAGGCGCCGCGGGTCAGCGTCGGGCACGCCGCCGGCTCGGCAGCGAGGAAGCGCGTCTTGGCCTCGCCGCGCAGCACGCGCCGGATGAACGGGAAGCTGAGGCCGGCGAAGTTCGACCCGCCGCCCACGCAGCCCACCACCACGTCGGGCTCCTCGCCGGCCATGCCCATCTGCGCCATCGCCTCCTGCCCGATCACCGTCTGGTGCAGGCAGACGTGATTGAGCACCGAGCCGAGCGAGTAGTTGGTGTCGGGACTCTTGGCCGCCACCTCTACGGCCTCCGAGATCGCGATGCCGAGCGAGCCGGTGGGATGCGAGGCCTGCGAGCGCCCGGCGTCGGTGGTGTCGCTCGGGGAGCGGTGCACGGTGGCGCCCCAGGTCTGCATCATCGAGCGGCGGTAGGGCTTCTGGTCATAGCTCGCGCCGACCATGTAGATCACGCACTCGAGCCCGAACAGCTGGCACGCGAGCGCCAGCGCCGAGCCCCACTGGCCCGCGCCCGTCTCGGTCGAGAGCCGCTTGACGCCCGCCTGCTTGTTCTCGTAGGCCTGCGCCACCGCGCTGTTGGGCTTGTGCGAGCCGGCGGGGGAGACGCCCTCGTACTTGTAGTAGATGTGCGCCGGCGTATCGAGGGACTGCTCGAGCCGCCGCGCGCGGTAGAGCGGCGTCGGCCTCCAGAGCTTGTAGACGTCGCGGACCTCGTCCGGGATCTCGACCTCCGGCTCCATCGACACCTCCTGCTGGATCACCCCCATGGGAAAGATCGGCGTGAGGTCCTCCGGACCCGCGGGCTGCATCGTCCCCGGGTTGAGCGGCGGCATCGGATCGCCCGGCAGGTCCGGCAGCAGATTGATCCAATGGGTCGGCAGCTCCGCCTCGGACAGCAGGTACTTGACGGTGTCTGCGCTCATCGCCGCTCCTTTTCCGTGGTGGAGCGCGATTCTATGGGTCTATGAGTGAGGGCCAGGTTTCGCCGAGTGAGGTCGCCGAGCTCGTGGGAATGCTCCACGAGGCGGGCGGAACCGCACACACGGCCCGCGCCCGACCGGCTCATCTTCCACTGACCTCCGAAGGAAAGGACTCGCCGATGAAACGACGTCTCTCGCTTGCCCTCGCCGTGCTCACCGCCGCGGCGGCCGCGGCCACGCTGCTGCTCGCCACCGGCGGCGCCAGCGCCGCGCCCGGCCGCGACACCTACGGCAACTGCCTGAAGCACGCCCAGTCCACCTTCGACATGGACGAGTGCGTGGGCACCGAGCGCACCCGCCTCAAGCCGCTGCTCGCGGCCGCCTACGGCAAGCTGCTGAAGGACCCCGAGTCGAGCGCCCACCGCAAGCACCAGATCGCGCTCTCACAGAAGGCCTGGCTCAGTTACGAGAAGCGCGACTGCGCCTACGCCGGCAGCGCCGCCCAAGGCGGCACCCTGCAGCCCATCATCCAAGGCGAGTGCCTGGTTGACAGGACACGCACCCGCATCCACGACCTGAAGAACTTCGCGGTAACGCTGGGGCGCTAGTCCTCGCCCGCCTGCACCTTTTCCTTGATCGCCTCCGTCACCGACGGGTCGCGCAGCGTCGTCACGTCGCCGAGCTCGCGGCCCTCGGCGAGGTCCTTGAGCAGGCGGCGCATGATCTTGCCCGAGCGCGTCTTGGGCAGGTCGTCGGCCGGGATGAAGCGCTTCGGCCGCGCGAGCTTGCCGATCTTCGTGGCCACGTGCTCGCGCAGCTCGTCGTTCAGGTCGTCCGGCCACTCGCCGCCGCCCTCGAGCGTGACGAACGCGACGATCGACTGGCCGGTGTCCTCGTCCTGCGCGCCGATCACGGCGGCCTCGGCCACCTTGTCGTGCGAGACGATCGCGGACTCGATCTCCATCGTCGACATGCGGTGGCCCGACACGTTGATCACGTCGTCCACACGGCCGACGATCCAGAAGTAGCCGTCCTCGTCGATCTTCGCGGCGTCGCCGACGTCGTAGATGTCGTTGCCGTACTTCGACCAATAGGTCTCGACGTAGCGCTCGTCCTCCTTGTAGAGCGTGCGCAGCATCCCCGGCCAGGGACGGCGCAGGGTGAGGAAGCCGCCGCCCTCGTCGACGATCTTGCCGTCCTTGTTGACCACGCCGGCCTCGACGCCCGGGAACGGCTGCGTGGCCGAGCCCGGCTTGGTCGTCGTGATCCCGGGCAGCGGCGTGATCATGATGTGGCCGGTCTCCGTCTGCCACCAGGTGTCGACGATCGGGCAGCGCTCCCCGCCGATCACCTTGTGGTACCAGACCCACGCCTTGGGGTTGATCGGCTCGCCCACCGAGCCCAGCAGTCGCAGCGATGAGAGGTCGTGCTTCTCCGGGTACTCGCGGCCCCACTTGATGCACGCGCGGACGGCCGTCGGCGCCGTGTACAGGATGTTGACCTTGTACTGCTCGACGATCTCCCACCAGCGGTCCTTGTCCGGGTAGTCCGGGGCACCCTCGTACATCACCGAGGTCACGCCGTTGGCGAGCGGCCCGTAGACGATGTAGCTGTGCCCGGTCACCCAGCCGATGTCGGCGGCACACCAGTAGACGTCCTCGTCGGGCTTTAGGTCGAACACCGCCTTCGTGGTGGCGTAGACGCCCGTGAGGTAGCCGCCCGTCGTGTGGAGGATGCCCTTTGGCTTGGCGGTCGAGCCCGAGGTGTAGAGGATGAACAGCGGGTGCTCGGCATCGAGCGGCTCGGGCTCGCACTCGGCGTCCGCCTGCTCCATCGCCTCGTGCCACCAGACGTCCCGGCCGTCTGTCATCGGGCAGTCCTCGTCGGTGCGCTTGACCACCACCACGTGCTCGAGCGCGGGCAGCTTGTCGAGCACCTCGTCCACGTTCGCCTTCATCGGCGTGGGCTTGCCGCGGCGCAGCGTGGCGTCGGCGGTGACGAGCGCCTTGGCCTCCGAGACCTCCATGCGGTCGCGCACGGACTCGACGGAAAAGCCGCCGAACACCACGTTGTGGGTGGCGCCGATGCGCGCGCAGGCCAGCATCGCGGCGGGCGTCTCGGGCAGCATCGGCATGTAGATGCCGACCACGTCGCCCTTCTCTACGCCCAGGTCTTTGAGCACGTTGGCGAAGCGCGCCGTCATGTCGAGCAGCTCGGCGTAGCTGACGTCGCGGGTGTCGCCGTCCTCGCCCACCCAGTGGTAGGCGACGCGGTCGCCGCGGCCGGCGTCGACGTGGCGGTCGAGGCAGTTGTGGGACGCGTTGAGCTTGCCCTCCTGGAACCACTTGGCCCAGGGTGGATTCCACTCGAGCACGGTCTGCCACGGCTCGATCCAGTCGAGCTCCTTGGCCCAGCCCTCCCACCAGGCCTCGAAGTCCTTCTCGGCCTCGTCGTAGATCGCCGGATCGGAGAAGTTGGCCTGCTCGACGAACTTCTCCGGAGGCTCGAAGACGTCCTCGTCCTTCAGGAGCACCTCGAGATCGCGTTCCACCTCAACGCTGTCTGCCATCTGACTCCTCCTTGTCGCTTAAACGAGGCTTTACCCGGAGGTCTTTATCCTCACCCGGTCGATGAATCACGCGGGAGACATCGCCGTCCAAGCCACTGGTGTGCGCAAGAGCTACGGCTCGCTGCAGGCGCTCGCGGGTGTCGACCTCGAGATCCGGCGCGGCGAGGTGTTCGGCCTGCTGGGGCCCAACGGCGCGGGCAAGACCACGCTCGTCGAGATCCTCGAGGGCCACCGCAAGCGCGACTCGGGCGAGGCCAGCGTGCTCGGCCACGATCCGGACAGCAGCGAACGCGAGTTCCGCGAGCGGATCGGCATCGTGCTGCAGGAGGAGGGCGTCGACGGCGTGCTCACGGTGCGCGAGGCGGTGGAGATCTACAGCGCCTCCTATCCGCACCCGCGCGACGCTCGCGAGTGCATCGCGCTCGTTGGGCTCGAGGAGAAGGCGGACGCCCGCGTCGAGACGCTGTCGGGCGGCCAGCAGCGCCGGCTCGACCTGGCGCTCGGCATCGCCGGCGACCCCGAGCTGATCTTCCTCGACGAGCCGACGACCGGCTTCGACCCCACGGCGCGCCGCCAGGCGTGGGAGGTGATCGAAGGGCTGAGCTCGCTCGGCAAGACGATCCTTTTGACGACGCACTACATGGACGAGGCGCAGAACCTCGCCGACCGCGTGGCCGTGATCGCCGCCGGGCGGATCGTGGCCGAGGGCACCCCGGACACGATTGCGGGCCGCGACGTGAGCGCGGCGCTGATCAGCTTCCGGACCCCGGACGGCGTGAGCGCCGACGAGCTGCCGCTGCCGGACGGCGCCCAGCGCAGCAACGGGCGCGTGACGTTCAGCAGCCAGACGCCCACGCGCGACCTCGCGCCGCTGATCGAATGGGCGAGCGGCCGCGGCGTTGAGCTGGACGGCCTCACCGTCACGCGCCGCTCGCTCGAGGACATCTACCTCGAGCTGACGAGGGCGGAGGAGTGAAAGACGTCCGCCCGGCCGACTTCAAGCTGCTCCTGCGCTGGACGCAGACCAGGCTGCGCATCCTGCTGCGCGGCCCGCGTGGCGCGTTCTTCACCTTCATCTTCCCGCTGATCTTCCTGATCATCTTCGACGCGGGAAACAAGAGCAGCTCGATCGCGGTCACCGGCGGCAAGGTCGACTTCGTTCAGTTCTACACGCCGGGCATCGCTGTCTTCGCGGTCACGACGTCGTGCTACCAGGGTCTGATCATCCTGGTGGCCAACCTGCGCGATCAGGGGATCCTCAAGCGCGTCAAGGGCACGCCGCTGTCGCCCTGGGTCTACCTGACGGCGCTCGTCGGGGCGGCGATCACGGCCGGCTTCCTGTCGGTGCTGCTGATGTTCGTCGTGGCGGTGCCGGCGTTCGGGGTGCACATCTACCCGAAGCTGCTCCCGGCGGCGGTGGTCACGCTGTTCCTGGGCGCGGCCTCGATCACCGCGATTGCGCTGTGCGTGTCCACGCTCGTCGACCGCCCGGAGAGCGCCCAGCCGATCGCCGCGATCACGTTCTTCCCGCTGCTGTTCGTCTCGGGCGTGTTCTACCCGCTCGAGACCTACCCGGACTGGCTGCAGAAGATCGCGCACATCTTCCCGCTCAGCCACATGGCGCAGGGCTTCGAGGAGTGCTTCAGCCCGCACACCACCGGCTTCGGCTTCTCCGGGCGGCACCTGAGCGTGCTCGCGATCTGGTGGGTGGTCGCGACGATCTACGCGGCGCGGCACTTCCGCTGGGAGAAGCGCCCGGGCGGTGGTGGGGGACTTGGATGGCGCCGCTCCGAGCGACGCCGGGCGCAGCAGCAGCCGAGCGCGGCCGAGGCTACGCGGCCCTGAGCGGGCGCAGCTCCTGATTCTTCGGCACGGAGTGGCGGCTCAGCACGCCGTCGGCGGACACCGTGTAGGCGCCCGGCCGCTCGATACGCGGCGAGTAGACGTGCAGCGTCACGGTGGGCTCGCCGCCCGCGTGCGTGACGCGGTGGATGTCCGAGGGGGCGAACTCGAACGTCTCACCCGCCGAGTAGATGCTCGACAGCATCCCCACGCGGCCGACCGTGAGGCGCTCCTCGAGCACCTGCCCGCTGAGCACGGTCACGGCGCCGGAGGAGATGTCGTGGTCGTGGAAGCCGGTGTCGTGGCCGGGCATCCAGCAGATCAGCCAGCCCTCCACGTCGGGCTCGTCGACGATCGGCTCGAACACCCGCTCCAGTGGGTCGTGGCGCACGAGCTGCGTCCAGTTCGAGGGGTCGGCCGCGAGCCGCTGCGCGCGCTGGCGTAGGTCTTCGGTCCCCATGAGGACGCAAAGTCTACAAACTCGATGGAGTTGATGCAATAAACATGGCCCCGCGGAGTCGGGCCGCCCGTGTGGGAGGCGGGGCGGCCCGACCGCCGCTTGCCCGACCGGATGGAAGTTGATCCGCTCCGTACCCAGCCGCGCGTCGTTTATCGGGCAATGCGCACCAATACTTGAGCGGTGGGCCGCCTACTCGTCGCGAGGTATGACCCGGACCATCGAGACCTCTTCGCCCGAGCGCGTGTCCGGGTATACGACGTACACGTCGGGGCCACCGCCGAACCAGGTGGCGAGCCCCGCCTCGCCGACGAAGATCGCGGCGCGCTGCGAGCCGTCGCTCTGCTCCACCCAGATCTTCTGACCCTCTTGAAACGGCTCCATGAGCACATCTTCGCGCCCTGAGCCGACCCGGTCGAGGGTGCAGGCACTACGTCAGCCGAGCTCGCCCTCGCCGCTCCGCTTGTGGTGCGGCAGCCCGTCGTCCGGTAGCTCGTAGTAGTCGCCTGCCTGTGACACGAACCAGTGGCTCGCCACCTTCAGACCGGTGGGGGCGTCCAGCGTTCCGGCCGCGATGCTGATCGTCTCGTTGCCGGGCGCGTCCCAGAAGAGGCTCGACCCGCACTCGCTGCAGAAGCCGCGGCGGGCGCGCGCGTCGCTGCGCGGGCTCTGCACCCAGCGCAGGCCGCGCTCCTCGACGAGCAAGAGATCGTCCCTGGCCACCGCGCTCGTCGCGGACACGTGCCCATGCCAGCGGAGGCACTCCTCGCAGTGGCAGAGGAGCACGTCGGCCAGCGGCCCGTCGACTCGGTAGCGAACCGCTCCGCAGAGGCACTGCCCTGTGGCCACTCCGCCAGCCTTAGGAGGCCCCGGCGGCCGACACGAGCTCCGTGTAGGCCACCGCGGGATCCGGCGTGCCGAACACCGCGGAGCCGGCCACGAACAGCCGGGCGCCGGCGTCGCGGCAGGGGCGGGCGGTGCGCATATCGACGCCGCCGTCGACCGTGATCGCCACGCCGTCCGGCAGTATCGAGCGCAGCCGCCGCACCTTGTCCGTCGAGGTCTCGATGAAGGTCTGACCGCCCCAGCCCGGGTTGACGGTCATGCACAGCAGGATGTCGAACGACTCGGCCGCGCCTGTGACGGCCTCGGGCGGCGTGGCCGGGTTGATCGCGAGCCCCGCGACGCAGCCCGCCTCGTGCACCGCCTTGAGCGCGTAGTGCACATGCGGCGTGGCCTCCCAGTGGATGTTGATCGAGTCGGCGCCCGCCTTGGCGAACGCCTCGACGTGATGCTCGGGGCGCTCGATCATCAGATGCACGTCGAGCCAGCCGCCGGCGCCGTGCACGTGCTCCGACAGCGCCTCCACCATCTGCGGGCCCATCGTGATCGGCGGGACGAAGTGGCCGTCCATCACGTCCACGTGGATCACACGCGCGCCGGCGTCCATCACGAGCTTCACCTGCTCCCACATGCGCGACCAGTCCGCAGCCAGGATCGACGGCGCGACGCGACGGCCCTCTGGGAGCCGCCCTCCCATCGCTAGACGCGGGCCGCGCGCTTGGCGTGAGTACGGATCTCGGACAGGATCCGCTCGAGGCGCGGCTCGGTGTCGCGGTCGACGTGCGTCATCGCGGCGGCCACGGTCGGATGCACTTTCGCGATCTGGGCGTGCAGCTCGTGCGCCACCGCGCGGTAGGTGGGATGGCCCTCGCGCCCGGAGCGCAGCTCGATCAGGTGCATCGCCTCGCGCGCGTTCATGTCGAGCACGTAGCGGATGCGGAAGCCGAGGCAGAGCGCGTACGGGGCGAGGTCGGCGAGCCCGACGTCCACGAGCCGCTCGTACTCGGCCTGCGAGCGCTCGAGGCCCGCCTGGTAGTCGTGCGCCACGCCGGCCTCTTCGAGCTCCTCGGGCACGCCCGCACCGAGGTAGGGAGTGAGCGGCTGCCACTGCACGGTGAGCATGCGGTGGCGCTGGAGGTCGCGGAAGGCGCCGTAGTCGCCGACGATCTCGAAGCGGTAGCGCAGCGCCTCGAAGCCGCGGCCGGGGCGGTGGCGGCGGTTCTCGCGCTCGCCCACGAGCTCGCGTAGCAGCGTCCGCCGCTCGTCGGGCGGCAGCACGCGTATCGCGCTGCGCACCTCGTCCTCGGACACGCCCGCCGCCTCGAACAGGAGCGCCGCGAGCAGGTCGTCCTCCGAGCCCTGCACCGACAGCAGCCGCACCGACGGGCGCGTGTCGTGCTCGCGCCGCGCGCGGTCGAGCCCGAGCCGCGCCGCCCAGCGGTCGGCCGCCTGCTCGCGCTCCTCGAGGTAGTGGACCCAGCGGCCGCCGCGCTCCGGGTTGTCCACCCGCGCGACGAAGCTCGGCATCGTCTGCTGCAGCTCGCCCAGGATCATGCGGCCGTACTCGCGCGCCTCCGGGAGCGGCGAGGCCTGTAGGCGCATCAGGAGCTGCTCGTAGGCCTGGCCGGTGGCGAACATGCCCATGTGTGAGAGCGAGGCCGCGGGCAGGAGTCCGCGCAGCAGGTCGAGCGCTTTGGCCGTGATCGAGCGCGTGTGCGCCGCCTCGGGCTCGCCCTCGGCGCGCGGGAAGCGCTCCTCGGCCCAGGCCGTGACCTTGGGCAGCGCCCGCGAATAGGTGTCGAAGAGGAAGTTCATCGCCGTGCCGTACTCGGGCCCGAGCGAGTCGTCGCTCCAGAAGCGGTAGCCGCCGCCGGGCATCGGCGTGTCGTAGGGGATGTAGCGCGTGGACTGCTCGAGGTAGGCCGCGAGCCGGCCGCGCTGAAGCACCTTGGTCATCACGTTCGACACCCACTCGCAGGCGATGTGGGCGCCACCGAGCTGGGCCACCGAGTCGTCGCCGTAGCCCAGGAAGATCGTGCGGTAGAGGCGGGCGGCGCGCTCGCCCTCCTCGCCGTCGAAGGCGCGGGCCGCGCCCGCCTCGAGGTCGCCCGCGAACTCGTCGAGGAAGAGCCGCCGGAGCGTGCCCTGATAGCGCGAATAGCGGGCAAAAAGCGCGCCCTTGACCGTCTCCGGGAGGTTCACCAGCGCGAACACGGGCCGGTCGAGGTTGGTGAAGTGGGGCGCGAGCAGCGCCCGCTCCTCCGCGCTGAAGGTCTCAACGGGGTAACGCATCGGGTTGGCCATACTAGGCGACCGACCGGCCGCCCCTAGTGGACCCGTCAGCCCCTGCCGTTCCAGCCGACGGTCACCCCTTCCGGCGCCACGATCGTCGGCACCACGCCGCTGCCGCGCGAGTGTTCCATCAGCTCCTCGCGCCAGCCGCGGTCCGCCGTGGCGTCGCGCTCCTCCCAGTCGAGGCCCTCTGCGCCGAGGGCGTCCCGTGCCTGCTGGCAGTAGGGACAGCCCGGCTTCACGTACATGATCCGTTCCGCCATCGCCCCGAGGCTACCGACCTCCGGCGAGTAGCTTTCTGGCCGTGGCGGTAGAGGCCGAGCTGGAGCAGGTGGGCCGCGAATTGTTCGCGGCCTTTCCGCAGCGCAGCCGCAACCCGGTGAAGGCGCTCGACGCCCGCGCGATGGAGCTGGCGTCGCAGGACGCGGAGCTGCGCGCCGCGCTGTTCCGCTTCGTCGACGTGACGCCCGCGTGCCGCTCGCTCGACGACCTCGCCCGCCACCTCAGCGGCTATCTGGGGGAGCTCGGCGAGCGCCCGCCGCCGCTCGAGGTCGCGGTGAAGATGGCGGGCACGAAGCCGGGCCGGACGGCGCTCGGCGCGGCCGCCGCGGGCGGTGTGCGCCACATGGCACACCGCTTCATCGTCGGCGAGTCGCCGCGCAAGGCGCTCGGGGTGCTGCGCGAGCTGTGGGAGGGCGGGGCCGCCTCGTCGGTGGACCTGCTCGGCGAGGCGACCGTGACCGAGTCGGAGGCGGACCGCTACGCCGAGCGCTGTGCCGAGGCGCTCGACACGATCGCCGAGACCGCGCCGCGCTGGCCGGAGCGGCCGTCGCTCGAGTCCGACTCGCTCGGCCCGCTGCCGCGCGCCAACCTGTCCGTGAAGGTCTCCGCGCTCACCCCGCTCCTGCGCCCGGACGCGCCGCACCTCGGCCGCGAGGACGCCGCCCGCCGCATGCGCCCGCTGCTGCAGAGGGCGCGCGACCGCGGCGCGCATCTGCACATCGACATGGAGTCGCTCGACTCGCTCGAGACGACGATGGACCTGATCTTCGAGCTGCTCGACGAGGAGGAGTTCCGCGAGGGGCCGTCCGCGGGCCTGGTGCTCCAGGCGTACCTGCGCGAGTCGCCGGACCAGCTCGACCGCATCCTGGCCTGGGCCACGGAGTCGCCGCGCCGCCCGCCGCTCGTGGTGCGGCTCGTGAAGGGCGCGTACTGGGATCACGAGATCGTGGAGGCGCGCCAGCACGGCTGGCAGGCGCCGGTGTTCGAGGTGAAGGCGGACTGCGACCGCAACTTCGAGCAGCTCACGCGCCGCCTGCTCGACGCCCGCCCCGCCGTGCGCGTGGCGATCGGCTCGCACAACCTGCGCAGCGTCTCGCACGCGATCGCCTACAACCGCGACACCGGCGGCGAGGACCGCGACCTCGAGCTGCAGGTGCTGCGCGGCCTCGGCGACGAGCTGCAGCACGCGCTTGCCAAGCAGGGCTTCCGCGTGCGCGTGTACTGCCCGGTCGGCGACCTCGTGGCCGGGATGGCCTATCTCGTGCGACGGCTGCTCGAGAACACCTCGAACGAGTCGTTCCTGAACGAGCAGGCGCGCGGCGTGCCGCTGGAGGAGCTGCTCGCGGCGCCGTGAAGCCGTTCGCCAACGAGCCCACCCTCGAGTTGCGCCGCGCGCCCGCGCGCGAGTCGCTGCTCGGCGCACTGCGCGAGCTCGAGCCGCGGCTGCCGCTCGCCGTCCCGGTGCTCATCGGGCGCGAGCGCGGCGCCCACGAGGGCTTCGAGTCCACCGACCCGGGCGCCCCGGAGCGCGTGGTGGCCACCGCGGGCAGGGCCACGGAGGACGACGCCGTCCGCGCCGTGGAGGCGGCCGGCGACGCGTTCCCGGCGTGGCGCGATCGCGGCGCCGCGGGCCGCGCCGAGGTGCTGAGCGCCGCCGCCGGGATCCTGCGCTCGCGCCGGCTCGAGCTGGCCGCGCTCCAGGTGCGCGAGTGCGCGAAGCCGTGGCCCGAGGCCGACGCCGACGTGTGCGAGGCGATCGACTTCCTCGAGTACTACGCGCGCGAGGCGCTGCGCCTTGACCAGGGCGCCGGCCTCCTGCAGGTGCCGGGCGAGCGCAACTCGATGCACTACGCGCCGCGCGGCGTGTGCGCGGTGATCGCGCCCTGGAACTTCCCGCTCGCGATCCCCGCCGGGATGACCTCGGCGGCACTGGCGGCCGGCAACAGCGTGGTGCTGAAGCCGGCGGAGCAGGCGCCGGCGTCGTCGCACGCGCTCGTGGAGGCCCTGCGCGAGGCCGGCGTGCCGCCCGGCGCGATCTCTCTGCTGCCCGGGTTCGGCGAGGTGGGCGCGGCGCTCGTGCGCGACCCGGGCGTGCACGTGATCGCCTTCACCGGCTCGAGCGCGGTCGGCCTCGACATCGTGCGCGCGGCCGGGGACACGCCGGACGGCCAGCCGCACGTGAAGCGCGTGGTGGCCGAGATGGGCGGCAAGAACGCGGTGATCGTGGACTCGGACGCCGACCTCGACGACGCCGTTCCCGCGATCGTCAAGTCAGCCTTCGTCTACGCGGGGCAGAAGTGCTCAGCCGCCTCGCGCCTGCTCGCGCACGAGCAGGTGGCCGATGCGCTGCTCGAGCGGCTCTCCGGCGCCGTCAAGGTGCTGCGCGTGGGCCAGGCCGACGACTTCGCCAGCGACGTGCCGCCCGTGATCGAGCAGGAGGCGCAGGAGCGTGTGAGGCGCTACGCCGAACTGGGGGCCGGCGAAGGCCGCGTGGTGGCCCGCGCCGACGGCGAGCTCCCGGCGAACGGCTGGTTCTGCTCGCCAACCCTGATCGCCGACCTGCCGCCGGACTCGGCCGTGCTCACAGATGAGATCTTCGGGCCGGTGCTCGCGGTCGAGCGGGTGAAGAACATCTCCGCCGCCTGCGACGCGCTCGAGCGCTCGCCGTTCGCGCTCACCGGCGGCCTCTTCTCCCGCAACCCCGAGACGGTGGAGGAGGTGGCTCGGCGCTCGCCGGTCGGCAACCTCTACGTGAACCGCCACATCACCGGAGCGATGGTGGGCCGGCAGCCCTTCGGGGGCAACCGCAGATCGGGTATCGGCTCGAAGGCCGGCGGCCCGGACTATCTGCTCCAGTTCGTGGAGCCGCGCGTGGTCACCGAGAACACGATGCGGCACGGACTCGTTGTGGAATAGGACGAATTCCCTGCGCATTTGCGGCCCGGCGTACCCGTGAGGCGTAGCCACCCCCAGAACTGGTAAACAACCAGGGGGTACACCCGCTGGGGTATCGCTAGGGGCAGGGGAATTGTTTTGCCAGTTCTGGAGTGCTCACGCTGCAACGAGCTCTACTACTCGGCGCACGGCTCGACCGAGCTGTCTTGCGACGCCTGCGGTGGAAGCGCGTGGAGGGTGTTCGACGAGGAGGTGAGCTTCGCCCGCGTGGCGGGGCTGACGCGCTCGGCGCAGCGCGGCGACCACGGAGTGCTGCTCTACACCGAGGAGGACGCCGCGGTGGACTTCTGCGCGCGCTTCGTCGAGGAGGGCATACAGCGGGGCGAGCAGATCATCATCGCCGTGCCGGCCGGCCTGCGCGACGCGCTCGCCGAGCGGCTCGGGAACGCGCTCGACGGCGCGGAGGTGTTCGACGCGGAGCGCCTCTACGGACCCGACTTCGACCCCGCGGCCACGGCAGGCGAGTACCGCGAGACGATCGAGTCCTTCGACAAGCCCGTGCGCGTCCTCTCCGGGCCGGACGGCGGCGCCGCCGCGGGGATCGACCCCGAGGCGTTCCGGCACTACGAGCGGATCGCGCACCAGCTGGTGCTCGACCTGAACGCCACGGCCCTCTGCGTCTACGACGGCCGCCGTCTGCCGATCGCCTTCTCGCCCGTGGCCGTCGAGGGCCACCCCCTGATCTCCCGCAACGGCGCCGAGCTGCGCCGCAACGGCGACTTCAGGTACCGGGCGGCGTAGCCAGCTCGTCGAGCTTGCCCGCGCGGATCCGCTTGGCGAGGTCGCCCGAGTCCTCGCGCACGATGCGCCCGTCCTCGAACTCGATCGCCGGCAGCACCTTCTTACCGTCGAGCTCCTTGCGGTTGAAGCGCAGGGCCGGGTACTTCACGAGCTCATAGTCGACGCCCGCCTCGTCGAGAGCCTTCTGCACGTGCCAGCACGGATGCCGGCCCTTGGCCCACATGACCTTGCAGCGATGAAGCTTGATCGCCATGTGACGCAGCGTACCGATCTGGCGCTACACGACCGAGTCGAGGATCTCGGGGCCGCAGCCTAGCTGCCGACCAGCGCGCTGATCGAGGTGCCCACGTCGTGGGCGAGGTGGAACAGCGGCGAGGGCACGATGCCGAAGAAGATCGTGGCTGCGGCCATCAGCAGGGTCACGAGGATCACCTCGGGCTGCGCGCGCGGGTCCGCCTCCGGCGACCAGCCGGCCACCGGGTGCACCTCGCGCCGCCGCGGCAGGCCCGGCAGCTCGATCTTGAACGGGCTCATCCACATCACCGCGATCACGCGCAGGTAGTACACGAGCGAGATCATCGAGCCGACCACGATGATCACGCCGAGCCAGGCCCAGTCGCCGCCCACGGTGGCTGAGATCAAATAGAACTTGCCGATGAACCCGGCGGTGACCGGGAAGCCGGCCAGCGACAGCATCGCGATCGTCATCGGCCAGGCCAGCAGCGGGCTCGCGCTGCCGAGGCCCTCGAGCGCCTTCAGCCCGTCGCCGTGCTCGGACACGCGCTCGCGCGCGATCACCACCCCGAACGCGGCCATGTTCATGAACAGGTAGACCGCGAGGTAGAAGGCGGTGGCCTGGAGGCCGAGCTGCGTGCCCACCACCACGCCGGCGAGCATGTAGCCCGCCTGCGCGACACCCGACCACGCGAGCATTCGCTTGAGCGAGCTCTGAGCGATCGCGCCCACGTTGCCCACGAGGATCGTGATCACCGCCAGCGCGGCGAGCGCGGGCGCCCACTGGAGCTGCGCGGACACGAGCGCCTCGTCGAAGAGGCGCAGGATGATCGCGAACGCAGCGGTCTTGGTGGCCACGGCCATGAAGGCGGTGACCGGCGTGGGCGCACCCTCGTAGACGTCCGGCGTCCAGGCGTGGAACGGCGCGACCGAGGCCTTGAAGGCCAGCCCGGCCACCGCCAGCGCGATGCCGGTGAGGAGCAGCGGATCGGTGATGCTCACGCTGTTGCCGAGCGCGCTCGCGATCTGGCCGAAGCCGGTGTGGCCGGTGGCGCCGTAGATGAAGGCGAGGCCGTAGAGGAGCGTGGCCGAGCCCACCGAGCCGATCACGAGGTACTTGAGCCCCGACTCGAGCGACGTCTCGCGCTTCACCTCGCTCGCGCACAGCACGTACAGCGGGATCGAGAGCAGCTCGATGCCGACGAACAGCGTGACGAGGTTCTCCGCCGACGCGAGCATGGTCATGCCCGCGATCGACCCGAGCATGAGCGCGTAGAACTCGCCGCTGCCGGACTCCCGCAGCGCGACCGAGCGCCAGGCGAAGGCCACGGTGGCGAGGCCGGTGATGTAGAAGAGCAGCGACAGCCCGAGCGCGAGCGGATCGATCGCGAGGGCGCCCTCGACGATCGGCCGGCTGTCGCCCGTGTGCCAGTTCCAGATCGTCAGCCCGATCGCGGCGCCGAGCGCCGCCACGGTGAGGAACGGAACGAGCGCCCGCTGCACGAAACGCCCGCGGAAGAGCGCCGCCAGCAGGACGATCACCGCGCCGCCCGCGATCGCGAACAGCGGCGAGATGCCCTTGTAGTCGATCACCGGGGCCTTGACGGCGGCTATGACGTTCAGCGTGTTCATCGCTTGAGCGCCACCTGCGGGATGTTCTTGGTCGTCGGGGCGAACGCGTTGATGCGGTGCAGCAGGAAGTTCGGGTAGACGCCGAGCGCGAGGATCACGAGCACGAGCGGCGCGATCACACCGAGCTCGGGTCCGAGAGCCAGGTCACGCGACTCCACGTGCGCCCCCACCGGGTTGTGCATGGCCCGCTGGTAGAAGCGGATCATGTAGACCGCCGCGAGCACCACGCCCACGCTCGCCACCAGCCCATAGACGATCTTCGACTGGAAGGTGCCGAACAGGATGTACAGCTCGCCCACGAAGTTGGCCGAGCCCGGCATCGCGAGCGTGGCGAGCGCGACGATCAGGAACACGGTCGCGAGCACGGGCGCCCGGAAGGCCATGCCGCCCATCCAGTCGAGCGACTCGCGGCCCTGAGCGCGGATTGCCAGGTAGCCGATGATCAGGAAGAGCGGCGCCACCACGAGGCCGTGGTTGACCATCTGCAGCACCGCGCCCTGCCCGCCCTTCGGGTCGAGCGAGAAGATCCCGAGCAGGATGAAGCCGAGCTGCGCGATCGACGAGTAGCCGAGCACCAGCCGCGCCTCGTCCTGCGAGAACGCGAGCACCGAGCCGTACAGAATCGAGACGACGGCGATCGCCAGCATCAGCTCCTGGAAGTGCACGGACGCCTGCGGGAGCAGCGGCAACACGATCCGCAGGAAGCCGTACACGCCGACCTTCGACACGACCGCCGAGAACACGAGGATCACGGGCAGCGGCGCCTGCCGGTAGGCGTCGGGCATCCAGCCGTGCAGCGGGAACGCGGGCGCCTTCACGAGGAACGCGAACGCGAACAGGATGAACAGCCAGTACTGCGACCCGCCCGAGAGCGGGTGCGGCGCCAGTGTGGCGAACGAGAACGAGATGTGGCCGCCGGCCGGCGTGGACATCACGCCGAGCGCCACCGCCGCGGCGAGCATGAGCAGCGAACCGACCAGCGTGTAGATCACGAGCTTGGTGGTCGCGTACACGCGGTCCTCGCCGCCCCACATTCCGACCAGGAAGTAGAACGGCACGAGCATCAGGTCGAAGAAGACGACGAACAGCGCGAGGTCCTGGGACATGAACGCGCCGAGCACGGCGGTCTGGGCGATGCCCATGAAGAAGGCGAACAGCCGCGGGCGGTCCCAGTCGCGCAGCGCGGCGGCCACCGTGGCGGGCACCCACAGGAGAGACGTCAGGACGATCAGGAACAGGTTGAGCCCGTCGACGCCGAGCGAGTAGCGGATGCCGAGCTCGGAGATCCAGTTGTCGTCGGTGATGAACTGCATCCCCACGCCGGTCTTGAAGCGCGCGAGCATCACGATCGAGTAGGCGAGCGTGAGCACCGTCCCGGCCACGAGCGTCCAGAGCGCCAGCCGCCGCGGCGCGAACAGCGCCAGCGCCCCGAAGATCGTCGGCAGGAACAGGATGATCGAGAGGTAGACGGTCATCTCACGTGGCCTGGAGCAGGAAGTAGAGGGCGAGGCCGCCGAAGCCGATCAGCATCAGCACCGCGTAGCCGCGCAGGTAGCCGGACTGGACCGTGCGTGCGATCGCCGTGCCCGCGCCGACGATCCGCGTGGCGCCGCCGACGAGCGTGCCCTGCACGAACGCGCTCTCCACCACGTAGCGGCCGAAGCGCCCGAACGTGGCCGCCGGGCGCACGAACAGCGCGTCGTAGAGCTCGTCGAAGTACCAGCGGTTCACGAACAGCCGGTGCAGGAACGGGAGGCGCTTGATGATCTCCGCCGTGGTGCCCGGCCGGCGGATGTAACAGACGAACGCGGTGGTGATGCCGGCCAGCGCGATGCCGGCGCCCACGATGAGCCCGGTCCAGTCGGCGCCCGTGCTCGGCGCCGCGTTCACGAACTTCGAGTCGGCGAAGGTGGGATCGAGGAAGTTGCGCAGCCAGTCCGTCACGCCCGGGATGGCCACCACGCCGCCCACCACCGAGAGCACGGCGAGCGTGCCCATCGCGAACTTCATCGGCAGCTCGCGCTCGGCGATGTGGTGCTCGGCGCCTGGGAAGCCGACGTCCGTGTCCTCGTGCTCGCCGGTCATCGGGTTCACGTGCTCGCCGTGGAAGAGCTCGCCCCGCTCGAGCGACTGCGCCTCCGGCACGGAGTCGCCGTGGAACACGCGGAAGACCATCCGGAACGAGTAGAAGGCCGTGAGCAGCGCGCCGGCGAAGCCGACGATCGCGAGGATCAGGTCGAAGCCACCGCGGTGCACGTCGAAGCCGAGGATCTCGTCCTTCGAGAACCAGCCGGCGAACGGCATCATCCCCGCAAGCGTCAGCGCCCCGACGACGAACGTGATGTAGGTGAAGCGCATCGACTTGCGGAAGCCGCCCATGCGGTCGATGTCCTGGATCCCGGCCATCGCGCCGATCACCGAGCCCGCGCCCATGAACAGGAGCGCCTTGAAGAAGGCGTGCGTCATGAGGTGGAAGAGGCCGCCGTCGTATCCGCCCGTCGAGACGCCGACCATCATGTAGCCGATCTGCGACATCGTGGAGTAGGCGATGATCCGTTTGAGGTCGGTGACCGCCAGCGCGCAGGTGGCCGCGAAGAAGAGCGTGGCGGCCGCGACGCCGGCCGTGATGTTGGCCGCGGTGGGCGCCTGTTCGTACAGCGGGTGGAAGCGGGCGATCAGGTACACGCCGGCGGTGACCATCGTGGCCGCGTGGATGAGGGCGCTGACCGGGGTCGGGCCCTCCATCGCGTCCGGCAGCCACGTGTGGAGTGGCAGCTGGGCCGACTTGGCGAACGCGCCCACCGTGAGCAGCAGGCAGGCCGCGATCAGCGTGCCCTGGTCGTGCGAGAAGTGCGTCTTCGAGCCGGCGAAGATGCCCGTGTAGCTCACGTGGTGCCCGGCGTTCTTCCACAAGAGGAAGGCGGCGATCACGAGCGCCACGTCGCCGATCACGTTCATCACGAACGCCTTGATGCCGGCGGCCGTGGCGGTCTCGCGCCGGTACCAGAACGAGATCAGCAGGTAGGAGGCCGCGCCGACGAACGCCCAGCCGACGATGAGGATGATGATGTTGCCCGCCAGGACCAGCAGCAGCATCGAGAAGACGAAGAAGTTGAGGTAGGCGAAGTAGCGCGTGAAGCCCTTGTCCGAGGTCATGTAGGAGACCGAGTAGACGTGGATCAGGAACGACACGCCGCTCACCACGAGCGCCATGAACAGCGACAGCGGATCCACGTAGATGCTCAGCCCGATGTTCAGGCCGGCGCTGTGCGCGTAGTCGAACAGCGTGGACGAGGCGTGCCGCGCGGCGGGCGCCCTGTCCTGCATCTTGACCGTGGCGGCGATCGCGCACGCGAACGCGGCCAGGATCATCGACGAGGCGAGCCAGCCGGGCACGCGCCCGGGCAGCACACGCCAGCCGAGCCCGATCACCAGCGTTCCCGCCAGCGGGAAGGCCAGCACCAGCCATGCCCAGGCTGTGGCGCTCACCCGCGCAGCTCCGACAACGCGTCCACGTCCTCGGGGATCCGCCGGCGGAAGATGCCGACGATGATTCCGAGCCCCACCACGACCTCGCACGCCGCCACGACCATCACGACGAGCGCGAAGATCTGGCCGTCGCCGTTGCCCCACATGCGCGAGAACGCGATCAGCGCGAGGTTGCCGGCGTTGAGCATCAGCTCGAGGCAGAGCAGGATCACCAGCGGGTTGCGGCGAGTGAGCACGCCGACGGCGCCGATCGTGAACAGGAAGGCCGAGAGCACGAGGTACCAGGTGATGTTCACGCCGTGCCGCCCTCCCCGGTGAGCTCCTCGAAGCCGCGCCGCTTGCGCGCCAGCACGAGTGCCCCCACAGCCGCGATCAGCAGCAGGTAGGAGGCCGCCTCGAACGGGATCAGGAACTGGTTGAGCAGCAGCGAGCCGATCTGGCTCGGGGCGCCGAAGGTGTTCGACACGTGCGCGCCGTGGCTGTCGAGCGCCTTCAGCCCTGAGCCGATCACCCCGATGCAGAGCTCCGCCAGCAGGCAGACCGCGAACAGCACGCCGAGCGGCCGGATGGCCGGCAGGCTGTCGCCGAGCGGCTCCTCCGCGCCCCCGATGTAGGCGACCACGAACACGTACAGCACCATCACCGCGCCCGCGTAGACGATCAGCTGCGCCGCCGCCAGGAACTGCGAGTTGAGCAGCAGGAACAGGACGGCGAGGAAGAACAGGTGCGTGACGAGCGAGAGCACGCTGTAGAAGGGGTTCTTGAGCACCACCACGCCGACGGCCCCCGCGAGAGCCCCGATCGCCGCGATGAAGAAGACGATGTCGGTGAAGATCACTCGCCCTCCCTCCGCAGGGGCGTCTTCTCGATCGGGTCCGCGAGCAGCATCTCCTTGGTGAACACGAGGTCCGAGCGCGTGTAGTCCGCCAGCTCGTAGTCGTTGCCCATCGTGATCGCGTCGAACGGGCAGGCCACCTCGCAGTAGCCGCAGAAGATGCAGCGCGTCATGTTGATCTCGTAGACAGCGGCGTAGCGCTCGCCGGCCGACACCTGGTGCTCGGGCGTGTTCTCCGCCGCCACCACGCGGATGCACTCGGCCGGGCAGGCCGCCGCGCAGAGCGAGCAGCCCACGCACTTCTCGAGCCCGGAGTCCTCGAAGCGGTGCAGCTTGTGGCGGCCGCGGAAGCGCGGGTACACCGGCGTCTTCTGCTCGGGGTACTCCATCGTCACCGGGCCCTCCACCACGCGCCCGAGCGTGGTCTTCAGGCCGCGCAGGGTCTCGCCGAACACGCGGTAGATCGAGGCCGGCCCGCCGGGGTTGGGGCCGCGGCGCACTTCGATTACGTCTGCTGTGGGGTCATATGGGGTCATGTGGCTACCAAGATCGCGGTGACGAGGACATTGAGCGTTGCGAGCGGCAGCAGCACCTTCCAGCCGAACGACATCAGCTGGTCGTAGCGCAGCCGCGGCAGGGTGGCACGCACCCAGATGAACAGCACGATGAAGAGGAGCATCTTGAGGATCGTCCAGAGCGGGCCGAGCGCGGCCGGCCCGGGGCCGTGCCAGCCGCCGAGGAACATCGCGGTGGCGATGCCGGCGATCACGATCATGTTGATGTACTCGGCCATGAAGAACGAGCCGAAGCGCATGCCGCCGAACTCGGTGTTGAAGCCGCCGACGATCTCGGAGTCGCCCTCGGCGAGGTCGAACGGCGGGCGGTTGGTCTCGGCGAAGCCGGCCACCAGGAAGATGCAGAAGCCGATGAACTGGGGGACGATGTACCAGAGGTTGTGCTGCGCGTGGATGATCTCGGTGAGCGACATCGACTGCGCCTGGATCACCACGCCGAGCAGCGACAGCCCGAGCGCGATCTCGTAGGAGATCAGCTGGGCCGCGGAGCGCATCGCGCCGAGGAACGAGTACTTCGAGCCCGACGCCCAGCCGCCGAGCATCAGCGCGTAGAAGGCGAGCGCGCCGAACGCGAAGTAGAAGAGGATGCCGATCGGCACGTCGATGCCGTAGAGGCCGAAGTTGCCGCCCCAGGCGCCGTTGTCGCCGAAGGGGATGATCGCGAGCGTGACGACGGCGCAGAAGATCGAGATCACCGGCGCGAGCGCCATCATCCACGGCACCGCGGTGTTCGGCACCGAGTTCTCCTTGGACAGCAGCTTGAGCACGTCGGCGAGCGGCTGCATCAGCCCGTAGGGGCCCACGCGGTTCGGCCCGATGCGCGACTGGAAGCGGCCGAGCAGCTTGCGCTCGAGCAGCAGGATCAGCGGCACCACCTGGAGCACGAACAGGAAGATGATCAGCGACTTGGCGATCATCACGAGCGTTCCTTCGACGTAGTTGACGTCGGCGAGCACCGGGGTCACGCCTTCGTCACCTCCACCGTGCGCGGCAGTCCGTTCATCAGCGCCGTGGCGTTGTCGGTCTGAGTGCCCTCCACCAGGAACACGCTGCCCGCCGGCACGGGATCGTGAACCCGCGCGCGGGCGCGCACGCTGCGGCCGTCCACGGACACGCTCACCTCGTCGCCGGAGCGCACGCCGAGGCGCTCGGCGTCCGCGATCGAGATCTCGAGCGTCTGCTCCGGCGCGAGGAAGCGCAGCACCGCTGCGTGCTGGGTCTCGCGGCCGGACCAGAGTGACGGCACGGTGCCGAGGCGCAGGCCGCTCGTGGGCAGCTCGGGCGGAGTGTCGAGCGACGTGTCGGGCAGCGGCGAGGCGCCGAGCGCGGACGCCTGCTCGCGCTCCTGCCAGCGCACGCCGCGGCCGCCGATCTCCTCGAGCGTGAGCCCGGCGTAGAACGGCACCACCTGCACGAGCTCGTTGAAGATGCCCGGCATCGTCGGCACCGGCAGCGGCCGGCCGGCGCGCGCGGACAGCTCCGCGAGCACGGCCCAGCCGGAGCGGATCTCGCCGGGATGCGCGATCGCCTGGCGCACGCGCTGGAGGCGGCCGTCCGGGTGCGTGACGGTGCCCTCCTTCTCGGCGTAGGACTCGGCGGGGAAGACCACGTTCGCGTGCTCCTCGAGCGCGGGCGTGACGAAGTCGGCGAACGCGATCACGCTCGTGGCGGAGTCGAGCGCCTGCTCCCACGCGGCGGGATCCGGGTTCGTGCGAATCGGGTCGGCCTGGAAGAGGAGCAGCGCGGACACGCCGCCGTCCGCGACGGCGGCGGGGATGCCGGTGGCGCTCGTGCCGCTGCTCTCGGCGGCGGCGAGGCCTGGACCGAGGTTGGGCAGGCAGCCGAGCTCGCGCAGCCCCCGCGAGTTGGTGCCGGCGGGCACCTCGATCAGCCCGGCCTCGGCGGTCGTCTCGATGCCGCAGTGGCGGGCCACCGCCAGCAGCGCCGCCGCCGCCTGGTGGCCGCGGTCGCCGTGCGACACGCGCTCGCCCCAGAGGATCACGGTCGGGCCGGCGCCGCCGAGCAGCTCGGCAGCGGCGCGCAGGTGGTCGGCGGTCGAGCCCGAGCGGCGGGCGAGGTCGTCGAGGTCGCCAGTGTCCGTGAGCGCGGCGGCCAGGCCGGCGAGCGCGGCCTCCACGGCGCCGGGCGCGAAGCGCACCACGGCGTCGGCGTTCGGGTCGAGCGTGCCGGGACGGCTCGTGGCCACCACGAGCTTCACGCCGTTGCGGCGCACGGCCTTGCGCACCCGCAGGTCGAGGATCGGCGCCTCGTCCACGAGGCTCGTGTCGAGCACGAGGATCGACTCGGCGTAGTCGATGTCCGGCACCTTCGCCGCGAAGTCCGGCCGCGCGAGCGCGCGCGCCTGTTCGGGATCGAGCGCGCCGTTCGAGCGCGAGTCGATGTTCGCCGAGCCGAGGGCCTCGCGGAACAGGCGCTGGATCAGGAAGCCCTCCTCGTTGGTGGCCTCGCCGCCCACGAGCGCCGCCGCCTTCGAGCCGGCGCGCTTCAGCGCTCCCGCCGCCTCGGACAGGGCGCGCTCCCACGACACCTCGCGCAGCTGACCGCCGTCACGCACCATCGGCGCGGTGATGCGGTCGGCGGAATGAATCGCCTGGTAGCCGAAGCGGCCCTTGTCGCAGAGCCAGCCGTCGTCCACCTCGCTGTGGTCGCGCGCGAGCACGCGCATCACCTTGGTGTCGTCGCGCGTGGTGAACGTCACGTTGCACTGCGACGGGCAGAGCAGGCATACCGAGCCGGCGTCCTCGATGTCCCACGGGCGAGCGCGGAAGCGGTACGCGGTGGAGGTGAGCGCGCCCACCGGGCAGAGCTCGATGATGTTGCCGCTGAACGGCGCCACGTACGGGTGGCCGTCGTGGGTGCCGACGAAGGTGTGGTCGCCGCGCTCGAGGAACACGAGCTGGTAGTCCTCGGCGATCTCCTGCGAGAAGCGCACGCAGCGGTAGCAGAGGATGCAGCGCTCGCGGTCGAT
>DASXNY010000191.1:0-16019 GCA_036494715.1 Thermoleophilaceae bacterium
GAGGTCGAAGATCTGCGGCAGCGAACGCGCCCGCGACCAGAACGCCCAGAGCGCCTCCGCGCCGCCCGTCGTGTAGACGAGCGAGTTGCACACGCCGATCGACGAGCCGACGATCAGGTCGGGCTCGATGCCCTCCTCCTCTAGCCGCTTGAGGCAACCGGCCTGGTAGGCGCCGCGCGACGCGCCACCGGCCAGGATGAAGGCGATCTTCTTCACCGCAGGCGCCCGACCACGCCCTCGATTGCCGAGAACGTGCGTGCGGCGACCTTGTACTGAAGCGGCTGGGAGCGGCGGGCGCGCGCCATGCGATCGCCCTCGCGCTCGCGGTACCACTGCACGGTGGCCTCGATCGTGTCCTCGTGCGGCGAGGTGGTCCAGCCGAGCTCGCGCTTGGCCTTCGTGGACTTGTAGGTCCACCACTGGCTCGCCGAGCGCACCTCGAGCGCCGTCACCGGCGGGCGGCCGGGGCCGCGCTCGAGCAGCTCCGCCATGCGTATGGCGAGCGCCGGCGGCAACTTGAGCGGCGGCGGCTCGACGCCCGACACGCGGGAGAGGTCCGCGAACAGGCGGTCCCAGGTGTAGTTGCGGTTGCCGAGGATGTAGCGCTCGCCGGGCTCGCCCTTCTCGTCGGCAAGCAGGTGGCCGCGCGCGACGTCGCCCACGTCGACGACGTTGATCGCGCCGTCGGTGTACACCGGGATGCGGCCGAGCAGGAAGCGCCTGACCAGGTTGGTGGAGCCCCCGTGAACGTCGCCGCGGCCGTAGACGAAGGTGGGGTTGACGCACACGACGGGCAGGCCCCGCGCGGCCATCCGGAGCGCCTCGGTCTCGGCCTCGTGCTTGGAGTTCACGTACGGGATGCCGAGGTGGCCGGCGGTGAAGACCTGTGTCTCGTCGGCGGTGCCGCCGGGCGGCGCCGGGCCGATCGCGGCGACGCTCGAGGTGAACACCACACGCTGCACCTCCGCGCGCAGGCATTCCTCGAGCAGCGTGCGCGTGGCCAGCGCGTTCACCTCGAAGACGCGGTCGGCGTCGCGCGCGCGCAGCGAGACCAGCCCGGCGCAGTGGAACACCTTGTCCGCCCCGCTCACCGCTCGGCGCACGGCGCGTCGGTCGAGGAGGTCGCACTTGGCGGTCTCGTACTCGATGTCCGCGAGCCCGTCGAGCACGGAGCCCTCGCGTACCGTCACGCGCAGCTCGTCGCCGCGGCGCACCAACTCGTGTGCGACATACGAACCGATGAAGCCGGTCGCACCGGTGAGGAGGGTCTTCGGCACGCGGCCAGTCTACGGGCCGCTTCGCGCCGGTCGGACCCTAGAGCGCTAGCGGACCTGCGACTCGATCGCGCGCTGGCAGCTCACGCAGCGCACGGCGTCAGGCAGGGCCTTGAGGCGCGCGCTCGAGATGCGGTCGCCGCAGTCGATACAGGCGCCCTCGTGCGTCACCTCGATGACGGGAGCGGGCTCAGGTGGGACTTCCAACGCCGCGCCCTCGAGACTCCGATGCAGCTGGGTCGCGGTGCGCGTCCGGGTCATCTCCGCTGAACGCTCCCTCAGCAGGGTCTCCACTCGGTCCAGCTCGATACCCGTCAAGAATCCCTCCTCCGGGTCTTTCGCCCCCGGCCGTGTCGCCCCTCTCGCAACTCGGCCTCTCTGTAGGCTGCCCCGCGCATGTCGCGCGTCACAGTCGTTACGGACACTACCGGTTATTTGCCCGCAGAGCTTGTCCGCTCAAACGGAATACAGCTTGTCTCTCTCTATGTCAACTTTGGTGGAGAAAGAACTGTTCGCGAAGCGAACATCACCGACTACGCGGCCTTCTACGACGAGCTTCGCGGCGCTGCTTCGCTGCCCACGACATCGCAACCGCCGGTGGGCGATTTCCTCGAGGTCTACGAGCCGCTGCTGGCCGAGGGACACGACGTCCTGTCGGTCCACATCTCGGCCGGGCTGTCCGGCACGTGCGATGCGGCGCGCCAGGCGGTTGAGACGCTCGAGCGCGACGGCAAGGCCGGGCGGGTCCGCGTGTTCGACTCGGCGACTGGCGCCGGCGGCATCGCCCTGGTCGCGCTCGGCGCGGCCAAGGCGGCGCGCGAGGGCGGTGACCTCGACGCGGTCGAAGCCGCCGCGCGCACCACGCGCGAGAGCCTCAAGATCTGGTTCGCGATCGACACGCTCGAGTACCTGCGCCGCGGCGGCCGCATCGGCGCGGCGAGCGCCTGGATCGGCTCGACGCTGAAGATCAAGCCGATCCTCACCGTCGAGCGCGAGATGACGCCGATCGAGCGCGTGCGCACCAGGGCCCGCGCCTTCGACCGCATGGTCGACTACGCCCGCCAGCGCCACGCCGCCGGCGCCGACGGCTGGGTGGTGCAACACATCCAGAGCCCCGACCAGGCCAACAAGCTCGCCGACGCCTGCCGCGAGATCTTCAACAGCGAGCCGGTCTGGATCTCGGAGGTCGGGCCGGTGCTCGGGGTGCATACGGGCCCGGGGTTGCTTGGGGTGGGTGGGGTTCCGAGGGGGTTGGTGGAGTAGGTCGCAGGTCGCAGGTCGCAGGTCGCAGGGGGAGAAATTCGGGGCGCTGGCCCTTCTCCGTGTATGCCAAGCGAATTTCGGAGATTGAGGGCATATGAGTTGGCGGTCTCGCTGGCACGAGACCTCCATGCCGCCGTTCTGGGTTGGGACAAGTTCGAGCGCTGGTCGCTGGGCATCCAGCTGATGCGGGCAGCCGATTCGATCGGAGCCAACATCGCCGAGGCCACAGGCCGCTGGCACATAGCGGACCAGCGGCGCGTCCTGTACTTCGCCCGTGGCTCTCTATACGAGACCGAGCACTGGGTCGCCGTAGCGAAGCAGCGCGGCCTTCTCGCGAACGACGCAGACGCGCAAATACCAGAACTGGCCAGAACACTGACCGGGCTGATCAGAAAGCGCGAGCCGCACTGAATCTCCTGCGACCTGCGACCTGCGACCTGATTACGGCGTATCGGTGATCACATCGGTCGGAGGCGGCGGCGGTCCCTCCGACACCACGATCCGGGCTCGCCTCGCTTTCCACCAGTCCTTCACCAGGATCTGGAGGCCGGCGGCTACGGGGATGGCTATCAGGGCGCCTAGGACGCCGAGCTGGCTGCCACCGATGAGGACGGCTATCAGAACGACGAGCGGGTGCAGTGAGACGGTGCGGCGGTAGATGATCGGCTGGAGGACGTTGTTCTCGATCTGCTGGTAGACGATGAAGTAGATGGCCCAGACGATCAGGGCGGTGGGGAAGTCGGAGATCGCGGCGACGATGCCGATGCCGACGCCGCCGATCGTCGCGCCGACGAGCGGGATCAGGTCGAGGAACGCCATCAGCACTGCGAGCGGGACGGCGAACGGGACGCTCAGGATCATCAGGACGATGTAGGTGCCAGTGCCCGCGATCACCGAGATGATCAGGTTGCCGACGACGTAGCCACCGGTGGCCTCGTAGACGTCGCGGATCACGGAGCGCATCCGCACGGAGCGCTCCGCGGGTAACTGGCGTAAGCCCCAGTCCACCATCCGTTTTCCGTCGAGCAGGAAGAAGAAGGTCAGCACCAGCACGGTGACGAGCTGGAAGATCGCGGAGAACACGCCGACCGTGACCGAGGTGAGCGCGCTGGCCGCGTCGCCGAGCCGGTTGGGGAGCTTCTTCGCCTCCTTATCGAGCTTGTCGGTGATGTGGTACTTGTTGTCGTACTTGCGCACCGTCTGGTTCTTGCGCAGGTCCTGGACGTAGTTGGGGACCTTGTTCACGAAGTGGTTCACGCCGCTCACGATCGGCGGCACCACGAGCAGCCCGAGGCCGACGATCCCGCCGAGGATCGACAGGTAGACCAGCAGGATCGCCAGCGAGCGCGGCATGTGCCCGCGCTGCTGGAACGCGTCGACCGCGGGTCCCAGCGCGACGGCCAGGAACACCGCGATGAACAGCATTCCGAGGATCGAGCGGACCAGGTAACAGAGGTAGAACGCCCCTGCGGTAGCCGCAGTGACGAGCAACACCTTGAGGATCGCCCGGGTACTTGGCACTTCCGGGGTCAGGCTAAAGCTGGACCCGGACGCGGAATCAGCGGCGGCGTCTGCGGAAAAGGCCGAACGTGGCGGCCACGCCGCCGCCGATCAGAAAGCCCGCCACGGCGGCGCCGATGACGGCCTTGTCGCGGTTCTCGGCGAGCTGGCGGCGCCAGTTGGTGAGCTCGCGGACCTTGCCCTGCAGGTCGTTGAGCGAGAACTCGAGCTCCGAGCGCGTGGCCTCGAGCGAGGCGCGGATCTCCTGCGGAGAGCGCGACGCCGGCATCAGTGCCGCACCTCCTCGAGCACCTCGCGGGTCTTCTTTGCCTCGTCGATCGCGATCTGCGGCACCGGCGGCGCGCCCTTCTTGAAGAAGCGCACGGCGACCAGGATCGCGATCAGCCCGAGCACGAGCAGGATGCCGGTGGTGATCAGGAAGCCGGGCCAGGCGGCGTTGAAGTTGAAGAGGTCGTTCCAGAACCACGACAGCGCCTCGAGGAAGTAGATGAGCATGAAGACGAGGAAGATCGCGCCGACCGCCGCGAAGGCCGCTCCCTTGCCGAGCCGCGTGACCTTCTCCGTGATCTCTGCCTTGGCGAGCTCGATCTCCTCGCGGACGAGCAGCGAACCCTTCTCGGTGACCTCGTTGACGATCTCGCCGAGTGACTTCTCGGCGCTGCCTGGCGGGGTGGTGCCGTTGCCGCTTGCCATCAGTCGTCCCCTCCGAGCCGCTTGAGGATCTTGGCCAGCACGAAGCCGCCCGCGAAGGCGGCGCCTATGAGCGGGAGCGGGTCGCCCGGGCTGTCGGAGGCCTCGTGGGCGTCCAACGGCGACTGCCCGGCGCTCGGCTGCTGCTCCACCGCCGGCATGTCCTGCGTCTGTTGCGCGCTCTCGTCGTCGGCCATGTCTACTCGGGCGGGTCCTCGTCGAACAGCCTCACCCAGATAGCCGTGGCGATCTTGTTCGCCACGATCGTGGTGAGGGCGCCTATACCCGCGAGCAGGCCGCTCCATGCAAGCCGTTTGACCATCTCGTTGTTCATGGCCTCGGCAGTCTAGTGAGCTACGTGGAGAGTGCAGATGCGCCGACGGCGTCCGACTCGAGGCCGCCGCAGATCGCCTCCACGACGAGCCCCTTGGCCCGCTCGAAGTCCGCGTCGGACTTGGGCAGGATGTCGAAGATCCAGGCCGTGAGCAGCTGCTCGATCGCGCCGTAGAAGCACATCGCCGCGAACTCGGCGGAGATGTCGGACTTGAACGAGCCGTCCACGCGCGCCTGCTCGACGATGCCCGCGAGCAGGTTATAGGCCTCGCGAATCTTCGGGAGGTGGTGGCGGCCGAAGGTGTTCGCCGCGCGCGTGACCTCCACGATGATCACCTTCATCAGGTCGGGCTCGTGGCGATACGAATCGATGATGAAGCCCGCCACCTGGCCGAGCTTGTCGCGCGCGGTGAGCTCCTCGCGGGCGTCGATCGCGACGATCGCGTCGAGCATCAGCTCCCAGCGCTCGGTGAAGAGCGTGTTGAGGATCTCCTCCTTGGAGCTGAAGTAGTGGTACACGAGCCCGTAGGCCACGCCCGCCTCGTCCGCGACGTCCGAGACGCGGCAGCTGTGGAAGCCCTGCCGGGCGAACACGGTGATCGCGGCGTCGAGGATCACGCGCCGCTTGTCGACCCCTGTCCCGTGGCGCCGGCTGGCCATCAGGCGGATACCTCCTGCGGCCAGGCGTAAGCGCCCGGCTGGCGGTTGGCGAGGCTCGGGAGCTGCTCGCGCACCTCGTCCTGGCGGGCGAGATCGAGGTCGGCCGCGATAAATGTTGCCTCGTCGGGCGCGCGCGCGAGGATCTCGCCCCACGGGTCGATGATCAGCGAGCCGCCGAAGCTCTCCTTGTCGGGCGGGTGGTGGCCGATCTGGTCCGCCGCTATGACGAACGCCTGGTTCTCGATCGCGCGTGCGCGCAGCAGCGTCTCCCAGTGCGCCTGGCCGGTGATCTTCGTGAATGCCGCGGGCACCAGCAGGATCCGCGCGCCGCGGACCGCGAGGATGCGGTAGAGCTCCGGGAAGCGCAGGTCGTAGCAGACGGTCATGCCGAACGGAATGCCGTCGCGCGTCTCCGACAGCACGATCTCGTCGCCCGGCTCCTCCGCCTCCGACTCGCGGTACTCGAGCCCGCCGACCACGACATCGAACATGTGGATCTTGCGGTAGGCGGCCTTGAGTTCGCCGTCGGGCCCGAAGTGGATCGACGTGTTGCCGAGCTTGTCGCGGCCCTCGCGCTGCTCGGAGATAGAGCCGGCCACGAGGTCGATGCCGAGCTCGCGCGCGATCGAGCGCGCCCACGAGATCGCGGGGCCATCGCCATCGAGCGACTCGGCCGCGCGCTGGTAGTCCGCGAGTGTGCCGAGCGCTGTCCATTTCTCGGGCAGCAGCACGAAGTCCGCCCCGTCGGCGACCGCGGCGCGAGTCAGGCGGTCGGCCGCCTCGAGGTTGCGTTGCTTGTCCTCTTGTGAATTGAGCTGTACGGCGGCTGCGCGCACGGCTCCCCCCTCCGTTGACTGACGAGTCAATCCAAAGCTTACCCAGGAGCAGTGCATACCCGAGCCGCTCGCCTGCGTACCGTACGTCGGGTGGCGGCTGGATCGAACACGTTCGCGGGTGTGCGGCTCGACCGCGCGGGCATGCGCCGCAGCGACGAGCGGTGGCTGGCCGAGCGCCTCGCCGACGACTCGGCGCGCGCGCTGCTCGTGGCGGAGGAGGGCGTGTTCGTGGACGGCGACTCGCGGCCGGCGCTCGTCCCGCTGCGCGGCCTGCCCCCGCTCGACGAGCCGGTGCTGCTCGGACTGGACGGCGAGGGCGCCGTGTTCGCGGCCGCCGCCGCGGACGGGGTCGCACCGCCGGCGGACGCACAGCTCATGGGTCTGCGCGAGGTGGGCGCACTGCTCTCGGCGGAGGACGCCGGCCTGCTCGCGTACGGCACGGCGATGGTGAACTGGCACCGCAGCCATCCGCACTGCGCGGTGTGCGGCGCGCGCACGAACGTGGCCGAGGCGGGCTTCTTGCGCCGCTGCCCGAACTGCGGCGCCCAGCACCATCCGCGCACCGACCCGGTGGTGATCATGGTGGTCCACGACGGCGACCGCGCGCTGCTCGGCCGCCAGGCGTCATGGCCGACGGGCCGCTACTCCGCGCTCGCCGGCTTCGTCGAGCCGGGCGAGAGCCTGGAGGAGGCGGTGGCGCGCGAGGTGCTCGAGGAGGCGGCGGTGCGGGTGGAGGACGTCGTCTACCGCTCGTCGCAGCCGTGGCCGTTCCCGGCGTCGCTGATGCTGGGCTTCCACGCGCGCTACGCGGGCGGCGAGCCCGAAGTCCTGGATGGAGAGCTCGATGACGTCAGATGGTTCGAGCGCGACGAGCTGCGCGCAATCGCGCGCGGCGAACTCGAGGGGATGGCAGTGCCGCCGCCACTCGCCATCGCACGCCAACTGATCGACGAATGGCTAGTCACCAGTCACTAGTCACTACTCGCCCGATCAGCTCTGCTGCTGCTTGAGTGCCGGGGCGTTGCTGGAGTCGGTTCGAGAGGTTGGTCAGCCGCTGTGACAGCTCTTTGTTGCCGAGCAGTCCGTCGATCGCTTTCGTGAGCTCTTCTGGCTCGTGCCCGTAGGTGTCCAGGCGGGTGCCGAAGCCGGTCTCGTAGATGCGCTGGGCGTTGTCGTACTGGTCCCAGAAGAGCGGGAGGACGACCATCGGCTTGCCGAACCAGAGGCACTCGGTGACGGTGTTGTTGCCGCCGTGGGTGATCACGAGGTCGACCTGCGGCAGCACGGAGGTCTGCGGGAGGAACTCCTCGCCCACCATGTTGTCCGCGAGCTCGAGCTCGTCGTGTTGCGGGCCCTTCGAGACGATGACGCGGTAGCGGCTGCTGGCCAGCGAGGCGATCAGCGTGCGCATCAGCTCGACGTCCGCGGAGCCGAGCGAGCCGAGTGACAGATAGACGAGCGGGCCGTCCGCCGAGGCGAGCGGTTCGGGCAACTCCCAGGCAGCGTCCGTGGAGCGCACGCTCGCCCCGAGGTTGTGCCAGGTCGCGCCGAGCGCCCGCTCGCGGGCGTAATCGACCTCGGCCGGGTAGATGCTCAGGTTGAGCCACGGCGACTCGTGCATGAAGTCGAGCTCGCCGAGCGGCGGCGCGCCCCGCTCGCCGCAGAACTCGTCGAAGTCCGCGTGCAGCTCGGCGTGCGCGCGGCGGTACTCGTCCCAGTAGGCGGGCCAGGCCGCGCGGTCGTCCGAGGCATAGCCCGAGAAGGTGGGCGGCAGTGCCGGGTCCTTCAGCTCGGCGGGATTGCACGACATGATCCGCACCCATGGGCGCCCACTCGCGTGCAGCGCCGGGAAGCTCACGACGTTGTCCTCGACGATCACGTCGGGCTGGAGCTCGTCGAAGATCTCGAGCAGGCGCTCGTGCACGTACTTAGAGCCGTCGACGAGCGCGCGGAAGGTCGGCTCTATGAAGCCGGCGAGCTGCTCGATCGTGGGCGTGCGGAAGACCGGGGCCGTCTCGCGGATGAAGTCCTTCCAGAACTGGCCCGGCAGCTCGGGCTCCGCGGGCGGCGGCGCGAGCCGCATCAGGCGCTCCTCGAAGCCCTTCCCCTCGAGGCTTCCGGCGAACGACTCCTCGACGATGAAGACCACCCGGTGGCCGCGGCCGCGCAGCACGTCGCCGATGCCGACGCAGTTGTTCGTGGGGCCAAATGCGCCCTCCGGGAAGAAGGCCACGGTGCTCATCCAGCCGGAGAATCTAGTGTTGTGTGCGGTGACTCGCGAGCAGGTCCAAACCGTCGCTGCCGGTGATGAGCCCAGATACCGCGCGCGCAGCCTCTGGCTCGACCAGGTGCCGGAGCCGCTGACGCCGCGCGCGTCGCTGCCGGGGGACCTCGATGTGGACGTCGCAATCGTCGGCGCCGGCTTCACCGGTCTCTGGAGCGCGTACTACCTGAAGCAGCTCCAGCCGGACCTGCGCGTGGCGGTGCTGGAGGCGGAGATCGCCGGCTACGGGCCCTCCGGCCGTAACGGCGGCTGGGCGTCGAGCGGGATCGCCGCGAGCCCGCGCGCGTATGAGCGCAAGAGCGACCGCGACGCGGTCAAGCGGGCGACGCGGGAGACGTTCAACACCGTGGACGAGATCGGCGCGGTGGCCGAGCGCGAGGGCATCGATTGCGGCTACCTGAAGTCGGGGATGCTCACCGTGGCCACGTCCGTGCCACAGGAGGAGCGGCTCGCCGAGAGCGTGCGGGCGTCGCGCGAGGTGGGCATGGCCGCGGACGACCTCTGGCTGCTCTCGTCGGGCGAGGTGGCGGAGCTGGCGGCGATCAACCGGGTGCGCACGGCGTCGTTCACCCCACACGCCGCGCGCATCGACCCGGCGCGGCTCGCCCGCGGGCTCGCGCACGCGTGCGCGCGTCTCGGCGTGCAGATCTTCGAGCGCACGCGCGCGCTCGACGCCGGCCCGGGCTCGGTGCACTGCGAGACCGGCACGGTGCGCGCGGCCTACGTGCTGCGCGCCACCGAGTCCTACACGAGCACGCTGCACGGCTCGAGCCGCAATTACCTGCCGCTCTACTCGCTGATGATCGCCACCGAGCCGCTGTCCGACGAGGCCTGGGAGCGCCACCCCTGGCACGACGGCCTCTTGATCGGCGACCGCCACCACCTCTTCTTCTACGCGCAGCGCACGACCGACGGGCGCATCGCGATCGGCGGGCGCGGCGCGCCGTACCGGCTCGGGCGGCCGATCGACGAGCGCAACGAGCGCAACGACGCGGTGCGCACGCGCCTCGAGACCGCGCTGCGGTGGAACTTCCCGATCGCCGCCGACGCGAAGGTCACGCACCACTGGGGCGGCCCCCTGGCCGTGCCGCGCGACTGGTCGATGAGCATCTCGTTCGACCGCGCGAGCGGCTTCGGCTTCGCCGGCGGCTACGTGGGGCACGGCGTGGGGGCCGCCAACATCTCGGGCCGGACGCTCGCGGACCTCGTGCTCGGCCGCGACAGCGAGCTCGTGTCGCTGCCGTGGGTCGGACACCGCTCGCGCAAGTGGGAGCCGGAGCCGCTGCGCTACCTCGCGTCGACCGCGATCGTGCATACGCTCGGCAGCGCCGACCGCGCGGAGGACCGGAGCGGGCGCAAGGCGCTCCGGACGATCTTCACCAGCCCGTTCATGCCCCCGCAATAGAGTCCGCGGCTCGATGGCGGACCTCCCTCAGCGCTCGCTCGGTGGGCTCAGCGTCTCCGCGGTCGGCCTCGGCTGCAACAACTTCGGCCGGCGCGTCGACCTCGAGGGCACGGGCGCCGTCGTGGACGCCGCGCTCGGGGCGGGCGTGAACTTCCTCGACACCGCGGACATCTACGGCGGCCAGGGCGGCAGCGAGACCCTGCTCGGCGAGGTGCTGAAGGGTCACCGCGACCAGGTCGTGCTCGCCACCAAGTTCGGGATGGACATGGGAGCGAACGGACCGTCGGTGCGGCCGCGCGGCTCGAAGGCCTACATCCGCGAGGCGGTGGACAGCTCGCTGCGCCGGCTCCAGACCGACGTGATCGATCTGTACCAGTACCACCGTCCCGACGGCGAGACCCCGATCGAGGAGACGCTCGGCGCGCTCGACGAGCTCGTGAAGGCGGGGAAGGTGCGTTACATCGGCTGCTCGAACTTCTCGGCCGGGGAGCTCGACGAGGCGGCGGGCGCCGCCCGTGAGAACGGCTACGCGAGCTTCGTCAGCCTGCAGAACGAGTACAGCTTCCTCAAGCGCGATATCGAGGCCGACGTCGTGCCCGAGTGCGAGCAACTCGGCGTCGCAGTGCTGCCCTTCTTCCCGCTCGCGAGCGGTCTGCTCACCGGCAAGTACCGCCGCGGCGAAGCGGCACCGGACGGCACGCGGCTGCACGGGCGGCCGGAGATCGCGGACGACGAGACCTTCGACCGGCTGGAGGCGGGGGAGCGCTTTGCGCGCGAGCGCGGCCTCGAGCTGCTCGACGTGGCCGTGGCCGGGCTGGCGGCTCAGCCGATGGTGGCGTCCGTGATCGCGGGCGCGACCAAGCCCGAGCAGGTGCGGGCCAACGCCGCCGCGCTGCGCTGGACCCCGAGCGCGGACGAGCTCGCGGAACTCGACACGATCTTCCCCACGCCGCGACGCTGATGCGCAAGCGCTGGCGCTGGGTCGGCGTGTTCTCCCCAGAGCTGATGCTGTGCGCGGGCGACGCGTGGGTCGGCCCGCTGCGGCGGCGCTGGTGGTCCGTGGTGCTGCCCGACGGGACGCATGCTCACGGCTGGCGCGGGGTGCGGTCGCGGCCCGGGCGCGCCGTGGTGCACGGCATCGTCGACATCCGGCTCGAGGAGAACGACGGCTTCGAGCTGACCTCGACGACCGCCGCCGGCAACTCGATCTGGACGCGCAAGCAGGGCGGCGTGCCGGCGCGCGGGCGCGTGACGCTGCCCGGCAGCCCGCCGCGCGACGTCGACGCGCGCGCGATCGTCGACGACAGCGCCGGCCGCCACGACCGGCACACGTTCTGGCGCTGGTCGGCCGGGGTGGGCAGCGCCGGGGACGGCACGCCGGTGGCGTGGAACTTGGTGGACGGCATCCACGATGCACCGGGCGCGAGCGAGCGGCGCGTTTGGCGGGACGGCGAGTCGGTCGAAGTCGGCCCAGTGGAGTTCGCGCCGGACCTCTCGCGCGTTGCGGGGCTCGCGTTCACCCCGTGGGCCGAACGGCGCGAGAACGTCAACCTGCTCGTACTCCGCAGCCGCTACCGGCAGCCGTTCGGCAGCTTCAGCGGTGAGCTGCCCGACGGCACGCGCCTGCGTGAGGGCTACGGCGTGATGGAAGAGCACGACGCGCTCTGGTGAGCGCGCCGTGCTCCGCCTTGCCCTGCCCGGTTTCCCCTGCTAGCCGCGCATGCGCGGATCGACGTAGACGTCGTCGATGTTCCAGGTGCCGAGCACCGGGGTGAAGCGGAACTGCACCGGCGTCATCTGACCCGGGAGGAGCGGCAGCAGGTTCGCCAGGATCGGCAGCGGCAGCGAGGGCTGCCACTTGCTGCTCGGCAGAACCACGCCGATCGGCAGCTCAGCCACGAGGCCGAGCGAGGTCTCGAAGCGGACGCTCACCGCCATCGTCGCGATGCCGAGCAGCCCGCCGCTCGAGTGCGCGAAGAGCCGCAGCGTGGGCCGGTCGAGACCGACGCAGATCGTGCTCGTGAGAGCCGAGCCGCCGGGCTTGATCTGCAGCGAGTGCGAGCCCGAGCCTGCCACGTTGTACGACTCGTTGCCGCTCACGATCGAGGCGTTGTGGAGCGACCAGCCGCCGGCTCCGCCCTCGAATGAGCCGTTCGGAGCCAGCATGTAGGTGCTGTGGTCGCCCCACTGGCTGAACGGCTGGGCGACTGGCGGGTTGGGGCAGTTGGTCGCCGACTTGACGAGCACGCCCGCGTTCGCCGACGGGGCGATGACGAGCAGCGCGGCCGCGGCGGACAGCGCTGCTGCGCTCATCAACTTGAACTTCCTTGTGACGGTTCTCATTGGGGTGGTGCCTCCCGTAGCAATCCGTTGCTTGGTTCCAGAGTGCGTCATGTCGCCGGTTTTCGCCCTCGGACATACGTCGACCGTTTTCGCCCCCTAATTGGTCAAGCACTGGCGCCGGAATGCCGATCACATGCGCGGGGGGCCGACAGCCGCCCCACTGCGCATGGGCACAGGGAAAAACTCAGATCTCAGCCCCGCCGTGGCGGAGCTGATGGAGCGCTACGACTCAGGCAATCCCGAGCCGCTGAGCTCGCGCGAGCGCGTGGTCGACGTATGCCTCGCGCTGCCGCTGATCGCAGCGGCGGTGGCGATCGCCGTCGGCTTCCACGCGCAGCGGTCGTTCGAGCTCGCCCCCGCCGTCCTGCTCGTCCTCGCGTTCCTCGCCGCCAAGGAGATCCGCTTCGTGATCGGCGCCGGCTACACCGTGCCCACGCAGCTTGTGTTCGTGCCGATGGTCTTCCTGCTGCCCACTCCGCTCGTACCGCTGATCGTGATGGCGGGCTCGCTGGCGGGGACGGCCGCGGGCGTGCTTTCGGGGCGCAAGCATGTGGACCGCCTGCTGGTCGCGCCGGTGGACAGCGCGTTCGTGGTCGCGCCTGTGCTCGTGCTGCTTCTCGGAAACGTCCAGACCGCGGACTGGTCGCACCTGCCCCTGCTCGCCGCGGCCCTCGTGGCCCAACTCGCCTTCGACCCGCTGCTCGCCACCGGCCGCGAATGGGTCGCCCTCGGCGTGTCGCCCCGGCTGCAGCCGGAGCTCTCTGACCTCGTCCTGCTCGTCGATGCGATGCTCGCCCCCATTGGCTTCCTGGCGGCCCTCGCCGGTTCCGAGACGGCCGGCGGCTGGCTGCTCGTGCTGCCGCTGCTCGGTCTGATCGCGGTCTTCGCGCGCGAGCGCCAGGCTCGCATCGACCACGCCCTCGAGCTGGGGCGCGCCTACCGCGGCACCACCCTCCTCTTAAGCGACGTGCTCGAGGCCGACGACGAGTACACGGGCAGTCACAGCTGGGGCGTCGTGTCGCTCGCCATGCGGGTGGCGGACGCGATGGGGCTCGATGCCCACCAGCGGCGGAACGTCGAGTTTGGTGCGCTGCTCCACGACATCGGCAAGATCGCGGTGCCCAAGGAGATCATCAACAAGCCCGGCAAGCTCACCGACGACGAGTGGACCGTGATCAAGGCGCACACGGTCGAGGGCGAGCGGATGCTCAAGCAGGTCGGCGGCGTACTCGGCGAGGTCGGACGGATCGTGCGCTCGTCCCACGAGCGCTGGGACGGCGGCGGCTACCCAGACGGCCTCGTGGCCAACGAAATCCCCATCGAATCCTCCATCGTGTCCTGCTGCGACGCCTTCGACGCGATGACCACCGACCGCTCCTACCGCGCCGCCATGCCGCTCGAGCGCGCGCTCGCGGAGCTCGAGGTGGGCGCCGGGACGCAGTTCAACCCGAGCGTGGCGGCGGTGGTGGCGAAGGTCGCTGCTCAGCAGCTCGCGGCACCGACGGTCGAGGCGGTGCCGGCCGCGCTGCCGCTCCCGCTACCCAGGCCGCTCGACTCCGGCTCGCCTGCCTAGCCGCGCGCGGCGCGCTGTTCCTGCAGCTCCGCGATGAGCAGCTTCGAGTGGAGTGCCGCTATCAGGTCCTGCAGTGGCGCCGAGCCGGCTTCGATCAGCTCGACCGCGGAGTCCGTGTCCATCTCGCCGGCGAGCCGCTCCATCAGCACGTTCACCTCTTCCTTGACGAGCTCCTGGAGCACGTGCTTGTAGCGCAGGGTGTCGTACACCGTGAAGCCGATCCGCTCGTCGTAGCCGCCGGCCCGGAAGCGGCTGATGGCCTCCACCACCTTCACGTCGGACTGTGAGTAGCCGCGGCTGTTGGGGCCGAGGATGCCGAGCTCCTCGAGCCGCGCCAGCACCTCCTGCGGCATCTCGTAGCGGCGCCTGACCTCCGCGGCCGAGGTCCGCTTCTCCTCGCCCGCGAGCGCGCGCTCGAGGATGCGGTCCTCGAGCTCGACCAGCGCCTTGGCGCGGTCGGGATCCTCGTCGAGCATCCCCTTGATCACCTTGAGCGGCATGAAGCGCTCCTCCTGCAGCTGCTTGATCAGCCGGATGCGGTCGACGAAGTCGGCCGGGTAGTAGGCCATGTTGCGCGAGGTCTTGACGGGCTCGGGAAGCAGGCCCTCGCGCAGGTAGTGCTTGATGGTGCCGGCGCTTACGCCGCTGCGTTCGGCCAGCTCGGACATCTTGAGGTGGCGGGGGGCGGGGGGCCGGGGGCGGGGATGGTTTTGGCTCATGCCATGAAGCTCCCTTGGGTGCCGCTTGTGGTTCCCGCGACTGCGCCTTGGGTTTTCAGCGCCTCTATTTCCTCGGGCGGGTAGCCCAGGCTGTGGAGGACCTCGTCGGTGTGCTCGCCGAGCGCTGGGCCGGGCTTGTCGACGGCGCCGGGGGTGCGGCTCAGCTTGATCGGGATGCCGAGCTGCTTGACAGGGCCGGCGCCCGGCTGGTCGAGCTCGACGATCATCTCGCGCGCCTTCACGAGCTCCGAATCGAGCGCCTCGCCGAGGTCGAGCACGGGCTCGAGGCAGCAGTCGTTATGGGTGGCGAACTCCTGCCACTCGTCGCGCGTGCGCGCGAGGAAGGTGCGCTCCACCTCGGCGTGCGACTCCGAGCCGGGACGCTCGAACTGGTGCGCGATCAGATCCTCGCGGTTCACCCCTCGGCACCAGGCCTGCCAGAACTTCGGCTCGAGCGCGCCGAGCGTGACCCAGCCGTCCTTGCAGGCGTAGGGCCGGTAGCAGATGAGCCCGCCGGCCAGCTCGGGCTCGCCGCGCTGAGGCAGCACGCCATCCGCGAGGTAGCGGGCCGCGACGAGCGACAGCCACGAGAGCGCGCCGTCGGCCATCGACACGTCCACCAACTGGCCCTTCCCGGAGCGCTCGCGCTCGTGCAGCGCGGCCATGATCCCGAACGCCGCCATCAGCGCACCGCCGCCGAGGTCGGCGATCTGCCCCCCGGCCTGGATCGGCGGCCCGTCCTTCTCCCCCGTCAGCCCGAGTAGCCCGACCAGGCCGAGGTAGTTCATGTCGTGGCCGGAGCGGTCGCGCAGCGGGCCGTCCTGGCCGTAGCCCGTGACCGCGCAATAGACGAGACCCGGATTCTCCTCGCGCAGCCGCTCGTAGCCGACCCCGAGCCGGTCGAGCACGCCGGGCCGGAACGACTCGAGCAGCACGTCGTAGTCCTGCGCCAGCCGCAGCAGCACCTCGCGGCCGCGCTCCTCCTTGAGGTTGAGCCGGATCGAGCGCTTGCCGCGGTTGAGCGCGAGGTAGAGCGCGGACTTGGCCGAGTCCTCCGCGCCGTCGTAGTACGGCGGCGACCAGCGGATGTAGTCGCCCATGCCGGTGTCCTCGACCTT
>DASXNY010000192.1:0-53807 GCA_036494715.1 Thermoleophilaceae bacterium
GCGAGCCCCGTGCGCGGGCCGGAGCCCATCAGCGCGAGGTCCTGGGCGATCTTGGTGAGCGAGACGGCGACGGTCTTGAGCGCGCCCGACAGCTCCACCAGCGCATCGCGGTTGGCCTGCGCCTCGAACGGATCGGCAGGCGGCTGTGCGTTCACGCCGGTGCCCTCGCCGAGCTTGGCGCGCACGCCGGCGGCGAAATCGCGGTGGGTGTTGAGGCCGGTCCCGGTGGCGGTGCCACCGAGCGGAATCTGCGCGACGTGGCCGAGGGTGGCGGTGACGCGCTCGCCGCCGAGGCGGATCTGCGTCGCGTAGCCGCCGAACTCCTGGCCGAGCGTGACCGGCACCGCGTCCATCAGGTGCGTGCGGCCGGCCTTGACGACGTCCTTGAACTCGTCGGCCTTCTTCGCCAGCTCGTCGCTCAGGCGGGAGAGCGCGGGCAGCAGCTTGTCCTGCGTCTCGGCGAGCGCCGCGAGGTGCACGGCCGACGGAAAGACGTCGTTGGAGGACTGCCCCATGTTCACGTGGTCGTTGGGGTGCACGCCGTCGCCGGCGAGGTTGGCGATCACCTCGTTGGCGTTCATGTTCGAAGAGGTGCCCGAGCCCGTCTGGAAGACGTCGATCGGGAACTGGTCGTCGTGGCGGCCCTCGGCGACCTCGTCGCCCGCCGCCGCTATCCGCTCGGCCAGCTCGGGATCGAGCTGCCCGAGCTCCGCGTTCGTGCGCGCGGCCGCGGCCTTGATGCGGCCCAGCCAGCGCAGCACCGGCACCGGCACGCGCTCGCCCGACACCGGGAAGTTCTCAACCGCCTTGCTCGTCTCGCCGCCCCAAAGCTCTCGTTCGACTGTCTGCTCGCTCATACACGGGAGGCTAGCTATCCGCTGGCTCGACCGGCTCGCTCACCTCGCGCGAACGACGGCGCCGCCGTATCGACGGTCTCGAGCTCCTGGTCGATCCGGCGTTCGATCTCCCCATCGACGCCCTGGGCATGCGCCGCGCCGCGCCGCACGGCGCCCGCGAGGTAGCCGAGCTCGAGCAGCGCCTTCGCGTCTTGCGGCCCGCGCGCGGAGTCGACGATCTGCTGCGTCACCGACAGCAGCATCGAGCCGACGTTCTGGATGTCGCCGCTGTCGGCGTCGTGGGCGAGGCAGTCCGAGATGCTCGTGCCGTCCCCCAGCCGCACCGGCGCGGGCGCGTGAGCGAGTGCCGCGCGCAGGGTGGCCACGCGCGTGGCCGGCGAGCCGTCGGTGCAGGCCGCGGGCGCGCTCTCGGAGCCGGTGTGACGCGAGCAACCCGCCGTGAGGACGGCGAGCAGAACGCAGCCGGCGCACAGGGTCCGGATCGGTTGCTTGCAAGCCGTCTTGCACGAGAAGGAATCGCCGAACCTGTGCAATCGCGTCGCCATCCCTGCGGGCGATACCCCATCCATGCTCTGATCTTCGCACCGGAGAACGGACTCTTCGGCGGTATAAGACAGGGAGCTCGCGAAAGATGATGACCATGGCCCTTGCGGACCGGCCATTTCTGGGTTCGGTTCGATCGGCGCTCGCCGATCGCATTCGTTTTTGCTCGCGCTGCGGCGCCCTCCGGGAAGAGCGCGAGCTCGGCTTCAATCCCCCCGACCTCGAGCGTGTCTGCAACGACTGCGGCATGGGCGTGATGCTGAGCGCCGGCCGCGACGCTCTCCCGGGGCCCGGTATGTCATTCCTGATCGTTACGGAGGACCTGCGCATCAGCGCCGTGAGCGAGGGTGCCGAGCGCATCTTCGGCTCCGAGACCGACCTGCTCGGGACCATGCTGTTCACCACGATGTCGAGCCCGCTCGGGCTCGAGGAGCTGGCACTGAGGATCGCCCGCGCCGCGAGCGGCGACCGCGACGTGATCCTAATCCCGATCCAGCTCGAGCGCGGCGCACGGCCCGGCTTCCGCGATCTGGAGGCGCGCGTGTCGAGCTGCGGGCCGCCACGCGGGGCGCTCGTGGCAATCGAGCCCCTGCTCAGCTAGCGACCTGAGTCACTGGTACCTCTTTCTGCAGGATCCCTCGCACATACGTCCAGTTTGGCTTGGATCGCCCGCCCAGCGGGGAACTTCCATGCCGATACCCCCGTCGAACCCGTGCAAGATCGGGTTCAAGGGTTGCCAAGATGCGAGAAAGCCGCGAAAACCTCTGCAGTCGTTGCGAACCCTCCTTCCGCGACGACGTCCTCCCAGGACGGGATCTATGAGCGGCATACGCACGAACGCAGCTGCGGAACTACTAGGCGTCAGCCCAAACACTCTTAGGAGCTGGGAGCGCCGGTTTGGCTATCCCAAGCCGCGCCGCACCAGCGGCGGCCACCGTCAGTACGACCTGACCGAGCTCGAGGCGCTGCGGCGCGCTCTGCTCGAGACGCACAACATCTCCTCGGCGATCGAGGTGGCTCGGCAGCGCGGCGAGGGCCCGACCTCGGCCGCCCGCCTGGTCGAGGCGTTCGACCGCTTCGACGAGACGCTCGCCGACCGCGTGATGGAGGAAAGCCTCGCCGTGCGCTCGGTCGAGCGCTCGGTGGAGGATCTGATGCTTCCCGCGCTCGAGATGGCGCAGGGTCGCGACGGACGCGAGGCCGAGTTCGAGCTCGCGCTGCGCTGGGCCACCGGCTGGCTGCACGCCGCTCGCCGCGTCGCCCCCGCGGCCACGCGCTCCGAGGGCGTCCTGCTCTTTGACTCGAGCCCGCGGCTCGACCTGGAGTCGCTGCACGTGCAAGCGCTCGAGCTGGCGCTTCGCCGCGGCGGTTTCCGCGTCCTGCTGCTCTCGATGACGCTCGCCCAGGAGCGCCTGTCGCGCGCCATGCGGGCGCTCGACCCGACCGCGCTCGTGGTCTGCGGCAGCGGAGCCACGCTCGACGTCGTCGGCCGCCTCGTCTACGCGGTGCGCCACACCGGCTCCGCGGCTCGCGTCTACGAATACCGCGAGGCGATGCCCGTCTCCGGCAGCCACGCCATCCCGACGCTCGGCTCGCGGCCCACCGAGGCCACGGCCAACATGAAGGCGATCGTGGACGGGCGCGGGCTCGAGATGGCCGACGAGCTGGCTGCTGCGCACGAGTTGGCGCCGGCCGCGAATACGCCGGCTCGCGCGCACGCCTAGGGGTCGCGGGGGGCGGGTCGCGGGGGGCGGGTTCGGACCCGGCCGTTCCGGTGACTCTCTCCGTATGAACCCCACGCGAAGCTTCACTCTCCTGTCAGTGGTCGCCGTGTTGGCGGTCGTTCCGTCGGTGGCTCTCGCCAAGCATGGAAACGACGGCAAGCAGGTGACCGGCAAATGCACGAAGAGCGCGAGCTCGAAGCTCAAGGTCAAGCCCGACGACGGGCGGCTCGAGACCGAGTTCGAGGTGGACCAGAACCGCAGCGGAGTCCGCTGGAAGGTGACGCTGCGGCTGGGCGCCAAGCTCGCCGTGAAGACGACGGCCCGGACCAAGGCGCCGAGCGGTTCGTTCAGCCTCGAGCGACGGCTGGCCGACCGAGCCGGCAAGGACAAGATCGCGGCGCGGGCCACCAGCCCGTCCGGCGAGGTCTGCAGCGCCAGCCTCAGCATCTAGGGCCGTCCGGGGGTCCGCCTAGCATCGCCCCGCGATGCTCTCCGTCGGCGATGCCCTTGCACACCGCGCCCTCGAGGCGCTCGTGCGAGCGGAGTCGTCGGTGCGCCGCCAGCTCGCCGCCGATCTAGAGCGGCGCGGGCTGTCGGCGGCGGGCTTCTCGGCGCTCGTGGTGCTCACCACCGCGGGCGGCGAGCTCGAGATGCGCACCCTGCGCAGGCGGCTCGGCTGGACCAAGGCCAGCACCAGCGAGATCTGCTCGACGCTACAGGCGCGCGGCTACATCTCCCGCCGTCGCATGGCGGGCGACCGGCGCGCGGTGGTGCTGCGGATCACCGCCGAGGGCGTCGAGCTCGTGGAGCAGCTCTTCCCGGACCACACCGAGCGGGTGGCGCGCACCTTCTCCCGGCTCGACGACGCCGAGAAGCGCTCGCTCGCCGAGATCTGCCGCAAGCTGGCCGCATAGGCCGCCTACCTAGAATCGTGGGCTCGCCATGAGCGGCCCGTACCAGCCGGTCGACACCGGCCAATCGTTCCCCGCGCTCGAGCAGACCGTGCTCGAGCGCTGGCGCGAGCGCGACATCTTCCACGAGTCGATCCGCCGCCGCGAGGGCGCGCCCGGCTACGTCTTCTACGAGGGGCCGCCCACCGCCAACGGGCGCCCCGGCTCCCACCACGTGCTCGCGCGCGTGTTCAAGGACATCTTCCCGCGCTACAAGACGATGCGCGGCCATCAGGTGTACCGGAAGGCCGGCTGGGACACGCACGGCCTGCCGGTCGAGCTCGAGGTGGAGCGCGAGCTGGGCATGCAGTCGAAGGAGGACATCGAGCGCTACGGCCTGGCCGAGTTCAACAAGCGCTGCCGCGAGTCCGTGCTGCGCTACGTGGACGAGTTCGAGCGCCTCACCGAGCGGATCGGCTTCTGGGTGGACACCGACGACGCCTACGTGACCTTCGCGAACGAGTACATCGAGTCGGTCTGGTGGTCGCTCAAGGAGATCTGGAAGAAGGACCTGCTCTACGAGGGCTACAAGGTGGTGCCCTACTGCGCGCGCTGCGGCACCGCGCTGTCCTCGCACGAGGTGGCGCAGGGCTACGAGGACCGCGTGGACCCGTCCGTGTTCGTGCGCTTCCCGCTGAAGGACGACCCGAACGTGTCGTTCCTCGGCTGGACCACCACGCCCTGGACGCTGCTCTCGAACGCCGCGCTCGCGGTCGCCCCCGACGTGACCTACGTCCGTGCCCGCGTGGGGGACGAGACGCTGATCGTGGCCGAGCCGCTCGTCGAGCGGGTGCTCGGCGAGGGCGTCGAGATCGAGTCGAAGGCGAAGGGCTCCGAGCTCGCCGGCACCCCCTACGAGGCGCCCTTCCCCTACATCAGCGACTTCGGGCCGCGCACCCACACCGTGCTCGAGGGCGACTTCGTCACCACGGAGGACGGCACCGGCGTGGTGCACACCGCGCTCGCGTTCGGCGAGGAGGACTTCAAGCTCGGCGAGCAGTACGGGATGACCGTGCAGAACCCGGTGCGGGAGGACGGCACGTTCGACGAGCGCATCCCCCCGTACGAGGGCCAGTTCGTGTTCGACGCCAACCCGCGCATCATCGAGGAGCTGCGCGACGCCGGCCTCCTCTTCCGCGCGGAGGACTACGAGCACAGCTACCCGCACTGCTGGCGCTGCGACACGCCGCTCATCTACTACGCCAAGCAGAGCTGGTACATCAAGACGACCGCGATCAGGGACCAGCTGCTCGCCTCGAATCAGAGCGTGAACTGGTACCCGGCGCACATCAAGAACGGGCGCATGGGCCGCTGGCTCGAGAACGTGGTGGACTGGGCGCTGTCGCGCGAGCGCTATTGGGGCACACCGCTGCCGGTCTGGCGCTGCGACGAGGGGCACGACCTCTGCATCGGCTCGATGGAGGAGCTGCGCTCGCTGGGCGGCGAGGTGCCGGACGACCTGCACCGGCCCTACATCGACGACGTCACCTTCCCGTGCCCCGACTGCGGCGGCGAGATGCACCGCGTGCTCGAGGTGATCGACGCCTGGTACGACTCGGGCTCGATGCCGTTCGCGCAGTGGCACGCCCCGTTCGAGAACGAGGACGTGTTCGAGCAGCGCTTCCCCGCGGACTACATCTGCGAGGGCATCGACCAGACGCGCGGCTGGTTCTACTCGCTGCTCGCGATCTCGACGCTCCTGTGGGGACGCTCGTCGTATGAGACCTGCGTCTGTCTCGGCCTGATCCTCGACCAGGACGGCCAGAAGATGTCGAAGAGCCGCGGCAACGTCGTGTCGCCCTGGGACGTGCTCGACCGCTTCGGCGCCGACGCCTTCCGCTGGTACCTGTTCACCTCGAAGCAGCCTTGGGACGGCTACCGCTTCTCGATGGAGGCGGTCAACGAGGGCGTTCGCCAGTTCCTGCTCACGCTCTGGAACACGTACGCGTTCTTCGTCCTCTACGCGAACGTGAACGGCGTCGCGCGCGACGCCGATGGCGAGCTGGGCGACCTGGACCGCTGGATCCTGTCGCGGCTCGCGGAGACCGTCGAGGTCGCGCGCGAGCGGCTCGACGACTACGACGCCACCAGCGCCGGCCGTGCGGCCGCGGCCTTCGTCGACGATCTCTCCAACTGGTACGTGCGGCTCTCGCGCAGGCGCTTCTGGGACGGCGACCCCGGAGCCGTGGCGACACTGCGTGAATGCCTGGTGACGATCGTGAAGGTGCTGGCGCCGCTGATCCCATTCACGACCGACGAGATCTACGAGAACCTCGACGGCTCCGAGGCGTCGATCCACCTCTGCGACTACCCCGAGCCCAGCGCGCGCGACGAGCAACTCGAGCGCGACATGCAGGTTGTGCGCGACGCGGTGGAGCTCGGCCGCGGCGCGCGGGCGCACGGCAAGCTCAAGCTGCGCCAGCCGCTGGCGGAGGCCGTGGTGGTGGCGGCCCCCCGCGAGCGCGAGGCGATCGAGCGGCTCGAACAGCTCGTGCTCGACGAGCTCAATGTGAAGGCGCTGCGCTACGTGTCGGAGGCCGACGAGCTTGGGCGCTGGGAGCTGAAGCCGAACTACCGCACGCTCGGCCCCCGCTTCGGCAAGGAGATGCCGCGGGTGGCCGACGCGATCGCAGCGCTCGACACGGCGCACGCGGCCGCGACGCTGCGGAACGGCGGGACCGTGGGCATCGTGCTGAACGGCAACGACCACCCGATCACGGCCGACGACGTGCAGCTCGTGCTGCAGCCGCTCGAGGGCTACCAGATCGAGCGCGCCGGCACGCACGCCGTGGCGCTCAACCTCGAGCTCGACGACGCCCTGCGCCGCGAGGGGCTCGCGCGCGAGGTGGTGCACGCGATCCAGAGCGCGCGCAAGTCAGCGGGCCTCAACGTCGAGGACCGCATCGTGCTGACGCTGGGCGGCGACGAGGCGCTGCTCGACGCGGTGCGCGCGAACGAGGACTACGTGACGGGCGAGACGCTCGCCACCTCGCTCAGCTACGACGGCGCGAGCGGCGGCGAGCAAGCCGAGATCGAGGGCAGGCCGCTCTCGATCTCGGTCCAGCGTTCGGGCTAGCGCCGGCTACGCGAGAGCCGGCTCTATCTCCTGCTCGAGGCGCTTCTTCGGCATCGCGCCGATGATCTTCTTCGCGGGCTGGCCGTTCTTGAAGACGATCAGCGTGGGGATCGACATGACGTCGTACTGCGCGGCGGTCTGCTGGTTCTCGTCCACGTTCAGCTTGACGACGCGGAAGTTCTCGATCTCGTCGTTGAGCTCCTCGAGGCTCGGAGCGATGATGCGGCAGGGACCGCACCAGGGCGCCCAGAAGTCCACCAGGACGGGCACCTCGGACTCGAGGACCTCGGCCTGGAAGTTGTTGTCTGTGACGTCAGCGATGTTGCCTGCCAAGGGACTCTCCTGGTTCGCGGGGGACACCTACTACAAAAAGTATAGTGACCCTGCTCAGCGCTCTCGGCGCAGTCTCAGGGCCGGAACCTTCCACACCGCCTCGATCGCGATGCGGGGACTCATCTTGGATGTTCCCACCCGGCGCTCCCTGAAGGTGATGGGTATCTCGACCACCTTGAAGCCCGCCTTGATCGCGTAGTAGGTGAGCTCGATCTGGAAGCCGTAGCCGTCGGCGTGCACGGACTCGATGTGGATCTCCTCGAGCACCTTCCGGTTGAAGCACTTGAAGCCGCCGGTGAGGTCGCGGACGGGCACGCCCAAGACGTGCTGCGCGTACCAGCAGCCGCCGCGGCTGAGCATCCGGCGCGCCAGCCCCCAGTCGCTCACGGCGCCGCCGCGTACGTAGCGCGAGCCGAGCACGACGTCGGCGCCCGCTGCCGCTTGGATCAAGCGTGGCACGTCGGCCGGATCGTGCGAGAAGTCGGCGTCCATCTCGAGGATCAGGTCCGCGCCCTCGTCGAGCACGCGGCGGAAGCCGGCCAGGTACGCGCGGCCGAGACCCTGCTTCGCCGGCCGGTGGAAGACCTCGACCTGCTCGAATTCCTCGGCCAGGCGGTCGGCCAGCGCGCCGGTGCCGTCGGGCGAGTTGTCGTCCACGATCAGGAGGTGGTGGTCGGGCGCGGCGGACGCGAGCTGAGGCAGCACCGCCCGCACGAACGGGCCGATGTTTTCCGCCTCGTTGTACGTCGGCAGGACTAGCCAGGCACCGGACACGGGCGCGTACAGTAGACGCCTGGAATGAGGAACTTCTTTAGATGAGAAACGCGGAGATAGCGGACGCCTTCGACGAGCTCGGGGACCTGTACGAGCTCGACGGCGCGGTCGTGTACCGCGTTCTGGCTTATCGCAACGCCGCGAAGGCGATCCGCGATTCGGCCGCCTCCGTGGAGGAAATGGCGCGTGCCGGCACCGTCACGAAGCTGCCGGGCGTCGGCAAGACGATCGCCGAGAAGATCGAAGCGCTGCTCGACACCGGCTCGATGCCCGCCGCGGAGAAGCTCAAGGCCAAGTTTCCGCCGGGCCTCGTCGAGGTCACGCGCATCCCCGGGCTCGGCCCGAAGCGGGCGCGCAAGCTGTTCGACGAGCTGGGCATCTCCTCGCTCGAGGACCTGAAGGCGGCCGCAGAGCAGGAGCAGCTGCGCGGCATCGCGGGCTTCGGGCCGAAGGCTGAGGAGAACGTGCTCACCGCCCTGGCCGCGGGACACGACGGCCAGCCCCAGGCGCGGACGCTGCTTTCGCGCGCGCTCGGGATCGCCGAGGCGCTGACCGACGCCCTGCGCGAGCATCCGGCCTCCGACCGCGTGGAGATCGCCGGCAGCGCCCGGCGCATGACCGAGACCTGCAAGGACCTCGACATCGTGGCCACCGCCACCGACGCCCAGGCGCTGGCGGACGCGTTCGGCGCGCTGACGCTGATCGAGCAGGTGCACTCCAGCGGTCCCGCCGGCGTGCGCGCCACCACCAACAACGGCATGAGCGTGGACCTGCGCATCGTGCCGCCAGAGAACTTCGGCAACCTGCTCCAGCACTTCACCGGCTCGGGCAAGCACAACGAGGCGATGCGCGCGCAGGCCGTGCGGCGCGGCTTCCACGTGAGCGAGTACGGCGTGATCGACGACTCGACCGAGGCCACGCACGCGTGCGCGACCGAGCGCGAGGTGTATGAGCTGATCGGGCTCGACTACATCGAGCCGGAGCTGCGCGAGAACCGCGGCGAGCTCGAGGCGGCGCGCGACGGCAAGCTGCCGAAGCTGATCACGCTCGGCGACCTGCGCGGCGACCTCCACTGCCATACCACCGCCTCGGACGGACGCAACTCGATCAGTGAGATGGCCGAGACGGCGCTCGCCCGCGGCTACGAGTACCTGGCGATCACCGACCACTCGGCCACGCACGGCTTCGGCAACGACGTGCAGCCGAGGGAGCTCCTGAAGCAGGTCGAGCGGATCCACAAGGTCGACGACCAGCTCGACGGGATCACGCTGCTCGCGGGCTCCGAGGTGAACGTGCTTCCCGACGGCTCGCTCGACTACGAGGACGAGGTGCTCGAGCAGCTCGACTGGATCGTGGCAAGCCTGCACACCTCCTTCCGCATGAAGGAGCCCGAGATGACCGCCCGCATGATCCACGCGATGGAACACCCGCTCGTGGACGCGATCGGACATCCCACGGGACGGAAGATCGGCAAGCGCGAGCCCTACGCCCTGGACATCGAACAGGTGGTGGAGGCGGCCATCCGCACCGGCACGTTCATCGAGATCAACTCCGCCCCGGACCGGCGCGACCTGAACGAGCAGAACGCGCGGCACGCCGCCGAGGCGGGCGCGATGCTCGTGATCGACTCGGACTCGCACGGGGTCGAGACGCTCGCGAACATCCGCTACGGGGTGGCAACGGCGCGGCGCGGCTGGGTGACCGCGAAGCAGGTGGCCAACACCCGCTCCTGGAAGCAGCTCGACAAGCTGCGCAAGCGTGGCAAGGCCGCGGCGAAGAAGCGCTAGACGTGCGCCCCGGGCCTGCGCGCCGGTTCTCTGAGCGACTGGAGCTTGCGGTAGCCGGGCACGCGCAGCAGCTTGGTGGGCTCGAACGGGCCGGTCGGCTCGACGTAGAACTGCACGCCGTCGCGCTGCTCGATCGCCAGCACGGCGGAGCTCTGGCGCCGCCAGCCGAGCGCGCCAAGTAACGCATAGCCCGCGCCCACGGCCGGCACCTGCGGGATCAGGAACGCCACCGCCCCGCCGGCAACGGTGAGAGCGGCGAGTGCCCACAGACGGGTCATCAGGATGCGCCCGGGCTCGACCTCCGGCAGCACCGGCGTGCTGCGCGCGCCAGCGAGCACGCGGGCGATCCCGTCGGTGACCTTCGCACGGCGGCCGAGGAAGACCCCGGCGACCGTCGCCACGAGCCACCAGCCCAGCGAGAAGAAGATCAGCGTGCTCTCGCCCTTCGAACCGGCCCCGGCGATGGTGACGGCCGCGAGCACAGTCGCGGATGCTCCGAACAGCAGGACGGCGGTGCGCAGGAAGTCCGTGAAACGCATCAGGCTTCGGCTAGAACCTGGAGCACGGTGCGGAAACCGGCCACTCCGTCCACCACGAGGTCGGCGTTCTCCACGATCTCGGGCGGTCCCTCGTCTGAGCGCACCCCCACGCGGACGGCCTTCCCGAGCCGTCCCTCATCGACCAGCTCCTCGAGCACGTTGAAGGCGTCGAGGTCGGTGGAGTCGTCGCCGCCGAAGAGCGCGGCGCGGACCGGGCAACGCTCCACGAGCGCGCGTACGGCCTGGCCCTTGTCGATCGGGACCGGCGGGCGGATCTCCAGGACCTTGCGTCCCCAGTGGACTGCGAGGCCGGCGGCATCGGCGTTCTCGGCGATCTCCTCGACGCGGTCCTTCGCTGCCTCCTCGTCCGGCGCGCCGCGCCAGTGGAAGGCCGAGATCGGCCCCTTGTCCTCGATGCGCACCCGCAGGATGCGCAGCTCGCGCGAGTCGTTCTCGCGCACGAACTCGCGAACCTTGCCGGCCCATTCCGACACTTCCGGGCTGAGCTCCGGCTTGGTAGCACCAGGCCACAGCATCTCCACCCCGTGTGTACCCGCATACGCGATTCCGCCCACCCCGACTAGCCGCCGCGCCTCGGCCACGGAGCGGCCCGAAATGCACGCGACGCAGCCGTAACGGCGCGCGATCGCCGCGATCAGGCGCGCGCTGACTTCGGGGACCTTGGCGTCCTCGGCGCGCCCGACGATCGGCGCGAGCGTACCGTCGATGTCGCAGAACACGGCCGCCTCACGGGGCACGTCGGTGAGCGGCCTCAGGGCCTCGGCGAGCGTATCGGCGGTCGGAGGGGACACCCGCCGTAGTATGCCCCGCATGTCGACGAGGCTCTTTCGGCTCGGCGTGATCGGCACGATCGCGGGCGCGTTCAGCGGGCTCTTCGGGATCGGCGGGGGCACCGTGATGGTGCCGCTGTTGATCCTCTGGCTCGGCTACGAAGAGCGCGAGGCCACGGGCACGTCGCTCGCGGCGATCTGCATCATCGCCGCGTTCGGCGCGCTGCTGAACGGCGTTGTCGGCAACGTCGCGCTGACCAAGGGCGTGCTGATTGGGCTGCCCGCCGTCGCCGGCGTCGTGGGCGGCACCGCGCTTCAGCAGCGCGTGCCGGTCCGGGTGCTCAACGGCCTCTTCGCGGTGCTGATGGTGGTCTCGGCGGCCCTACTGGTGTTTTGAGCGCCGGGGAGATAGCGGGGACGATCGCGATCGGGTTCGCGGCAGGGATGTCGAGCGGCCTGCTCGGCATCGGCGGCGGCCTTTTGTTTGTCCCGGGGCTCGTGCTGCTGCTCGGCGAGACCCAGCTGCGCGCGGAGGCCACCTCGCTGCTGGCGATCATCCCGGTGGCGATCGTCGGGGCGTGGCGGCAGTCGAGCTACGACAACCTGCGACTGCGCGACGGCATCACGATCGGCGCGCTGTCCCCGATCGGCGTCCTGGGCGGCGTGGGGCTCGCGAACGTCGTGTCGGACAAGCTGCTGTCGTACCTGTTCGCTGCGATGCTTCTGTACTTCGCCTACAACCTCGCGCGACGGGCAATCGCGCCACCCGGGTAATAGGGGCCCTATGAGCAAGAAAATCATCGCACTGGTATCCGAGCCCGTTTCCGGCGACGCGCTGCGCAGCGCGGTCGGCAGCGAGACCGCCGACGAGGCCGAGGTGCTCGTCGTGGCGCCGGCTCTCAACACCCGTTTCAGGTTTCTCATCTCCGACCCCGACGCGGCAATCGGCCGCGCCGAAGAGGTGCAGGAGGAGACGGTCGAACGGCTGGACGAGGAGGGCATCGACGCCGCCGGCGACACCGGCGAGTCCGACCCGCTGCTGGCGCTGCAGGACGCGCTCCAGACCTACCCGGCCGACGAGATCGTGCTGTTCATGCACGCCAAGGGCGGCCGCAACTGGCAGGAAGAGGGGCTCGTCGAGCAGGCGCGCGAGCGCTTCGGCAAGCCCGTCACGCAACTGGTAATCGAGTAATGGACGCGGAGCGTGCGCGGCGCTGGTACGAGTCGCGGACGTTCCACCACAGCGAGTACACCGCCGAGCGGCTGGCCAGCGAGCGCACACGCTCGGTGACGGTCTGCGTGCCGGCGCGCAACGAGGAGCGGACGGTCGGGCCGATCGTGCGCGACCTGGTGGAGCTGCGCGAGGCCGGGGCGATCGACCAGGTGCTGGTGGTGGACGCGAGCTCGGCCGACGGCACGGCCGCGATCGCCGCCGAGGCGGGGGCCGACGTGTGCGACGAGGCGGAGCTTCTGCCCGAGTACGGCGAGGTGCTCGGCAAGGGCGACGCGATGTGGCGCGCGCTGGCGGTGATCGACAGCGACGTGGTGGTGTACCTCGACGCGGACTCAGAGGGATTCGGCCCGCACTACGCGTGCGGGCTGGCCGGACCGCTCGTGTGCGGCGACAGCGGCATCGAGTTCGTAAAGGCGTTCTACCGGCGGCCGCTCAAGGTCGGCGAGCTGTCGTTGCCCGAGGGCGGCGGGCGGGTGACGGAGCTGACCGCGCGGCCGCTGCTGAACCTCTTCTACCCCGAGCTCGCGGGCTTCCGACAGCCGCTGGCCGGCGAGCTGGCGGGCACGCGCGACCTGCTCCAGCGCCTGCCCTTCGCCACCGGCTACGCGGTGGAGATCGCGATGCTGATCGATGCCTGGCGCGAGGTCGGCCTCGAGGGCCTGGCCCAGGTGGACATCGAGCTGCGCCAGAACCGCCACCAACCTCTGGGCGACCTCACGCAGATGGCCTACGCGGTGCTCCGAGCCGTTTGCGTTCGGCTGGAACGCGAGGGCCGGCTCAGCGAACTCGAAAACGCGAACGAGCTACTGCTGCCCCGCGAAACACTGGAAACGCACGAGGTAGCCCTGGTGGAGCGGCCACCACTCGTGCCGCGAAACTAAGAACCAAGAACCAAGAACCAAGAACTATTCGTAGAGCGTGACGACGGCGATGATCGCGTAGATCGCCACGAGTGCCCAGCCCTCGAATGCAGTCGCCTCGCCGTCGCCCGTCACCTGCGCGACCACGATTGCGGTGAGGATGATCGCGCCGATGTAGACGGGCGCCAGCACGAACGTGAGCGGCGTGGCGAACGCGAGCGACACGAGCACGAGCGCCGGGAACAGGAACGCCGCCACCTGAGCGACCGAGTTCTTGACGACGCTGATCGCGAGGTCGTACTCGCCCTTGTTCGCGAGCACGAGCCCTGCCGCGTTCTCGACCGCATTGCCCGCGATCGCCACGATCACGAGGCCCGCGAACGCCTTCGATATCCCGAGTGACTTCACGGCCGGGTCGAGCGCCGTGATGAACCAGTCGGAGACGAAGGCCGCGCCGACGCCGCCCAGCGCGAGCAGCGTGGCCGCGACCGGGAGCGGCACGCGTGTCTCGACCTCGGCGTTGCCGCCACCCGAGCGCACGTACGGGATCGCCCACGCGACGTACACCGCGAGGATGCAGCCGGCGCCGATGCTCGAGATCGCCTTGACGTGGTGGCTCGCCTTGTCGCCCGAGGCGAGCGAGAGCCCGAGGATCACGATGATCGACGAGGCGAGCAGGAGCAGCGTGGCGGCGTCGCGCGGCAGCCCCGTGTGGAAGCGCATCACGCCGTCGGGCGCGCGCCTCGCCCCGACCACGAGCACGAGGCCGAGCACCAGCAGCGCGTTGGCGAGGATCGAGCCGATCAGCGACGTCTGCGCAACCACCGCCTCGCCCTTCGAGAGCGCGAACACGACGACGAAGAACTCGGGCAGGTTGCCGAGCGTCGATTGCAGCATCCCTGTGGCCGCCGGTCCCAGGCGGCCGCCCACCTGCTCGGTGCCCAACGAGACGATCCAGGCGAGGCCCGCGAGCGCGAGCCCCGAGACGGCGAACGCGAGCACCGGTGAGACGTTCGCATAGCGCGTGACGCCCGCGAGCGCCGTGAGCACCACGGCCGCAGCGAGCAGGATCCGCTCGCCGCGCGTGAGGGCCTGCATGCCGCGCGAGCATAGGGATTAGTGGTTGATCCAGCGGATTTGCGGGAAGCACTGAAAGGCCGGGCAAAGCGGATAGGAGGCAGGCAAGGTGGCTTCAGGACGGTTCAAGGGGGACCGCTGGCAGGGTGTCGAGCGTCCCTATTCAGAGGAGGACGTCGGGCAGCTGCGTGGCTCGGTGCACATCGAGAACACGATCGCCGCGCTCGGCGCCGAGCGGCTATGGGAGCTGCTGCAGGACGACGAGCCCGTGCGCGCGCTGGGTGCGTCCACCGGCAACCAGGCGGTGCAGCAGGTGAAGGCCGGGCTCGATGCCATCTACGTGAGCGGCTGGCAGATCGCCGCGGACGCCAACAACGCGGGCCAGATGTATCCGGACCAGAGTCTCTATCCCGCGAGCAGCGGTCCCGACGTCGTGCGCCGGATCAACCAGGCGCTGCGTCGCGCGGACGAGATCTCGCACGCGGAGGGCGACGACTCGACGCACTGGTTCGCCCCGATCGTGGCCGACGGCGAGGCCGGCTTCGGCGGCGCGCTGAACGTCTTCGAGCTGACGAAGTCGATGATCGAGGCGGGCGCCGCGGGCGTGCACTTCGAGGACCAGGTGGCGTCGGAGAAGAAGTGCGGCCACATGGGCGGCAAGGTCCTGCTGCCGACCTCGTGGGCGATCCGCAACCTGATCGCCGCGCGCCTGGCGGCCGACGTACTCGAGGTGCCGACGGTGGTCGTCGCGCGCACCGATGCGCAGGACGCCGATCTGCTCCTCAGTGACGTCGACGAGGCCGACCGCGAGTTCACGACAGGCGAGCGCACGAGCGACGGCTTCCACCGGGTGAACCCCGGCATTGAGCAGGCGATCGCGCGCGGCGTGGCCTACGCGCCCTACGCGGACCTGATCTGGTGCGAGACCAAGGAGCCGGACCTCGAGCAGGCCCGCCGCTTCGCCAGCGCGATCCACTCGGAGCGGCCGGGCAAGCTGCTCGCCTACAACTGCTCGCCGTCGTTCAACTGGGAAAGCCACCTCTCCGAGGAGGAGCTGCTCTCGTTCCACCAGGAGCTCGGCGAGCTCGGATACCGCTTCCAGTTCATCACGCTGGCCGGCTTCCACACGCTCAACTTCGGGATGTTCGACCTGGCGCGCGGCTACCGGGAGCGCGGCATGGCGGCCTACTCGGAGCTGCAGCAGCAGGAGTTCGCCGCGGAGGAAGCCGGCTACACCGCGACCAAGCACCAGCGTGAGGTCGGCGCCGGCTACTTCGACCAAGTGGCTCAGGTGATCGCCGGCGGCGAGAAGGTGGCGACGGCCGCGCTGAGCGGGTCGACCGAGGAGGCGCAGTTCTAGCCGCCGCCGTGTGGCTCGGCTGAGAGAAGTCTTACCGCCGGTTTAGGGCCGCTTACAGCCGGGTCCGGAGACTCTGGGGCATGGATCGGCATCCCGCAGTGCGACGGCGCACACTGGTGCGCGCCGCACGGGTGAAGCGCTGGGTGGTCGGTGGAGCGGTGGCGGTGGCCGGCTTCTTCTCCGCCGCGGTGTCGAACGCGGCGCCGACGACTCAGTCGAGCGACACCGATCCCGCGCCCGCCGCGCCGATCGCCGGGAGCTCCAGCCACGCCGGCGACCAGCGTGTGGCGCTGCTGGCGCCGCCCACGGAGCCGCCGCGGGCATCGACTGCGACCAGCGGCGCGGTGTCGGGTGGCTGAGATGACCGCGTCGTCACGCTGGCAGGCGCTCGGCACCAGCGCCGAGGTGTTCGTCACCGACGAGTCGGAACTGGCCACGGCGCGCGAGCTCGTCGAGCGGGAGCTGCGGGCGATCGAGGTGTCCTGCAGCCGCTTGCGGCCCGACTCGGACCTGGCGCGCGTGAACGCCGCGCCGGGACGCTGGGTCGACGTCAGCCGCGTGTTCCTCGAGACGGTGAACACGGCCCTCGCCGCCGCCCAGACCACCGAGGGCGACGTGAACCCCACGCTCGGCCGCGCGCTGCGCGTGGCCGGCTATGACCGGGACCTGGCCGAGCTGCCGGCGCTGCGCACTGGGCGCGTGCGGTTCGTGCCGGCGCCCGGCTGGCGGCTCGTGCAGGTGGACAGCGGTCGGCCCGCCGTGCGCGTGCCGCGCGGAGTCGAGCTCGAGCTCGGCGCCACGGCCAGGGCGCTCGCGGCCGACCGGGCTGCCCGCGCCTGCGCGCTCGCGCTGCGCGGCGGAGCGCTCGTCAACGTTGGCGGCGACCTCGCGGTCGGCGGCCCGGCACCGTCCGGCGGCTGGCCGGTGCACGTGACCGCCAGTCACCAGGCGAGCTTCGACGCTCCCGGCCAGACGGTGTCGATCGCAAGCGGCGGTCTGGCCACCTCGAGCGCCGGGGCGCCCGGGTTCGCTGCCGGCGCGGCTACCGATGGCGCGGAGAACGCGCGCGGCAACGGCCCCTCCGCCGGCGAGTTCTGGCGCACCGCGAGCGTGGCCGCCGCGAGCTGTGTCGCCGCGAGCATCGCGAGCAGCGCCTCAATCGCCCGCGGCGCTGCTGCGCTGGCCTGGCTCGACTCGCTGCGGCTGCCCGCCCGGCTCGTCGGGCCGGATGGCATGGTGGCGCGCGTGGCGGACTGGCCCGCCGACGCGCCCGCCTGACGCGCGCTGCCTGCGAGAATCAATCAATGGCCAGCGCAGCGCACGGCGGGCCGCCACCCGGCCCGAAGCTTCCGCTCTGGGTGCAGACCGCGTGCTTCATCTTCGTCCCGCGCCGCTTCCTCTCGCGCATGCACCGCCGCTACGGGCCGATGGTCAAGCTCGGCACGGCCTTCGACTCGAACTTCGTGATGGTGTTCGATCCGGCGCTCGTGAAGGAGGTCTTCCGCGGGTCGCCGGAGCGGCTGCGCGCGGGCGAGGCCAACGCGCCGCTCGGCTCCGCGCTCGGCAGCCGCTCAGTGCTACTGCTCGACGGCGAGGAGCACCTGCGCCAGCGGCGGCTGATGCTGCCGCCGTTTCACGGGCAGCGCATGCGCGCCTACGAGGAGGCGATGCGCGAGTCGACCGACCGCGCGATCGACTCGTGGCCGCTCGACCGCACCTTCGCGCTGCTGCCCTCGATGCAGCAGCTCACGCTCGACGTGATCCTGCGCGCCGTCTTCGGGGTCGAGGCGGGGCAGCGGCAGGACGACCTGAAACGCGCTCTGCGCGCGCTCGTCGAGCCGGTGGGCAGCCGCTTCGGGCTGCTGATGATGATCGCGATGCGCCTCGGCAGCAAGCGCGCCGTGAGGGAGTTCATGGCCAGGCGGCGGCTCGTGGACGAACTGATCTACGACGAGATCTCCCAGCGGCGCGACCAGCCGGACCTCGAGGAGCGCGAGGACGTGCTCTCGCTGCTGCTGCTCGCCCGCGACGAGGACGGCCGTCCGATGACGGACGAGGAGCTGCGCGACCAGCTCGTCACGCTGCTCGTGGCCGGGCACGAGACCACCGCCACCGGGCTCGCGTGGACCTTCGATCTGCTGCTCCACAACCCGCACGTCCTCGCCACGGTGAAGCGCGCCGTGGCGGACGGCGACGACACCTACGTGGACGCGGTGGCCAAGGAGTCGCTGCGCATTCGCCCCGTCGTGCCCGCCATCGGGCGCGTCGTGCGCGGGGGCAGCTTCGAGCTCGGTGGCTACACGCTCGAGGAGGGCACCGAGATCAACCCGTCGATCACCACGATCCACGCGCGGCCCGACAGCTTCGTGGGCCCGCGCGACTTCCGGCCCGAGCGCTTCCTCGGGGACGACCCGCCCGATACCTACACCTGGATCCCGTTCGGCGGCGGCACGCGCCGCTGCCTCGGCGCCTCGTTCGCGCTGTTCGAGATGCGCGTGGCCATCCGCCGCATGATCGAGCGCACCACACTCGCGGCAGCCGGCCCGAAGCCGGAGCGCCCCGAGCGCCGCGGCGTCACCACCGTGCCAAAGACCGGCACGCGCGTGCGGCTGATCGAGCGGCGCGCGGGGGCGTCGCCCGCGGACGCGCCCCCGGTGGCCGCCGAGGCATAGACGGAGCGGCGAAGGAATCGAACCTTCCAAGCGGAGGGCTGCTCCGCCCTGCCGGTTTTGAAGACCGGATGGGCCACCAGGCCCATGCCACTCCAGCAGTCACTGTATGTCCGGCGCGGTCCTCAGTGGAGCTTGATCACCACGTCCGAGTTGTTGCTGTTGCCGATGTCGGTGGACCTGACTGTGCCCTTGGCATGTCTGAACTTGCCGGTGCCGGCGTTGACCGGGACCACCGTCGTGCTCGCACTCGCGAAGTTGAAGGTGACGTTCTCGTTCTCGGCGATCAGCAGCGAGCCGCCGATCGCGAACTGCCCGTTGCAGAGCGCCAGAGCTCCGGTCGGAGTCGTGCTGGTGATCGTGCAGGCCAGGTGATCGGTCACGGTCCAGTGCTTGGCATGGTGCTTGTGGTTGCCCACGTAGTCGAGATCAGTTGAGATGAACTGATCACCTGCGACCGGCTGGGCGTTGGGATCGGTTATGGGCTTGCCGGAGGGGTCGAGGAACTGCTGCGACGTCTGCTTCGAGAAGAAGCGGTAGGTCGTCGCCGCCCCTGCGGGGGCTGCAAACAGCGCCAGAGCGGCGAAAGCGCCGGCGGCGAAGATCGCCGCGCGGATAAAGACTGTTCCGTGGGTAGTCACGGCACAGCTCCTTTCGATGGTGGACCAGTGGCCCGAACCTACAGCCGCAAAAAGGCTTAAGCAACCTTTTACATACGCCCCGGTCAGCCCAGGAGCTTGCGGAAGAAGAGCCCCGCGTCGCGCATCCCGAAGGCCGCGTAGAACTTGTGCGCCTCGCGTCGGTGGTGGGCCGACTCGAGCGTGATCTCCCAGCAGCCGCGCTCGATCGCGCGCCGCTCGGCGTGCGCGAGCAGCTCGTTGCCGATGCCCGTGCCGCGCAGGCGCTCGACCACGACCAGGTCGGGCACCCAGGCCTGCGGCGTCGGGTGGTTGAGCCGGTTGCGGAAGTGGAGCGAGCAGAAGCCGACGATCCCGCCGTCGTCGTCCTCGGCCACGAGGTGGTCACTGCCCGGCTCGGACACCTGGGCCGCGTAGATCTCGCGGCAGCGGTCGCGCGTCTCGTCGGTGACGGTCGCGCGGCCCAGCTCCTCGAGCAGCAGCGTGACCGCCTCGAAGTCGTGCGGCTCCGCGCTGCGGATCTTCATGGCGCCAGGCCGTGCTCGAGTGCGCCCTTCACGCCCGCATCGAGCGCGTTGAGCCTGTAGAGGGCGAGCGCCTCCGGCGAACCGAAGCGCCGCGCCGGCACGGCGTCGGCGCCGTGGTGCGTGAGGACGCAGTGCGAGAGCGCCAGCAGCTTGTCGTGCGGGCAGGCGCCGAGCGCCGCGGCCCGCTCCGCCACGAGCTGCTGGCCGATCAGCACGTGCCCCATGAGCCGCCCCTCCTCGCTGAGCGCGATCTCCGCCCCGAGCTCGAACTCCCGCGTCTTGCCGATGTCGTGCAGGAGCGCGGCGGCAATCAGCAGGTCGGAGTTGAGGCGCGGATGCAGCACGCAGGTCTCCTGTGCGAGGGTGGCCACGGCCACCGTGTGCTCGAGCAGCCCGCCAAGGTAGGCGTGGTGGCCGCCCCGCGTGCACGGCGCCGTGCGCAGCTCGTCGCGAAAGACGGAGTCGTCGAGGAAGGCGGCGACGAGCCGACGGTAGTCCGCGTCGTAGACCTCGCGCGCAAGGTGCTCGAGGAAGCCGTCGAGCTCGGTGAGGTCGCGGTAGGCGCTCGGCAGGAAGTCCGCGGGGTCGAGTCCCGAGGCGTCCGCGCGGCGGATCTCGCGCAGCTCGAGCTGGAGCTCGCCGCGGAAGCGCTCGACGCGGCCACTCACCCACACGAGCTCCCCGCGCTCGAACTGCCCGGCGAGGAAATCGGCCTCGCGAAACGCGCGCGCGGGGATCGTCCCGGTACGGTCGCGCAGCTCGAGCGAGAGGTAGCCGCTGCCGTTGCGAGCGGTCAGCCGGTCCTTGCGCGTGCAGGCGAACACGCCCTCGACCTCAGTACCGGCACGCAGCTCGGCGATGGACGTGCGAACGCTCGCTTCCACGGCACCAATACTGCGCCGGGGGTCGGACGCTGGCGCGCTCTCACCGCGCTCCGCTACGGTGGATGTGGGATGGAGCCGCTGATCTGGACCGACAAGCCGGTGCTGCGCGACCCGGTGCTGGTCGCCGCGTTCAAGGGCTGGAACGACGCGGGCGAGTCCGCGACCGCGGCCGTCGGCTTCCTCGTGGAGAGCTTCGACGGCGTCGAGGTGGCGCGCGTGGACCCCGAGGAGTTCTTCGACTTCACCGCCGTGCGCCCCACCGTGCGGCTCACCGAGGGCCGCAGCCGCGCCATCGACTGGCCGGACACCGTGATCACGGCCGCCCGCATTCCGGCGGCCGAGCGCGACCTCGTGTTCCTGCAGGGCGTCGAGCCGTCCCTGCGCTGGAGGACCTTCACCGGCGCGATCTCCCAGGCCGCGGCCGAGCTGGACGTGAAGCTCGTGCTCACGCTCGGCGCACTGCTCGCGGACGTGCCGCACTCCCGCCCGGTGAACGTGTCCGGCCTCGCCTCGGACCAGGCCCTGATCGATCGCCTGGGCCTCGAGCGCACCACCTACGAGGGCCCGACCGGCATAGTCGGCGTCCTCCACGACGCCTGCGAGCGCGCCAGCCTGCCGTCGGCCAGCCTCTGGGCCGCCGTGCCCCACTACGTGGCCGCCGCGCCCAACCCCAAGGCCGCGCTGGCACTCGTCCGCCGCTTCGAGGGAATCGCCGGCGTGGCGGTCGATGGGAGCGCGCTCGAGGAGGCCAGCGAGGACTACCAGCGCCAGGTCGACGCCGCCGTCGCGAGCGACCCGGACGTGAAGGCGTTCGTCGAGAAGCTCGAGGAGACGATGGACGAGGCCGACGAGCCGCCCCCCTTCGGGGAGAACATCCCGTCCGCCGACTCGATCGCACGGGATTTTCAGCGCTTCCTGCGCCAACAGCGACCCGAAGATTCCTAGTCCAACCCCTTAAGTCGGGGGCACTAAAAACCGACAAAGAGGGTATGGCCGACCGCCTTGTGTCGGAGCTTGCCCCACTCTGCGCGAATCGCTTCGTGAGCCTTGGCGATGCCGTGCGCTCGCTGCTGACCCTGCTCGAGCAGGAACTGCCGGGCGGACGCGTGGTCTTCGGGGAGCTCAACTACAACACCGACGAGTATCGGGTGCTCGACGCGCTCGGCGCCGGCGTGGACGCGCTCTCCTCCGGGGTGCGGCTGCCGCTGCGCGAGTCGTTCTGCATCCACATGGCCAGCGGCAACGCCCCCGCGCTCACCGGCAAAGCCTCGAAGGACCCCGTCTACAGCGACCTCGAGTTGCGCCAGTCCGCCGGGATCGAGAGCTACGTCGCGGCGCCGGTCGAGCTCGCCGACGGCACGCGCGTGGCCAGCGTGTCCGCGATGAGCCCCAAGCGCGACCTCTACGGCGACAACGACATCGACCTGCTGACGGTCGCCGCGCGCCTGCTCGCGTACGAGTGGGAGCACGTCACCCGCGAGGGCGAGCTGCGCCGCCTTGCCCAGTTCCAACGCGACGCCACGAGCGACCCGCTCACCGGCCTGCTGCTGCGCGACCCCTTCCTCGAGCAGCTCGACCGCGAGTGGCACCTCACCGAGCGCGGCATCACCGAGTCGTACCTGCTCGCGCTGCAGCCGCTCGGCGTCGAGGCCGCGCGCGTGACGAGCGGTGACCCGGTGGCCGATCTATTGCTCAAGCACTGCGCCGAGGTGATCTCCGCCGCCGTGCGCCGCAGCGACATCGCGGCGCGCGTCGCCAGCGACGTGTTCGGCGTGATCCTCGTGGGCTGCAAGGGCATCGAAGGCGCGGAGGCGTTCCGCTCGCGGCTCGAGTCCTCGTTCGGGCGCGTGATGAGCCAGCGGCCCGAGCAGGTGCAGCTCATCACCGGCATCGAGAAGCTCGGCGAGGCCGAGTCGCCCGCAGAAGCGCTCCAGCGCGCCGAGGAAGCGCTCGGCGCGGAGCCTGTGGGGGCGGCCGGATGATGACGGTGGAGCCTCGCCGCGGCGTCACTCCCTACCAGCTCCGCGAGGGTCCTCCCGTCTTCCTGAGCGACATGATCATGGAGCTCGGCCTCGCCGAGAAGGAGCACGTCGAGGCCGCCGTCGAGACCGCGCGCTCCTCGGGCGAGACCGTGGGCCGCATCCTGATCCGCGAGGGCCGGCTTACCGAGGACGACCTCGCCCGGGCGCTTGCCGCCCGCTACGGGCTCAACCACATCGACCTTGCCGAGTTCGACGTGGACGCGGCTGCCGCCAACCTGCTGCCGCCCGCCGCCGCCAAGCGCTACCGCGCGGTGCCCGTGGAGTTCGAGGTCGACGGCAGCCTGCTCGTCGCGATGGCCGACCCGTCCGACTCGCTCGCCCTCAACGACATCGCCTTCATGACCAAGCTCGAGGTCCACGCCGCCGTCGCGGCCGAGGATCTGATAGCCGGCCTCGTCAAGCGCCTGCCGCTCCCGCCGAGCGAGAACCGTAGCTCCGGCTTCCCCACCCCGGCGCCGGCCGCGCCGGTGGCGCCACCACCGGCCCCGACGCCGTCGCCCTTTCCGGACTCCGTGCCATCGGCGTTCGAGCAGGCGCCCACCGCTCCGCCCGTCGTCACTCCGGCGCCCGCCGTGGACGAGCGCGAGCTCGCCGCGCTGCGAGCGGAAGTCGAATCGACCAACGCGGCGCTCGACGAGGAGCGCTCCAAGCACGCCGCCGCCGTCGCCGAGCTGCGCGCCGAGGTGGCCGGCGAGCGCAAGCAGCGCGAGGAGGCGGAGCAGGCGCGCTCCGAGGTCCCCGCGACCGACAACGAAGAGCTCGAGCAGGCGCGCGCCGAGATCGAGCGCGTGCGCGGCAAGCTCAGCCAGAAGAAGGAAGACCTCGAGCAGGCGCGCAACGACCTGGCCGCGAAGAGCGAGGCACTCGATGGGGCGAAGGCCGAGCTCGAGCGTTCGCGTTCCGGGCACGGCGAGGCGAGCGGCCAGGCCGACCATGCTCGACAGCAGCTCGAAGAGCTCCGGGCGGAGCTCGCAACCGTGCGTACCGACCTGGAGCACACGAGCGGCGAGGCTGCCGAGGGCCGTGCCAACTTCGCCAACGCCCAGGCCGAGCTCGATCGCTCGCGGTCGGAGCTGGAGCGCCTCACCGGCGAGGCGGAACAGGCTCGCAACGAGCTCGAACAGGGGCGGGCCGAGGTGGAGCGCCTCACCGGCGACGCTGCCGACACCCGCACGAAGGCGGACCAGGCGCAGTCGGACCTGGAGCGCGTGCGTGGCGAGCTCGGGCGAGCCAGCGAGGAGGCTCAGCAATCACGAGCGCGCTTCGAGGAGGCACGGTCGGAGGCCGACAGCATGCGCTCGGAGCTCAGCAAGGCGACCAGCGATGCCGATCGCGCCCTCAAGGAGCTCGAGCGCAAGAACGAGGAGCTCGAGCGTGCGCGGGCGGACCTGTCGCAGAAGGGCGGCGAGCTCGACCAGGTGCGCGGCGAGCTGGGACAGAAGAGCAGCGAGCTCGACAGCGCGCGCTCCGAGCTGAGCCAGAAGAGCGGCGAGCTCGACCACGCGCGCTCCGAGCTGGGTCACAAGTCCGGCGATCTCGAGCGCGCTCGCACCGACCTTGCGAGCAAGAGCGGCGAGCTCGACCAGGTGCGCTCAGAGCTCGAGCAGAACCGCGCGGAGCTCGACAGCGCGCGCGGCGACCTCGAGCGCGCCCGCGGCGAGACCGAGCAGAGCCGCGGCGAGCTGGCGCAGACCCGCGCCACGCTCGACCAGCAGCGGACCGAGCTGGAGGCCGCCCGCGTCGAGGTGGCCCGCGCCGCCGAGGCACTGAGCCGGCTCGACGAGCTGGACGAGGCCGAGGCCCGCGTCCAGGAGGCGCACAGCACGCTCGAGAAGATGCGCAACGACTTCGAGCTCGAGCGCGAGCAGCACGCGGTGACCGAGCGCGACCTGCGCGCCAGGCTCGCCTCCGAGACCGAGCAGCACGAGGCGGCGCGCGAGGCGCAGGCCGCGATGCAGAAGCGCGTGGACGCGCTGCGTGCACAGAACGCGGCGCTGCTCGACGCCTACGCCACCGCCAAGCGCTGGTCCGAGGAGTTCGCTCGCGGCGCCAAGGAGCTGGCGGCCACGCTCGAGCAGCCAGTGCTGGACGACGCGGTGCGTGCGCAGCAGGCCCCGCCCGGTGCGCCGCCCGCCGGGGACGAGCCCGCCGACGACGAGCTGCGCCGCGACGCGCCCAGCCGCTTCGCCCGCGAGGACGGCAGCGACGAGCCGCCGAGCGGCGGCAGCCCGCCGCCGGACTGGCTGAGCTAGCCCGCGCCTACTTCTCGGCCGCCGGGCAGATGATTCGGTAGTCGCAGAACGAGCAAATCTCCGGCGACGGCGTCGGCTCGAAGTCCTGCCCGAGGATGCCGTCGGCGATCGTGCCCACAGTGCCGCGCACGCGCTCGAGCTCCTCCTCAGAGTGCTCGACCGGCACCTTCTCGTTGTCCAGCACGTAGTAGTAGCTCTGGGCCGCGGTGAGCAGGTCCCACGACTCGCGCGCGCCCATCTGGTAGAGCGAGAGCTGAATGTCCTCGCTGAGGTCCTCCGCGCTCTTCGGCTTGCCGGTCTTGTAGTCGATCAGCTCGTAGCGGCCGTCGGGGTGACGGTCCACGCGATCCACCCGCCCGCGCAGAAGGTGCGGACCGAGCTTGAAGGCGAAGCTGCGCTCGAACCACACCGGCTGCGAGTCGCGCGAGAGGTCGAGCTCCCAGTAGCGCTTGAGCGCGTCGACCGCCTTCTCGCGGAACTGCAGCTCGTCGTTGGAGTCGCCGAAGCCGCTGCGTCGCCAGCTCGCCTCGAACAGGTGCATGAGGTCCTCGAGCGAGCCGCCGCCGGCCTGGTGGAAGCGCTCGAGCACCTGGTGTACGACGATGCCGAAGCGCTGGTTGATCGTCGGCTCCTGGGGGATGCGAAAGACGCGCGCGAACTTGTACTTGAGCGGACACAGGCGGTACGTCTCGATGTCGGAGGCGGACAGCATCAGGCCATCGCCGCGGCGCGGGATGAACGTCTCGAGCGACTGGTCTCCCCCGCCCGAGATCGCCTCGGCGCGGCGGCGCTCGTCGCGCTCGGTGTCGGCCAGGTAGTCGTCGAGGGCCGAGGTCATGAACAGCTCGCGCTGGTCGCGCGTGACCTCCTGCAAGAGCAGCTCGTTGACCTCGGGCAGCGCCTGCGCAAGCGACTGCCCGTCGCGCTCGCGCTCGATCAGGGCGGCCACCTTGAGCAGCTCGAGATAGCGAACCACCGACTGCGACACGTCGAGGTAGGTGTCGAGCCGCATCTCGCTGAGCCGCGCGCCCATGCTCGACACCGAGTCGAGCAGCTCGTCGCGCAGCATGCGGAAGGTGGAGTGCAGTCCCTCGGCCGGGCCGAACAGCTCCTCGTCCTGCAGCTCCTCGCCCGCGCGCAGCGCCGCGCGCGCCTCCTCGTAGAAGGGCGACGGGCGCGAACGGTCGCCGCCCTCCGGCCAGGCGAGGACAAGCCCCTTGCGGGCGCGCGTCATTGCCACGTGCACGAGCCGACGCAGCTCGTCCTCGTGCGCCGCGCGGCCGTCCGCCGGCAGCTCCTCCTTGAGCAAGTCCGGCGGCACGCCGTCGCCCGAGCTGCGACGCGTGCCGGGCAGGCGGTTGGCGTTGAGGCCACCGACCAGCACGTGATCGAACTCCCGGCCCTTGGCCGAGCGCATCGACATCACCTGGACGGCGGGCGGTAGATCCTCAGGCGCCGCCTCCTCCTCGCGCAGCCCCGCCTCCGCCATCGCTGCGACGTAGCGGACGAAGTCGCGCGGCGTCGCGTCCGGCTGGCGGCGCATATAGGCACCGGCCAGCTCGCTGAGCTTGGCGATGTTCACGAGCCGCTCGACGGTATCGGCGTGCGCCGCGAACACCTGCTGGCGGCGCAAGCCGATCCGCTCGATCAGGCGGTGGACGAACATGTCCGGGCGCATCTCCGCGAACGCGGCCGACGCCGCGCGGTAGAGCCGCAGGAACGCCTGCGCGCGATCGCGGCCCTCCGGCGAGAGCTGTGGGCCGTCGCAGGCCGCCACCACGCCGGCCACCATGTCGAGCCGCCGCCGGCGCGCGTGCTGCGTGAGCCTTGCGATGTCCACCGAGCGCAGCTCGATCGGCGGGCGCGACAGCGCGCGCACCACCGCGCCCGAGTCCGCCGGGTCGGCGAGCAGGCGCAGCCAGGCGAGCACGTCGCGCACCTCGGTGCGCTGGAAGTAGGCCGCGGCGCCCGTGAGGCGGAACGGCACCGCACGCTCCTCGAGGGCGGCGGCGATCGTCTGCCCCTCGTCGCGCACCGAGCGCACGAGCACGCAGATCTCCTCCGGCGGCACGCCCTCCTGGCTAACGAGCCGCTCGCACTCGGCCGCGAACGCCTGGGCCTGCGCCCGCTCCGAGCGGCAGCGCCAGAAGCCGACGTTGCCCCCACGCCCGCCGCGCAGCCGCTTCTCGATCCGCTCGCCACCGCCGGCCACCACGGCGCCGGCCGCCTCGAGGATCGGCTTGCCGCAGCGGTGGCTCTGCTCGAGCAGCACGGACTTGCAGTCCTCGTACTCGCGCTCAAAGTCGACGAGGTTCTTGCGCGAGGCGCCGCGGTAGCGGTGAATCGCCTGGTCGTCATCGCCGGCCACCGCGACGTTGCGGTGCTCCTGGGCGAGCATCCGCAGCAGCGCGCCCTGGGCGAAGTTCACCTCCTGGTACTCGTCGACGAGCACGTGCTGGAGGCGCTCGGCCACCCGCGTGCGCACGTGCGGCTTCTCGTGCAGCAGCCGGAACGCGTGCAGCACAAGATCGCCGAAGTCGAGCGAGCCCGACTCCGCGAGCAGGCGGTCGTGGTCCGCGTAGACCTGCGCGAACTCGAGCTCGCGCTCGGCGTGGGCGCGCGCCGCGTCGTCGCCGTCGGCGCATTGCTCGGCCTTCCGGCGCGCCCACGCCCCGTACTCGGTCGCGCTCACCATCTCGTCCTTCAGGCGGTCGATCCGCGCGATGAAGCTCGCGAGCAGTGGCGCCGGGTTGCCACGGATCTCGTGGCGGCGCAGCGTCAGGTCCTCGATCCGGTCGAGCATCAGCGCCAGCCGGTCGGCCGGTGTGACCGGCGAGAAGAACGGGTCGAGCCCGGCCTCGAGCGCCTCGTCCTGCAGCAGCCGAGTCGAGAGGGAGTGGAACGTCTCGATCCAGAGGTCGACGCCCGCTGCGCCGGTGAGGTCCTCCACGTGCTCGCGCATGTCGGCGGCGGCCGCGGGCGAGAACACCAGCGCCAGCACCCCGTCGGGCGGCGTGCCCTCCTCCACGAGCCACGCGAAGCGGCGCGTAAGGACGCGCGTCTTGCCCGTGCCCGCCCCGCCGAGGACGAGCAGCGGCCCCGCCGGGTGAGTGACGGCCTCGCGCTGCGCAGCGGCTAAACCGTCGAGCGGGCTCGGCATCGGCCAAGGATACGCCGCCTGCTTTCCCCTCAAACCAGGTTTTCCCGGCAGTTGCGGGGGAACTATTCGGGTCCCGTGCCCCGACTCCGCAAAAGCGACTGCTCCGGCCCCGGAATCCAACGCCGCCGGCGCGGAAAGGGGTTCGAGTACCTCGACGACGAGGGCGAGAAGATCATGGAGCCCGAGGACGTCGAGCGGATCGGCGAGCTGCGCATCCCGCCCGCCTGGGAGGACGTCTGGATCTGCGCGGACCCGCTCGGCCACCTGCAGGCCACGGGCGTCGACGCCGCCGGCCGCAAGCAGTACCTCTACCACGAGCAGTGGCGCACGCGGCGCGACCAGGAGAAGTTCGACGAGATGATCGAGTTCGCCCAGGCGCTGCCGGAGCTGCGGCGCAAGATCGCCCGCGACCTGCGCAAGCGAAACATGGGCCGCGAGCGCGTGCTCGCCTGCGCGGTGCGGCTGCTCGACCGCGGCTTCTTCCGCGTCGGCGGCGAGGACTACGCGGTCGAGAACGAGAGCTACGGACTCGCGACGATGCGCAAGCAGCACGTAACCGTCGCGCGGTCGGGCGCGATCGCCTTCGACTACCCGGCGAAGAGCGGGCAGCGCCGGGTGCAGTCGCTGCTCGACCCCGAGGTGGTCGAGGTGGTGCGGTGCCTCAAGCGCCGGCGCGGCGGTGGCGACGAGCTGCTCGCCTACCAGGACGGCCGCCGCTGGCGGGACGTCAAGTCACCCGACATCAACGAGTACGTGAAGCAGGTCAGCGGCGGCGACTTCTCGGCGAAGGACTTCCGCACCTGGAACGCGACCGTGCTGGCGGCCGTCGCCCTCGCCGTGTCCGGCCAGGCCAAGCTCACGCAGACTGGGCGCAAGCGTGCCGCCGCGCGCGCGGTGAAGGAGGTAGCGCGCTATCTCGGCAACACGCCCGCGGTGTGCCGCGCCTCGTACATCGACCCGCGCGTGTTCGACCGCTTCCAGAGCGGCCTGACGATCGGCGGCGTGTTGCCCTCGTACGTGAACGATGTCGAGACTGACAACGCCTCGCTCCAGGGCGAGGTCGAGCAGGCGGTGATCGACCTCATCGCCAAGGACGTGAGCTCCCCGGCACTCGAGAAGGTGGCCTGAACCGATGCCCCCGACGGCGATCCTCGATATCGACGGCACGCTCGTCGACACCAATTACCAGCACGCCATCGCCTGGTACCGCGCCTTCCGCCAGCACGGCGTGATCCTGCCGGTCTGGCGCATACACCGGCACATCGGGATGGGCGGCGACCAGCTCGTCGCGGCGCTGGCCGGAGACGAGGTCGAGGCGTCGCGGGGCGACGACATCCGCGCCGCCGAGAAGGCGCTCTACTTCTCGCTGATCGAGGAGGTCGAGCCGATGGAGGGCGCGCGGCAGTTGATCGTCGACCTCAAGGACAGCGGCCATGTCGTGGTACTCGCCTCGTCGGCGAAGGCGGACGAGGTGGAGCACTACCTCGACCTGCTCGACGTGCGCGAGCTCGCGGACGCGTGGACGACGTCCGCGGACGTCGAGGCAACAAAGCCCGAGCCCGACCTGGTCGAGGCCGCGCGGGAGAAGGCCGGCGGCGGCGATGCCGTGATGGTGGGCGATACGCCCTGGGACGTGAAGGCCGCGGCAAAGGCGGGCATAGAGACGATCGCCGTCGTCACCGGCGGCTTCGCCGAAGCGGAGCTGCGCGAAGCAGGCGCCTGCGCGGTGTTCGAGTCAGTGGAAGAGCTGCGGCAGCGCCTCGGCGAGACGCCGCTGGGCTAGCACTCCCCAATCGGCACTCCGTACTTCCGCTAGTCCCGCGGCAACAGCAGATGGCCCTCGGCCACCGCCTCCGACACGTCTACCAGCTTGCGGTTGTGCGAGCGCGCGTGCGTGCGCAGCAGCTCGAACGCCTCGCGGTCGTCGAGCGAGTGGCGCTCCATGAGGATGCCCTTGGCGCGCTCGATCACGGCGCGCCGCTGGATCGCGCCCTCGAGCTCGGTCACCTCGCCGCTCAGCCGCTCGAGCTCCGCGAAGCGGCGGAGCGCGACCTCGAGCGCGCCCTGCACCGTCTCTGCCGTCACCGGCTGAACGTACGCGTGGATGCCGTGCTTGGCCGCCTCGCTGATGAACTGGGGCTCGGGCACCTCCATCAGCGCGATCACCGGACAGGTGGCCTCGTCGACGATCTCGTCGATCAGCTCGAGCGCGTGGTCGTCGTCATCGTGGAGCTTTACGAGCGCGACGTCGGGCTCGTCCTCGTCGATCTTGCGCGACACCTCTTCGACGCCGACGGCACGTGCCGCAACCTCGTGGCCGAGCCCCTCTAACAGTTTCGCGACCGTATCGAGGGCGTCGTGATCCTCGTCCGCGACGAGCACCTTCAGGGACTTGGCGCCACTCTGATCACTCACGGTTCGCTCGCCATCGAGTGCTATGTTCACGGGCGAGGGAACGCCCAGCAGCACGCGTTCCCGACTCGCGCCCCAGAGACCTGGCGCCGCCGTTATCCAGGTGTCGTGTGTCCATAGGGGCGTACATGTTTCTCTCCGAGTCGGGCTTGGGGTACAGGTCGAGATGTCGACCATGACGGATCGTAGTCCGAGTGGGGGATCGCGCCGTGGTGACGCGGATCGCATCCGACAGGACCTGCGCCTGCTCGAGCGCTACCACCACGACGGCGATCTGGCCGCCCGCGACGAGCTCGTCGAGCGCTTCCTTCCCCTCGCCCGCCAGCTCGCGCGCCGCTACGAGCGCCCCGACGAACCGCTCGACGACCTGCTGCAGGTGGCGAGCATGGGGCTCGTCAAGGCGATCGACCGCTTCGACCCCGCGCGCGGCACCGCCTTTTCGAGCTTTGCCGTCCCGACCATCCTCGGCGAGCTCAAGCGCTACTTCCGCGACGTCGGCTGGGCGGTTCACGTGCCGCGCGGAATGCAGGAGCGCGCGCTCGAGGTCAATCGCGCCCTGACCGAGCTGTCGCGGGCACTCGGCCGCTCCCCCACGCCGGCCGAACTGGCAGATGCGATGGGGCTCACCCACGAGGAGGTGCTCGAGGCGATGGAGGCCGCGACTGCCTACGACAGCGTCTCGCTCGAGGCGCCGCGCTCCGGCGAGGAGGGCGACGGCGAGGAGTTCCTGCTCGATCGCTTCGGCGCCAGCGACCCCGGTTACGAGCTGGCCGAGTACGCCGCCACCATCGCCCCCGAACTACGTGCGCTGCCCGAGCGCGATCGCCTCGTGCTGCACCTGCGCTTCGTCGAAGATCTCACGCAGTCCGAAATAGCCGAGCGCATCGGCGTGTCGCAGATGCACGTGTCGCGCCTGATCAGGCGGGCGCTCGAGAAGGTGCGGACGAGCGTCGGCGAGTAGGCGCCCGGACCCCAGAAACGCGAAAGCCCCCGCGATCACCGGGGGCTTTCGGCACTCGCCTGTTGCGTGCAGAATACGATCATGCGGCTGGCCCTCGCACTGCCTCTCGCGCTCGCATCCGTCGCCGTGCTCGTGCCGGCGCCCGCTCGGGCCGCTCGGGCCACGGCTTCACGCTCAACCGCACCAACTACAAGCTCTTCTAGGCCGCGTCAGTCCTCCGGTGCGGCGAGCGCGCCCACAACCTCGCGCCACCACGCCCGCTCGCCATCGCTCTTTGCGTGACGAATCTTGCGCTTCGCCGCATCCTGCACCTCGCGTGGCCCGCCGATGATCACCGCCGCGCCGCTCACTCCATAGCGACCGTCCTCGAGCAGCACGAGCGCGCCCGCCGGGCCGTCGCGGCGGGTGCGTAGTTGGTCGAGCACGTCCACGCCGCCGAGGCGCGCCGGGTGGCCCGGCTCGCCGCCATCGGCTCGCTCCGACCAGGGCCGCGTCGTGTAGACCGGCTGCGTCCCGGTGATCGGCCGCGGCTTGCGCCGCGGCCTCCCGATCGGTCCGGTGCGCCAGCGCTCGAGCAGCTTGTTGAAGTCGATGGCGGCCTCCTGGCGTACGAGCACGTGGAGGCGGTCGCCGGCCTCGACGCGCGTCGAGCCGCGGGGCGGGATCGCCTGGTCGCCGCGGACGATCACGTTCAGGAGCGCGTCGCGCGGCATGCCCAGCTCGCGCACACGCAGGCCGACGATGGCGTCAGCCGGACCAACGGGGTACTCGGCAACTTCGGCCCCAAGACGCCGAATCGTGCCGGTCTCCGCCAGCGGGCGGGGCAGCGCCGCCACCGCCGAGGTCACCTTCAGGAAGCGCGCGAGCGGCTCGAACGTGGTGCCCTGAAGGAGGGTCGAGAGCACGACCGCGAAGAACACGATGTCGAAGAACTTCACGCTGTCGGGGATGTGCTCGATGACCGGGAAGGTGGCGAGAACCACCGGCACCGCACCGCGCAATCCCGCCCAGCCGAGCACCACCTGCTCGCGCACCGAGTAGCCGCCGAACGCCGTGGCGATGAAGGTGCCGAGGGGACGGGCGAGCACGGCGGTGAGGACAGCCAGGACCGTCCCCTCCACCGCCACGTCCCCGAGCTCCGACGGGAAGATGAGCAACCCGAGTGTGAGGAACATCGTGAGCTGGGCGAGCCACGCGAGCCCGTCGTGGAACGCCGTGATCGTACGCTTGGCGGGGATCTGGGTCGAGCCGAGCCAGAGGCCGGCGAGGTAGACGGCCAGGAAGCCGGAGCCGTGCGCGATGTCCGCCAGCCCGTACGCGACCGCCGCCGTGGCGAGCGAGGCCACCGGGTAGAGGCCCGTCGATGCGAGCCGCGTTCGTTGGAGTCCGCGGACGGCCACCCAGCCCACCGTCAGCCCGACCACGAGGCCGATTCCCAACTCGCGCACGAACAAGAGCAGCATGTCCGCGACGCCGTAACCGGGCTTCTCGATCCAGTCCATGAAGCCGAGGACCAGCAGCACGGCGACCGGGTCGTTCAGGCCGGCCTCGCCTTCGAGCGTGCGCGCTAGCTTGCGCCGCAGCGTCGATCCGCGCAACACAGCGAAGATCGCGGCGCCGTCCGTCGAGGCGATGATCGAGCCAACAAGTAATCCGTCGAGCGTCGAGAAGTTGAACAGCCAGGCCGCCAGGAAGCCGCCAACGAGCGCCGTGATGAGCGTGCCGAGCACCGCGAGGCTGATCGAGTTGCGTAGCACCGGCCGGATCTCGTCGAAGCCAGACGCCAGGCCGCCCTCGAAAAGGATGAGCGAGAGCGCCACGATCCCGATCGAACGCGCCAGGTCGTAGTTCTCGAAGTCGATCCAGCCGAGCCCTTCCGAACCGATCGCCATGCCTATGCCCAGGAACAGGACGAGGCCCGGGACGCGCAGCCGCGGGGCTGCCAGCGAGGCGGCCAGACCAAGGGCGAGCAGACCGCCCGCGATGAGCATGAGCCGTCCTACTTCCACCTACGCACCCTCCCCGGGGCGGCTACCAGCGACGGACTCCCCGCGGGTGGGGCGCGAGGCGCAACAGGACAAAAATAGCCGCGCCGGGCGGCCGAACAAGCGGAGCGGCTGGGTTGCGACGGGCGCACAGCGTCCGCTCGAGTGGGCGATCCAGGACTCGAACCTGGGACCTCTTCCTTATCAGAGAAGCGCTCTAACCGACTGAGCTAATCGCCCGTGCGACGCCCGATTGTAGCGGCCGGGATCGGGGCAGCCGGGTGCCGCTCAGGCCGCGCGACTCTGCTTGCGGGCGCCGATCTGTGACGCCAACTGCACCGCCTCGCGGGCGTCGGCGAGCTCGAACTCGACCTTGCAGCCACTGCCCCTCGGGCTGACCTTGACCCCGCGGCCGAGCGCAGCGCTGAGGGCATCCTCGGCGGCGGTGAGCAGGTCGGCGAGGTCGGGGTGGATGACGACCTGGCGACCCGTGCGTGGCTCGCTCGCCTTGCCCTGGGTTTCCTTGGCGTGGCGCTCGGTCTCGCGCACGGACCAGTCGCGGTCGCGTGCCTCGCGGGCGAGGCGGCGGCGTTCCGTGTGGTCCTTGCAGAGCAACAGGGCGCGGCCGTGGCCGGCCGTCAGCTCGCCGGCCTGGATCATCGCCTGCACCTCGTCGGGCAGGTCGAGCAGGCGGACGGCGTTCGAGATCGCGACGCGGCTGCGGCCCACGCGCCGGCCGAGTTCCTCCTTGGTCACGCCGAGGTCGTCCACAAGCGTCGCGCACGCGCGTCCTTCGTCGATCGGGTTGAGGTCTTCGCGCGCCATGTTCTCGATCAGCGCGAGCTCGAGCCGCTCGCCTTCCTCGGTGGCGCGCACGATTGCCGCCACCTGCTCGAGGCCGGCGAGCTTGGCGGCGCGCAGCCGCCGCTCACCCGCGATCAGTTCGTAGCTGCCGCCGGGCAGCGGGCGCACTACGAGTGGCTGCAAGATGCCGCGCGCCTTGATCGACTCGGACAACGCCAGCAGGCTCTCGCCGTCGAAGTCGTGGCGCGGCTGCTTGGGGTTCGGCCGGATCAGCTCGATGGCGAGGTCCCGCAACGCCGGCGCGCCGTCCGCCCCGTTCCCACCGTTGGCAAGCAGCGCGGCCAGCCCGCGGCCCATGCCCCGCTGGCTCGTCTTGCCATGCGCCTCAGCCACGTGCGGCCACCTCCTTTGCCAACCTGAGATACGCCAGCGAACCGCTGCAGTTCGGGTCGTGTCGCGTGACTGGCAGCCCGAAGCTCGGCGCTTCGCCGACCCGGACGTTACGCGGAATCACCGTCTCGAAGACGAGCTCCGGGAAGTGCTCCCTCACCTCGCGCTCAACATCCTGGCCCAGTCTGGTCCGGCCATCGTGCATGGTCAAAATCATTCCAGCAACTGCCAGCCGCGGATTGAGCTCCCGCTGGATCAGTGAGAGCGTGTCGAGCAGGCCGGCGAGGCCCTCGAGCGCGAAGTACTCGGTCTGGACCGGCACGATCACGCGGTCGGCGGCCACCAGTGCGTTGACCGTGAGCGGGCCGAGCGAGGGCGGGCAGTCGAACAACGTGAACAGGAAGCGCTCGCGCATGTCGCCGAGCGCCTCGCGCAGGCGTGTCTCGGAGCCCGGCAGCCGTGGCAGCTCCACGTTGGCGCCGGCGAGCTCGGGTGTCGAAGGGACTATCGACAGGTTGTCCACATCGGTCGCACGCGCGGCGTCGGGCAGTGTGAGCTCGCTCGACAGACAGTCATAGACGGACGGCTCGCAATCCTTCGCCAGGCCGAGCGCGACCGTCGCGTTGCACTGGGGGTCGAGATCGACGAGCAGCGTCGGATAGCCGGCCTCGGCCACGCAGGCGGCCGTGTTGACGGCCGTCGTGGTCTTGCCGACCCCGCCCTTCTGGTTGGCGATCGCGTAGATGGTGCCCATCTGATGGCGAAGGTAGCGGCGCAGGCGGTCAGAAACAGCACCCGCCTGTAAACGTTCGGCACCGAACGTGGCAAACCTTCTTTACGCGAGCGGGCGCTTGGCGGCGGCTCCGGAGCGCCGCGGGAAACGGCTCGGGCTCTCCCTGTCCTTCAAGTAGAGGTGCAGATTGAGGTCACGAGCCCCTGCAAATGGGGTGACTTTGAGCACCTCGACTGGTCGGAGGCCGACCAGTTTTGCCGCCTCGGCCCCGGCCGCCTCCTCGGACGGATCGCGCGTCCCCTTCCAGCCGACAAAGGTTCCTCCGACCCTGAGCAGCGGCGCCGCGTATTCCACGAGCACCGCCAGCGGCGCCACCGCACGAGCGGTGGCCACGTCATAGGCGGCCGCGTCCTCGCCCGCGGCCCACTCCTCCGCACGGACGGGCAGCGCGCGCGCGTTGGCGAGCCCCGCTGCCCGTGCAAGGCGCGCGATCACGGCGCACTTACGGCGGGCGGACTCCAACAGGTCGATTTGTGCGGTGGGTAGCGCTACCGCGAGCGGAAGGCCGGGAAAGCCCGCGCCAGAGCCGATGTCCACGACGGCCGCGGCACTACGCAGGGCCTCGACCTCGAGGCCGCTCAAGCTGTCCGCGATGTGCGGGTCGACCGCGCCTTCGGGAGCGCTGACCGTCGTGTGCGGGTCCGGCTCGGCGGCGAGCGCAGCGAGCAGGCGCGTGAGCTGGTCCGGAGCTCCGTCCGGAAGGTCGTACCTGGTGGCGAGTGTCGACAGGCGCTCTCCGACGGAAGCCATGCGTTTCACGTTTTACGCTCTGCGTCTCGCGTGATGCCCTCCGAGAGGCGTCGTTCACGTTTACGCCCCACACGAAGGGCTCTGCGAAGCGGCTTCCTAGCCGCCGGCGCCGACGGGCGTGACCACCAGGCGCCGGTCGGGCTCGTCGCCCTCGCTGTGCGTCTGCACATCCGAGCGCTCACGCAGGTACATGTGGACGATGCGGCGCTCCTGTGGACCCATCGGCTCGAGCTCCACCGCCCGCCCGAAGGACAGCGCGTCCTCAACCGCCCGGTCAGCCGCCCGCCGCAGCGCCGCCTCGCGCCGCTCCCGATAGCCGGCGGCGTCGACGACGACCGCCTTGTGGTCGGCCGAGCTATGGAAGGCCGCGCGCATCGCCAGGTGCTGGAGCGCGTCGATCGTCGCGCCATGGCGCCCGATCAGCAGACCCAGGTCGTCGCCGTTGACCGTCGCCCGAATCTCCTCGTCGCTTTCTTCGATGTCGACGCTCGCGCGCAGCCCCAGCGCGTGCACCACGCGCGCCACGATGGCCCGCACTCGCTCGGCGGGCTCGTCCGGGATCTCATGCGCGATCCGGTCGAAAGCCTCCTCGTCGAGCTCGGCGCGCACGCGCGCGGCAACGCCGGCCTCTTCGTCGCCCTCCTCCAGCACCTCGAAGGAGACGCAGTCCGCCGTCACGCCTGGGAAGCGCGGTTCGAGCTGCTTGACGGCGTTCCACTTCGCCTCGCCGAGCGTTGTCCCCTCGGCTTCGGCGGTCAGATCGGTGGCCTCGTGATCGTTCATCTCGGCTCCTCAGCGCCGACGGCCGGAGCGCTTCTTCTTCTTGCGCGGCGAAGGCGGAGGCGCCTTCGCCGCGCCGTTCCCTCCACTGTTCTCCGCAGCCGGAGCGCTGCTGGCCTTCGGCTTTGGCGCTCGTCGGGCTACCGTCCCCCCGTCGCCGCCGCTGCCGCCCCCGCTGCCGCCCCCGCTGCCGCTGCCGCTGCCGCCGCCCCCGCCCTTCGGGACCGCCGCGGCTGCGCCCGCGGCGCCCACGGCGCCCGCGGCTATCGGCTCCGGGGGCGGCAGGAAGCGCTTGATCACCAGCTGCTGCCCGATCGTCCACACGTTCGTCGTCACCCAGTACACGAGCAGGCCCGCCTGAAAGCGGAATACGAAGATCACGAACACGAACGGCAGGGCGAGCATCAGGCGCCGCTGGTTGGGGTCCGCGCTCATCGCGGTCAGCAGGCTGGACGCGAGCTGCGTGCCGACGTAGAGGACGATCATCACCGCCAGGGCTGCCGGGTGGCCGGTCAGCGGCTTGGCCAGGTTCGGGATGAAGAAGAAGCTCTCCTCGCCCTTGATGTCCGCCTTGAAGGTCGAGCTCCGGAGCAGGTAGAAGAGCGAGAAGAAGAACGGAAGCTGGAGCACCAGCGGGAGGCACGATCCGAGCGGATTGACGCCATGCTCCTGGTAGAACTTCATCATCTCCTGCTGCTGGCGCTGCTTGTCCTCCTTGTAGCGCTCCTGGATGCGCTTCATCTCGGGCGCCAGCCGCTGCAGCGCCTGCATCGAGCGCACCTGACGGAAGGTAAGCGGCAGGATCGCCGCGCGGATCACGAACGTGAGGCCGATGATCGACGCGCCCCACGACAGGCCCACCGTGTTGTGCCAGAACTTCAGGATCGCGTCGTTCAGATCGACGAGCGGCTGTAGGAAGGTGGCGTAGTACATGGCGGTGACTCAGTGCGGGCGCGGACGGGCGCGGAACAGCTTCTGGTCTTCGACGAGATCGACGCCGCCCAGGCTCCACGGATTGCAACGCAGGAGCCGCCAGGCGGCGAGCACCGGGCCCCTGAGTATGCCGTAGGACCGCACGGCCTGCACCGCATACTCCGAACAGCTCGGGTGGTACTTGCAGCGCTTCGGCAGCGCCGGCGAGATCGCCCGCTGGTACACGCGGATCGGCGCGATGGCGATGGCCCGCAGCGCGGTCACGCCTGCGAGCCCCCCGGCATGCCGGCCTTCACGAGCAGCTCCCGCAGCGCGTCCTCGATGCCGGACTCCCCGCGCTCGCGCGCGAGCTCCCCCGCGTCCGGGCGCGCCACAAGCACGAAGTCGTGGCCACTCGGCAGCTCTTCCGACGAGGCCCAAAAAGCCTCTCGGAGCAGCCGCTTTACGCGATTGCGCTCCACGGCGCCGCCGACCTTCCTGCCGACCGAGACCCCGAGTCGCGGCTCCTCTTCCTCCGCGCCGGGGCGTGGGAAGGCGTGCAGCACCAGGTACCGGCTCGCGTGCGAGCGACCCTCGCGAAAGACACGATCGAACTCAGCGCTGCGCGACAGGCGGCGGCGCTTCCCGCGGCGGGTACCGCCTCCCTCGCCGGGGGACGCCATGGCTACGGAGTCAGACGGGCGCGGCCCTTGTCACGCCGGCGCTTGAGCATGGCGCGCCCGGCGCGTGTGCGCATGCGGGCGCGGAACCCGTGAGTGCGGGCGCGCTTGCGTTTCTTGGGCTGGTAGGTGCGCTTCATGGTTCGACTCGAAGGAGTGGCGAAGTATAGGCAGGGCGCCTCAGGGCAACCCACGGACGGCTCCCGTGGCTTTTCCCGCGATTTGCGCCAACGCCTGTTTCGGGGCCTCGGCGAGGGTACTCCGCGCGACCGGGCGAGCTATACACTCGCGCTTCGCCAAGGTCCCTGGGAGCCGCTCCCACCGGCTGGGGAAGGCAACGAAAACCCAGGGCCCACATGTAGTCGCCACGAACACGCCCAGGAGGGCTGTCACTGACCCGTGCCCGAAGAGCTCGAGAACCTGTGGGATGACTTCCGCCGCGCGCTGCGCGAGGACGTCACGGACTTCACGTTCCACATCTGGCTCGAGCCGCTCGAGCTCGCGCACGTGGCCGGCGACACGCTGTTCGTACGCGCGCCCGGCCATATCCGCACCTGGGTCCGCGAGCGCCACCGCGACCACCTCCTCCGCGCCGCCCAGAGCGTCCTCGGTCCGGCGGGCTCGGTCCAGGTGGTCGACGACGCCTGGAGCCCGCCGGAAGCCCATTCCAAAGCCCCAAACGCGCCAGCCGAGCCGCCGACCCTCAACCCCAAGTACACGTTCGGGCAGTTCGTCATCGGCGACGGCAACCGGCTGGCCCACGCCGCCGCCCTCGCCGTCGCTGAAATGCCCGCTCACGCCTACAACCCGCTCTTCATCTACGGCCCGCCTGGCCTCGGCAAGACCCACCTGCTCCAGGCGATCGGCAACTACGTCCACCTCTACGGCAACGGCCTGCGCGTCCAGTACGCCACGGTCGAGGACTTCACGAGCGACTTCGTCCGCTCGCTGCGGGCCGGCGACACCGGTGGCTTCCGCGACCGCTTCCGCGGCGCCGACGTCCTCTTGCTCGACGACATCCAGTTCCTCGCCGACAAGCTGAAGACGAAGGAGGAGTTCTTCCACACCTTCAACGCGCTCTACGAGACCGGCCGTCAGCTCGTCCTTTCGAGCGACCGCGCCCCGGCCGACCACGATGCGTTCGAGGACCGCCTGCGTGAGCGCTTCGCCGCCGGCCTTGTGGCCGACCTCCAGCCCCCCGAGCTCGACGTGCGGCTCGCGATCCTCCGCAAACGCGCCCGCCTCGACTCCCTGCTCGACGTCAGCGAGGAGACCCTGGCCGAGATCGCCGGCCGCGTCACGGCCAGCGTCCGTTCCCTCGAGGGCGCGCTGATCCGCGTCGTGGCATACGCCTCCCTCAAGGGCGACGAACCCACGCCTGAGCTCGCCAGGCATGTGCTCGCCTCGCTGTACCCGCTCACCGCGGCCCCGCCCCACTCCCTCGAGGCCATCCAGCAGGCGGCCGCCGACGAGTTCGGCATCACCCAGGAGGCCCTGCTCGCCCAGGATCGCCGCCCCCTGGTCGCCTTCGCCCGCCAGGTCGCAATGTATCTGGCGCGCGAGCTGACACAGGAGAGCCTCCCGGCCATCGGCGCCCGCTTCGGTGGTCGCAACCATTCCACCGTCCTGCACGCCCACCGCAAGATCGCCGCCGACCTCGAGCGCAAGCAGGACGTTGTTCACAGGGTCGACGCGCTCAAGCGCCGGCTCGACACCCCGGGGTCATGACGACCGCCCCTACTGACAGAATCAACAGCCTGCGCGCAATGGCTTCAGGCCCGAACTTCCACTCCTACTGCGGCATCGCGCCCGCCATGAACATCTCAACAACCCCTATCTCCACCATCTTCTTCATATGAAGTTCTCTCTTTCTCGTGACCAGTTCTTGACGCAGCTCGGCATCGCCGTGCGCGGGGTCTCCACCCGCAGCGCCATCCAGACGCTCGCCGGCGTCCTCATCCGGGCGGAGTCCGGGGCGGTTGAGCTCCAGGCCACCGACATGGAGCTCGGCATCCGCGTGAAGGTGGAGGCAGCGCCCGAGCGGGACGGAGCCGTGGTTCTGCCAGGCCGTCTGCTGCTCGACGTCGTGCGCTCGCTGCCGCAGGACGACCTGACGCTCGAACAGCGCACCTCCGAGCAGGACGTCGAGGTTGTCTCGGGTCCTTCGAAGTTCCATCTGCGCACGCTCCCCCTCGACGACTTCCCAAAGCTGCCGGAAGCGGGCGACGCAAGTGTCATGCACGTCCCCGCCAACGCGTTCGTGGAGACCATCGGCCGCGTGGCGCGCTCCGCCTCGCGCGACGAGACCAGGCCGCACCTCACGGGTGTGCTCGTATCGGCCTCGGGCCAGGAGCTGCGGATGGTCGCGACCGACTCCTACCGGCTCAGCGTCAAGGAGACCACGCTCGACAAGCCGGTTGACGGCTCCCTCGAGGCGAACGTTCCGGCCCGAACCTTGCAGGAGCTCTCGCGTGTGGCCTCTGCCGGTGGGGCGGAGGAGATCGAGATCGCCGCGCTGGAGAACCAGGTGATCTTCAACCTGGGCGACGTCGTGATCTCGTCGCGGCTCGTCGAGGGGCGCTTCCCGAACTACCGCCAGTTGCTGCCGGAGTCCTACGAGCACGAGCTGAACGTCAACGGGCCGGAGCTGCTCGACGTGGTTCGCCGCATCAGCCTGCTGGCCCAGAAGAACGCGCCGCTGCGGATGGCGTTCAGCGACGGAGCCGTGGAGGTCTCGGCGCAGACCCCGGACGTCGGCGAGGCGAGTGAGAGCATGCCCGTGCCGTTCAGCGGCGAGGCGCTCGAGATCGGCTTCAACCCGGAGTTCTTCCGCGACGGGCTCGAGAGCGCGGAGTCAGATGAGGTGATCCTCAAGCTGATCAGCCCGCTGCGTCCGGGCCTGATCGAGTCCGGAGCCGAGGATGGCGGCTTCATCTACCTGGTCATGCCGATCAGGCTGAACGTGTAGTCGAGGCTCATGGTGCGCGTCACGCGCCTCGAGCTTCGCGACTTCCGCAACTACGAGCGGGCGGAGGTGGCGCTGGCGCCTGGGCTGACCGTGATCTGCGGGCCGAACGGCGCCGGGAAGTCGAATCTGCTGGAGGCCATCTATTTCGGCTGTACCGGCCGCTCCTGCCGTACGGCCAACGAGCGCGAGTTGGTGCGCTTTGGGCAGAAGGTCACGCGCGTGTCGGTGGGGGTGGAGGCGGAGGACGGATCGCACCGCCTCGACGTCGGCTTCGAGCCCGGCGAGCAGAAGCGTTTCCGGGTCGACGATGCGGCGGTCGAGCGGCCGGCGTCCTCCGAGGTGCGGCCACTGGTGTCCGTGTTCATGCCCGACCGGCTCGACCTCGTGAAGGGAGCGCCGGCGCTGCGCCGGGCGCACATCGACCAGGTCGTGGCCGCGCTCTGGCCGGCCCGCGCCACCGCCCGCGCCGACTACTCCCGCGCGCTGGCACAGCGCAACGCGCTGGTCGCGCGCATCCGCGCCGGCTCCGCTCGGCCCGAGCTCCTCGACCCGTGGGACAGCGAGCTGGCGCGCCACGGGACCGCGGTCATGGAGGCCCGGCGCGAGGCGCTCGCAGAGGTCGAGGCACCCTTCGCCCGCCTGGCGGCCGAGCTCGGTCTGCCGGGCGAGTGCGCGCTCGAGTATCGGCCGCGCTCCAAGGCGGCAGACGCAGAGGGCCTCCGTGCCGAGCTGGTCGAGCGCCGCGACGACGACCTCGCACGCGGCTTCACGGGGCACGGCCCGCACCGCGACGACCTCGCCCTCGTGCGCGACGGGCGTGCGCTCCGCTCATACGGCTCGCAGGGGCAGCAGCGCGCCGGCCTGCTCGCCCTGCTCTTCGCCGAGCGAGAGGTCCTGGCGAGCACGGGCCGCGCCCCGCTGATGCTGCTCGACGACGTGATGTCCGAGCTCGACGCGTCGCGGCGCGAGCGCCTGGTCGAGCTGGTGCGCTCGGGCGGCCAGGCGGTCGTGGCGGCGACGGAGCCGGAGCACGTGCCGGGGGCGCGTGAGGCGGACGTCGAGCTGTTGTTCGTGAACGAGGGCGCCGTGGCGGTGGAGGCGACGCTGTGAGCTACAAGGAGCCGCGCCGGCTGGCCGAAGCGCTCGAGCGCGTGGTCGCCAGGGCTGCGCCCGCCACGACGATCGCGCGCCTTCAGGGGGAGTGGCGGGCGGTCGCGGGGCCCGTGATCGCGGCCGAGGCCGAGCCGGTCTCGGAGCGCTCCGGGGTGGTCACGGTGGCGTGCCGCTCGGCGGTCTGGGCGAACGAGCTCGAGCTGCTTGCGCCGGGCCTCGTGGAGGGCCTCAATGAGGCCCTCGGGACCTCCGCGGTGGCGTCGCTCAGATTCGTGGTGAGACGGTCCGGGCGGCCTGGATAACAAATGGAAACAACCGACTCTGAAAACACGCGTGTTTTTGCGCGATTTGCGGGCATTTTCGTTACCGAAACGGCGCTTTTCAGGCGCCCTCTTTGCTATCCTCTGACGAGGCAGATCAAGTTGCCCCGGCCCGCGCGGAGAACGGTCGCGGAGTCGGGGCTAGTTACGTGAGGAAACATTTTGGCGAAGAACGCTGACAAGAACGGATCGAGCAGTTACGGGGCTCAGGACATCACCGTCCTGGAAGGTCTCGAGGCGGTCCGCAAGCGGCCGGGCATGTACATCGGCTCGACCGGTCCGCGCGGTCTTCACCACCTGATCTACGAGGTGATGGACAACTCGGTCGACGAGGCCCTGGCCGGCGAGGCCGACCACATCGAGATCGAGATCCACCCGGACAACAGCGTCACCGTGACCGACAACGGTCGCGGCATCCCCGTGGACATCATGGAGAAGGAGAAGCGGCCGGCCGCTGAGGTCGTGCTCACCGTTCTGCACGCCGGCGGCAAGTTCGGCGATGGGGGCGGCTACAAGGTCTCCGGCGGCCTGCATGGCGTCGGCGTCTCTGTCGTAAACGCGCTCTCCGAGGAGCTCCACCTCACGATCTGGCGCGAGGGTCACGAGTGGACCCAGTCGTACGAGCGCGGCGTGCCGACGGGCGACCTCAAGAAGGGCGACAAGACCGACAAGCGCGGCACGAGCATCACGTTCCTTCCGGATCTCGAGATCTTCGAGACGATCGACTACGACTTCAGCACGCTCGAGCAGCGCTTCCGCGAGATGGCGTTCCTCACTCGCGGGCTCCAGATCGACTTCACGGACGCGCGTGGCGAGGGCGCCAAGTCGAGCTTCAAGTACGACGGCGGGATCGTGGACTTCGTCGCGCACCTGCACGCGCAGGGCACGCGCGACCCGATCCAGAACAAGGTCGTCTTCATCGCGGAGGAGAGCGACGTCGGCCAGGTAGAAGTCGCGATGCAGTGGAACAACTCCTACCAGGAGAACCTGCTCTCGTTCGCCAACAACATCAACACCCACGAGGGCGGCACCCACCTCTCCGGCTTCCGCTCCGCCCTGACGCGGACGCTCAACGCGACCGCTCGCGCGAGCGGCTGGCTCAAGGAGAAGGAGGAGAACCTCGCGGGCGAGGACGTGCGCGAGGGCCTCACGGCGATCATCTCGGTGAAGATCGCCGATCCGCAGTTCGAGGGCCAGACGAAGACCAAGCTTGGCAACCCGCCCGTCGAGGGCTTCGTGCAGCAGGTGGTGAACAAGGGCCTCGCCGAATTCCTCGAGGAGAACCCGAAGGAGGCGCGCGCCATCATCACGAAGGCCGTACAGGCCTCTCGCGCGCGCGAGGCGGCTCGCAAGGCGCGCGACCTCACGCGCCGCAAGTCCGCGCTCGAGAACTCGACGCTGCCGGGGAAGCTCGCAGACTGCTCGGTGCGCGACGCCTCGCTCACCGAGCTGTTCGTGGTCGAGGGCGACTCGGCCGGCGGCTCGGCCAAGCAGGGACGCGACCGCAACACGCAGGCTGTCCTGCCGCTGCGCGGCAAGATCATCAACGTCGAGAAGAACCGCATCGACAAGGTGCTGTCGAACCAGGAGATCCAGGCGCTCATCACCGCGATCGGCACCGGCATCCGCGAGGAGTTCGACATCGAGAGGGCGCGCTACCACAAGATCGTCGTCATGTGCGACGCCGATGTGGACGGCGCCCACATTCGCACTCTCATCCTCACGTTCATCTTCCGCGAGATGCCCGAGCTGATCGAAGCCGGCTTCGTCTACCTCGCCAAGGCACCGCTCTACAAGGTGAAGATCGGCAGTCGTGACCTCTACATCGAGAAGGACTCCGAGCTCGAGGAGTTCCTCCTGCGCGACAAGCTCGAGAAGATGGATGGCGTCGACGGCCGCGGGCAGGAGTTCAAGCTCACTCACGCCCGCTGGCAGAAGCTCCTCCGGCTGGTCAAGCAGTACGAGGGCTGGGCGTCTTCGCTGCGGGCCGAGTACGGGCACGAGGCCGTCACCTTCCTCCAGCAGACCCACGTCCTGGACGGCGAGGTGGACAGCCCCGAGGCGCTGCTGGCGCTGCTCAAGCGGGACACGCCAGAGGGCGAGCCGTTCGACATCGAGCTCGTCTCCGAGGGTGAGGGACAGATCGTCGTGAAGGCGATCGAGCGCAAGACCGGGTCGGCCACCACCACCCGACTCTCGCGCAGCTTGTTCGCGACGCCCGAGTACAAGGGCCTTGTCCGCGTGCACGGGGAGCTGAAGTCACTGGCCGGCATGCCGCCCTTCACGGTTCACCTCGGCAAGAAGGAGGAGACCGCCCTCTCGTTCGAGGAGCTCCACAAGGCTGTGCTCGACGTCGCCAAGGACGGCGTTCAGATGCAGCGCTTCAAGGGGCTCGGCGAGATGAACCCGGACCAGCTCTTCGACACGACGATGGACCCGGGCAGGCGCACGCTCCAGCAGGTGCATATCGAGGACGCGGCCGCCGCCAACGAGATCTTCTCGATGCTCATGGGCGAGAAGGTGGAACCCCGACGACTCTTCATCGAGCGGCACGCTCGTGAGGTCACCAACCTGGACGTCTGATGTCGTCAATGGAAACACTCTCCGGCGGGAGCGTCGAGCCGCGTTACCTCGAGGAGGAGATGCGCTCCTCCTACATCGACTACGCGATGAGCGTGATCGTCGGGCGCGCGCTGCCGGACGTGCGCGACGGCCTCAAGCCGGTGCACAGGCGCGTCCTCTACGCGATGTACGACACCGGCCTGCAGCCGACGCGGCCGTACGACAAGTCGGCGGCGGTCGTCGGCGAGGTGATGAAGAACTTCCACCCGCACGGCGACTCCGCGATCTACGACACCCTCGTCCGGCTGGCGCAGGACTTCGCCATGCGCTACCCGCTGGTCGACGGCCAGGGCAACTTCGGCTCGATCGACAATGACCCGGCCGCGGCCATGCGCTACACCGAGGCGCGCCTCGCGCGCATCGCGACGGAGATGCTGCGCGACCTCGAGGCCGACACGGTCGACTGGGCGCCGAACTACTCCGAGCGGCGGCTCGAGCCGCTGGTCCTGCCGGCTCGCTTCCCCAACCTCATCGTCAACGGCGCCACCGGCATCGCGGTCGGTATGGCGACGAACATCCCGCCGCACAACCTGCGCGAGACGATCGACGCGGTGGTCGCCTACATCGACGACGACACGATCGGTGTTGCGGGGCTGATGAAGCACATCAAGGGCCCGGACTTTCCGACCGGCGGGCTAATCGTCGGCCGGCAGGGGATCAAGGACGCCTACGAGACCGGCCGTGGCCGCGTGATCGTTCGCGGGCGGGCACACGTCGAGCCGCTGCGCCAGGGCAAGGAGGCGATCATCGTCACCGAGATGCCCTACCAGGTCACCAAGGGTGACGGGCGCAACGACGGTACGGGCCTTATCAAGAAGATCGCCGAGGCGGTCCAGGAGAAGCGGATCCCGGAGATCTCCGACCTGCGCGACGAGTCGGACAAGTCGGGCACGCGGATCGTGATCGAGCTGAAGCGGGACGCGATCCCCACGGTGGTGCTCAACAAGCTCTACAAGCGCACCACGATGCAGACGACCTTCGGCGTGAACATGGTCGCGCTCGTAGACGGCGTGCCGCGCACGCTCGGCCTCGAGGCGCTGATCAAGAACTACGTCGACCATCAGCGCGTCGTCATCGTCCGGCGGACGAAGTACGACCTGCGGCGGGCCGAGGCGCGGGCGCACATCCTCGAGGGCCTTCTCATCGCGCTCAGCAACCTCGACGCGGTCATCGAGCTGATCCGCGGCTCGCGCGACCCGGACAGCGCGCGCGACGGGCTGATGTCGAACTTCGATCTCTCGCGCGAGCAGGCGCAGGCGATTCTCGACCTCCGCCTCCAGCGGCTGACCGCGCTCGAGAGCGGCAAGATCAAGCAGGAGCACGCCGACCTCGCCGAGCGCATCAGGGAACTGCGCGACATCCTCGGCGACGAGTCGCGGGTGATGGGTCTGATCAAGGAGGAGCTCCTCGAGATCAAGGAGACCTACGGCGACGATCGCCGCACCGAGATCACGGCGTCCGAGGACGACATCGACATCGAGGACCTGATCGCCGACCAGCAGATGGTCATCGCGATCACCAAGTCCGGCTACATCAAGTCGCTGCCGCTCGACACCTACCGCAAGCAGAAGCGCGGCGGGATCGGGGTCACCGGCATGGACATGAAGGACGACGACTACATCGAGCACCTGTTCGTGACCTCGACGCACGACTTCCTGCTGTTCTTCACGAACCGCGGCAAGGTCTACCGGCAGAAGGTCTACGAGTTGCCCGAGGCCTCGCGTACCGCGCGCGGGCGCGCGCTCGTCAACCTGCTGCCGCTGCGCGAGGGCGAGTTCGTGCAGGCCGTGCTGTCCACGCGCGACTTCTCCGAGGGCAAGTACCTCGTCTTCGCCACGCGCAAGGGGATGGTCAAGAAGACCGAGTTCAAGGCCTACAACACGCCGATCAAGGCCGACGGCATCATCGCGATCAAGATCCGCGACGACGACGAGCTCGTGGCCGTGCGCCGGACCGACGGCGACGACGACATCATCATGGTCTCTCGCTCGGGCCAGGCGGCACGCTTCAGCGAGAAGCAGGTGCGCTCGATGGGCCGCGACACCAGCGGCGTGCGTGGCATGAACGTGTCGCGCGGCGACAACCGCGTGCTCGCGATGGACATCGCGCGCGACGACACCGAGCTGCTCGTCGTCACCGAGAACGGCTATGGCAAGCGGACGGCGATCGTCGAGTACCCGGTCAAGGGCCGCGGCACGATGGGCGTCAAGACGATCGCCCTCACCGAGAAGAAGGGCGCCCTCGCCGGCGCGATGATCGTGCGCGAGCACCACGAGCTGGTGTTCATCTCGCGCGACGGGATGGTGCAGAGGACGAGCGTGCGCGGGATCTCGAAGTACGGGCGTGCGTCACAGGGCGTGCGGCTGATGAACCTGCGCGACGACGACGTTGTGAGCGCGGTCGCGCTCGTCATGGAGACCAACACCTCCGCCCAGGTGCAGGAGGAGATCGCCGACGAGGCGGGCGACACGATCGCCGCGGTCGAGAGCGCCGACGGTGACGAGCCCGAGGCCTCGGTCGCCGACGTGCCCGACCTCGGCGAGGACGAGAGCGCGAACGACGACGAGCCGGACGAGCCGGACGACTCGGACGACTCCGACGACGAGTAGCCGCCTCGGGCCCGCCGGTCGCTAGCGCGGATCGGCACGCACTACGCCGCTGTTTGCGGAACTTGCCAGGGTCCGCGTCCACCCGCTTGGGCAATCCGTGGCCGGTTGCCCTTTTTCTCCGCTCCCGCGTCTGCTTTCATAGTGGATACCAGGGAAAGGAGGTGGTCCTAACTTGAGTGACAGTTTTTTCGGGACCCTGGAGGTGTCCGGCCGTTAGACCGGGCTGAAGCGGACTAACGGAGTCCATCCAGGGCACCGTCGGATGGCGTAGGTGGGGGCTGGTCCCGCCCACCCAACCTGCTCAGGTTGAGGACCGCCGCCGAAAGTTCAGCATCAGGAGAGAGGCGCTTCGGCGCCTCTCTTCGTTTTGGGGGGCGGGTCGCGGGGGGCGGGCGGCGGAGTTCTGTGGCCCGGCTGTTACCAGCCGGCCTTTATCGGTGCCTCTGCTTCTTTGAGGCCTGCTTCGGCGCAACCTGCCTCCAGCGTCTGGAGGCCGAAGGCTTCCACTGGGCCTAGTGCCCCCGTGCCGTCGACGCCGTGTTCGGCTGCGTGGGCGGCCCCCCAGGCGAGGATGTCGCCGGTGAACGTGTAGCCGTTGGGACCGCTGAGGACTACGCGCTCGACGATCGAACCGGAGGAGTCGACGGCCTCGGCCACCACCAGCGAGCCGCTCTTGGCGCGCGACTCGGGACCGGGACCGCCGGTCGATCCCCTCACGAAGCGCCGGCTGAGGTTCTCGGATCCGCTGCGCACGCCCGGGACCGCGCCGAGCAGCGACACCCCCTGCATCGCCCGCGACGCAGGGCCGAACCAGCCGAGATAGACGTCGACCTCGCGCACGCTCGGATAGGCGCGCGGCAGCGAGAGGTGCTCGGAGCAGCCGATCGAGATGCCGGTGAGGCGCTTGCCGTTGACGTCGAACGAGCGCACCCGCTTGGCCGACCGCTCGGCGACCACACGCCCGTCCTGGTAGGCGAACTGCGGCGCGAGCATCACGCCGGCGACCGACGCGGCCGTCCCCCCGCTCATCGCGTCCTTCACGCTTCCGCCGCCGGTGATGAAGTAGCCGACCGATACCTTCGCGGCGCGCTCCCCGGCGCGCTCGAGCGCCAACGCAGCGGCGAGGTTGCCGGGCACGAAGTCGTAGCCGAACGCGGTGATCAGCGTGGCGCCGCCGGCGCGCGCGGGACCGTCTCGCCGGTCGAACACCTCGCGGATGAAGGGCGGCTCGCCGGTCGAGTCGAAGTAGACCACGCCGGCGTCGATCGCGGCCTCCACCGCTGGCGCGCCCCAGCGCAGAAACGGCCCGACCGTGCTGACAAGCACCGTGTACTCGTCGAGCAGCGCCCGGATGGTCTCGGGCCGGGCGACATCCGCGACCGCGGTGTCGAGCCCGCCGAGCTCCTCGCCGAGCCTGGCCACAGCGTCGCCGTTGCGCGCGGCCAGCAGCGGCCGGGCACCGCGCTTGACCAGGGCGTCGGCCACGAGACGGCCGGTGTAGCCGGTGGCACCGAAGAGCACAATGGGGCGCATGCGCGCAACCTAGCGGTTCCGGGGAGCGCAGAGTGCTGAGGGGGTTTACTCCCGGTGGAGCGCCACTCCGGCTATTACCAGCGCTACTCCCGATGCTTCCGCTGGGCTTGGTACTTGGGTCAGGACGATGATTCCTATGACGGTTGCGGTTGCCGGGAGCAGGGAGACCATCAGGGCGTAGGTGGCTCGGGGTAGGCGGGCGAGTGCGAGCTGGTCGGTGACGTACGGGATCACCGAGGAGGAGATGCCGACTCCGATGCCGGCGAGCACGGCGAGCGGCTCTCCGAAGGCCGGCACGGCCGCCCAGCCGGCGAGCGGAGTGACCACCACGGCGGCGACGAGCATCGCGGCGGCCAGGCCGTCGATGCCGGTGACGGTGGGGTCCTTGGCAATGCGGTCGGCGAGCACGATGTAGGCGGCGAACAGGCAGGCGTTCGCGAACGCCAGCGCCAGCCCGAGCGGCTCGGACGCGAGCTGCACGTCGGTGACGAGGTAGACGCCCCCGACGGCCAGCCCGAGGGCGGCCAGGTTGCGCCGGCTGTGCACGCCGAGCGCGGCAAGACCGATCACCGGCAGGAACTCGATCGCTGCGACGGTTCCGAGCGGGAGACGGTCGATCGCGAGGTAGAAGCAGCAGTTCATCACCGCGAGCACGCCGCCCCAGGCGAGCAGCGTGTGCCGCGCCGAACGCGAGGCGCGCGCCAGCGGCCGCCAGGGGCGCCGCCACGCAGCGAAGATCACGGCGGCCGAGGCAATGCGCAGCCACGCCACGCCGAGCACCTCGACGCGAGCGAACAGGAGCACGGCGAACGCCGGTCCGAGGTAGTGAAAGACCGCGCTGACGACGAAGTAGACGTGCGGCGGCACCCGCACGTGGGATCCCGAAACAGAGGGGGCAACCGTCATACAGCACAGTGTCGCCCGCCGTCAAGCTTGTCTCAACGGCGAAACACAGGTAATCTCATGCCTACGCCTTCGAATCAAAACATCGATGACACCGACAGGAAGCTGCTCGCGCAGCTGCAGCTCGACGCCCGCCTGAGCCTGGCCGAGCTCGGCCGGCGGGTGGGCCTGTCGGCGCCGTCGGTGGCCGACCGCTTGCGCCGGCTCGAGGACTCCGCCGTGATCCGCGCCTACCGCGCCGAGATCGATCCGCGTGCGCTCGGCTACGACCTCGGCGCCGTGATCCGCATTCGCCCGCACGCGCGGCAGATCCCAAAGGTCGCCCAGATCGCCACCGACACGCCGGAGGTCACGGAGTGCCAGCGCATCACGGGCGACGACTGCTTCTTCATGCGGCTGCACGTGCGCGACGTCGAACACCTGGAGGAGGTGCTCGACCGCTTCACGCCGTACGGACAGACGACGACATCGATCGTGCAGTCGGCGCCATTCGCGGCGCGCGGGCTCGCGCTAAGCGGCGACTAGGTACTGCTGCCAGACGTCAGGGATGCGCGTCATCGCGACGTGCACGAACAGCGTCGGCGACGGTGGCCGCGGGGCGTGCCGCGGGTGCATGTTGGCCTGGCGCGGCAGCCGGTCGCCCTTGCGCCGGTTGCACGGCGCGCAGCAGGTGACGATGTTGTCCCACGCCGACGAGCCGCCCTTCGAGCGCGGGATCACGTGGTCGATCGTGAGCGAGCCACGCTCGCTGCCGCAGTACTGGCAGGCCCAGCCGTCGCGGGCGAAGATCGCACGGCGCGTGATCTTGCGGCTGTGTGCGTCGCGCGGGATGCGCACGTACGTCATCAGGCGGATCACCACTGGCCGTGCCATCGTGAGGCTCTCGGCGTGGAGCGCCCACTCGGAGTGCTCGACCACCTCCGCGCGTTGCTTGAGCACCAGCACTGCGGCGCGCCGCACCGTGCAGACGTTGATCGGCTCGTAGGAGGCGTTGAGCACCAGCACCCGGCCGAGTGTGCCCCCACGCTGCTCCGACCGGGCGCCCGGCAGCGTGGGTACGAAAGCTGGCTGTTCGCCAGCCTCCTCTACGACAGCAGGTACCGAAGTGCTCACCCTGGACACTCTGCCGCCAGTTTAGCGACAGGACTCCCCGCGAAAGGGAGGTTGTGGTTACCGGCCCGAGTCGCCGTTGGGTGAGAACGCGTGGTCGATCGCCTCGCGTTCCTCGGGTGACAGCTCGAGTTCGGACTCCCCGTTGCGCACGCGCTTGACGTAGACGCGTGCCTGCTCGCGATGGAGGATCGAGGACACGACGACGCCCGAGCGATGCGAGTCGAGCAGCGCATACGAGCTCGACTGCTGGCCCGACATCTCGCCGTACGCGTCGTAGCGCACGAGCGCGGTATAGGCCAGGCAGCCGTCGATGCGGCGCTCGGCAGTGCCCACCCGCTTCTCGATCCCGGTGAGGATCTCCTCGACCCATTCGCGCAGGTCGACGAAGCCGGTCTCGAGCCGGGCGGCGTGCGATACGACATCGCGCTCACCCTGCGGCCCGAGCACCACGCGCTGAGCGGCGCGCAGCCGCCGTACCTTCACCGCGAGGACGATCGCCCACAGCAGCGCAACCACCGCCACCCCGGCCGCCGCGAGCGCCACGATCCCCTGCGTGGTGGTGAGATCGTTCATCGGGGCAGCAGCCTAGCGAGCACCCGACACCCGGGATCAGCGCGTGAAGATCGCGCGGAAGGTCTGCTTGTTGTTGGCGACGTTCTTCTCGCCGGGCACCGGCAGGACCTGGACCGCAATGTTCACGGGCTGACCTGCGGGCGGCGTCTGGGCGAGCGCCACGTTGACGGTCTGCGGCGCGCCCTTGGTCAGCGTCGCGATCTTCTGCTCGGTGACAATCGGCTTGCCGGCCCCCGAGATCGTGATGCGGACGGTGACGTTGCTCTCGTTGCTGTCGCCGCCGTTCGTCACCTGTACGTCGAACGAGGTGTTGGCGCTCGCCGGGATCGCGACGGCCTGGCTGGTGCTCAGCGTCTGGCCGCCTGGCTTGACGACCACGGTGCCGAGCGAAGTGCCGTGCAGGCCGGGCGTGGCCGGCGTCGAGGCGCTGTTGCCGCTGCGGATGCGCGTGATGCGGTCGGCGACCGTCGTCGGATCGAGCCAGGCGATGTCGGGCAGGAACGCGCTCTTCGGCACCTGCTCCTCGTCGAGCAGGCCCTGCTTCTTGAGCTGCTTCTGGAATTCGGGCACGAAGCGCTGCGAGTAGATGACGTCGCTCGCGTCGAAGTTGCGCATCTGCGCCGCGATCTGGTTGACGGCCTGCTGGCGGCCCTGGTCGCCGAGCGCGGTGCGCAAGAGGTTGGCGATGTTGGCGATGCCGTCGCGCCGGAACTCGAGCGTCTCGAGCAGGTAGCGCTGCGCCGCAGTGAGCTCGCCCGGATGGCTCGTGCCGTTGGCGCGGTCCACGAGCTGCTCAGCCTGCACGCGGACGCCGTTGGCGTTGTTGGTCACATCGACCGGGTTGGCGGAATTGCCGCTCGGGTTGCGCAGCAGGTTGAACAGCTCGCCGCTCTCCTGATCGGACTCCTGGAGCAGCGCGCTGACGTCGCGGTCGTAGTTGCGGAAGGCGCTGTGCTTGCGCGAGACCTGGCAGGAATGGATGCCCCAAACCAGCAGCACCAGGATGAGCACGCCCACCGCGAGGGCGATGAGGCGGCGCACCCAAAGCGTTTGCGAGTCCACGCCGGGCCCACGCGGCGGTGAGCGGCGAGAAGAGGTGCGCCTGGGGCGATCGTCGGTTTCTTCAAGAAATGACACGCAAGCTCCGCGGCCTGCAGCGGCCCCGTGTCAGGCTATTACACCCGCACCTGAGTGAGTATGACCGCCGCTCCGGCGGCAGGGTGTAGGTGTTTAGGCCCGAACACCGAAGTTGAGATGGGACGCTTTTCAGCGCCTACAGAGAAGTTGGACCCCACGACTGAGGTCGTAGGCCGCAGGTCGCAGGTCGCAGGGGAGGGATTCGTCCTCGGGCGATATCTGCTCCAGCGGCGGCTTGGCGCCGGCGGCTACGGCACCGTTTGGCTCGGCTGGGACGAGAAGCTCGAGCGCGAGGTGGCGGTCAAGGTGATCCCGCGCGAGGACGCCGATGGTCCGGCCCCGATGCGAGCGGAGCGCGAGGCGCGGGCGGCG
>DASXNY010000193.1:0-4623 GCA_036494715.1 Thermoleophilaceae bacterium
CAGCGCCCCGATCAGTGTGAGCACAAACGCCACGGACCCAAGGCTAGACTCGTTCGTCTGGGCGGTTAGCTCAGTTGGTCAGAGCGCCTGCCTTACAAGCAGGAGGTCGCCCGTTCGAGCCGGGCACCGCCCACTGGCAGATGTAGATCCTCGCCATGTCGGTCGCGTTCGCAATCGATACGCCGCGCCCGTCCGGTTCGGGGGCCCGGCCACCGACGCCGGGGGGAACCTCCCCCGGCGTGGTATCCGTCAGTTTGGTTTGCCCGGCCTAGCGGCGCCGGCGCGCGACGCGGCGACTGGTTCTGCGGGCGACTCTGCGTGTTCCGAACATCGGGTCTCCTTTGTCCTAGGCCGGCTGTTGTGCGTGGAGCTCGTCTGCCTCCGCGCGTGACAGCAGGCCGATCTCGACCAGGTCGAGCGGGCTGATGAAGCCGTCGCTGATACGGAAGCCGCCCGCAGCGGCGACTGCGTCGCGCAGCGGGACGGCCCAGTGGTGCTCGAGCAGGACCAGCGCGGCCGCGGAGTCGTTAGGGATCTCCTCGAGGACGTCCCACGCTTCGTCGTCGTCGAACACGCTGATGCCGTCCTCGGCCGCCTCGGCGCCGACTTCCGCCCCGGCCTCCATCCCTTCCTCACCGGCGATGCCCAGGCCGATCAGAGCAGCCACCTTGCTGCCCACTTCCACGGCCTCGTCGGGCGTCAGGTTGCTGAGGTGCTGGACCTCGATCTCGCCCTGGGCGTCCTTGTGAACCGCAAGCGCGTCGATGACGCGGACGGTGTCATTTTCCTTGAGGCGTTCCAGCTCGGCGATGATCTCGCCGTGGAACTCCGGGTGCTGGAAGCCCAGCACAATGAGCTGAACAGGGCCAATAGCCATGTCTCTTCCTCCTTATCTCGGCTGCGCCGCGTAGCTGTCAGACGGCTTGCAGAGCTGGTAGACGACGGTCACGCACAGCGCGAACACGCAGATCGACCAGAACGGCGTCGTACCCGTCCCCGCGAGCGCCTCGATTGCTCCAACCGTGCCGGCGAAGATTCCAATCACGCGTCCGAAGGCGCCGCCGGAGAACAGCGAGAAGCCGGCGATGAGCTGGAATATGCCGATGATCAACGTGATCCAGCCCCACGTGTGCAGGCTCGAGACCACAAAGACCGAGTCCGCGGTGAAGAACTTCGAGTTGCTCACCGCCGCGATGCCCCAAAACACGTTCAGAATGCCGGCGACCGCGAGCAGGATTCCCGCGAACACCCACCAACCGGTGACCCTATCTGCGTTATCCATCAAGACCTCCTTCGTCGAAATACCGAAGGCAATCTCCCGCGCTGGGCAGCCCACGGCATCGCCCGATTGGGATGAACCGAAGCGGAGCGAGCTGAGCCCTGCTCAGCGGACCTGGCGGAAGTGGTCGCGCACGCCGCTGCCGAAGCCGCTCGGGCGGCCCGAGTAGTAGCCGGCGGGGAAGCCGCCCACCTCCGGCGCGGGGTCGTCGAGCAGCGCGTTCGAGCAGCCGCCGTAGTCCTGCACCGTGTCCCAGGTCCAGGCCAGGTAGGACTGGTGGATGCTGTCGATGATCCCCATCAGCTTCTGCGAGTAGGTCGAGCTGCAGTGGGTGTCGCCGAAGCCACCCACGATCAGCGGGTGGTGCCGTGTGAAGCTGCGCAGCTCGGCGGCGTGGCTGACCACGAAGTCGGCGTAGTCGAACGAGGAGACGTCCGCGACGAGCTGGTGGCGCGGGTCGTGCGGCAGGTAGCGCTGCCAGCCGCTGAGGTCGCCGGCGAAGTCCGGCCCCGAGATGATGATCGGCTGGCGCGCGCCGGCCTGCCGGATCGCGTCGACCATCGCCTGGTTGCCGGCCGTGGTGTAGGAGCCGAAGCGCTGGTTGCCCTCGGGCAGGTCGTCGGCGGTGCAGCCGTCGCGCAGGCAGGCCCACGAGACGTCGTGGGGCTCGTCGAAGGTGTGGAACAGCACCCGCCGGCTGTGACGGAACGTCGAGGCGGCCGACGACCAGAAGTCGAGCGAGTGATCGGCGTCGGCCATCGGTATCTCCTCGCTGCTCACCTCGTCCGATCCGTAGGCCTGGTCGCCGGGCGCCGCGCCCGACAGCCGCAGCACGACGTAGATGCCAGACGACGCGAGCCGGTGTACGTAGGCGACGATCGCGTGGCGGTATGCGGCGCCGGTGTAGCTCGACTTCAACCCCGCGTAGCCGCCGAGCCAGCACGCCTCGTTTAGCGGCAGCGCCACCGCGTTCACGTGCCACGAGCGCAGCGCCTTGACCGAGGCCGCGTCGACCGGTCCCTGGAAGATCGCGTAGCCGAAGCCGCCGCTGCCGTCGGGGCCCGAGCAGGCGTACTCGGTGCCTGAGCGGTTCACGCCGATCAGCCGCAGGGTGTGGCCGTTCACCCCGACGAGCCGGTGGCCGGACACGCGCACGGTCGACGGCCGCCGTGCGGACGCCGCCCCCGGGAGTGCCGTGATCAACAGCGCGGCCAGCGCCGCAGTGAAGATGGTGCGAGTGCTCACCCGCAGCAGTATGACCGGACAGCGAGCCGCTCGGGCGGACGATCAGGGAAGCAGGTCCGCCAGGCTGAAGCTGGGCTGCTCGCCGAAGGCGCGCAACAGCCGCAGCTTGAAGGTCTCGTAGTGGCGCACCGCGCGGCTGCGCCGGCCCTGCTTCATCCAGACCGTCATCAGCTGCCGCTGGATCTCGTGGTCGAGGGGCTCCATCACGGCCAGCCGCTCGAGGTAGGCGGCAGCCGCGTCGAGGTCGTCGGCTCGCAGCTCGCGGAGCAGGCTCAGCGGCTTCTCGGCGAGGGCGCGCAGGCGCTCCCGCTCGAAGATCGCCCAATCCGCGTACGGCTCGTCGCTCAGGAAGTCGCCGCGATAGAGCGACAGCGCCCGCTCGAGATGATCGATGGCGGTGCCCGTCTCGCCGAGCGCGAACGCGGCAAGTCCGCTGCTGACCTTCGATTCAAACTCGTCGGCGTCGACCCAAACGGCCTCGCCGTGGAGTGCGTAGCCGCCACGCCGAGCCTGGACGAACGACGAGCGCGCGTGCCGGGGACGGTCCGGCTCGAGCCGCTTGCGCAGCTCGTGGACGAAATAGCGGACGGTGTTGGGCGTCGCGGGCCGCGGGCGCGGCCACACCGCCTCGGCGATCACGTCCGTGGCAACGAAGTGGTGCCGCTCGCAGATGAGGAACTTGAGCAGCTGGCCGGTGCGCTGATCGAGCCACTCGTCCTCGAGCACTCCCTCCGGCGTCTCCACCCGGATCGGCCCGAGCGTGTAGATCCGCAGTCTGGGGAGCGTGCGCCTGGGAGTCTCGACGGTGTCCGGGGCCGGTCCCGCGTACGCCGGCCGCACCTGGAACACGACGCGTGAGGCGTCCGGATAGATCGGGGCGGCGGTCACCCAGAGGGGCTTCGCGCTGCCGGGCGCCGTCAGCCGGATTTCCGGGAGCCTCGTGCGAGCCTGGATCGCCGCCTCCGTGAGGCAGAGCCCAGCCAGCGCCGCGCTGTGGTTGCGGCATCCGAACAGCTCGCAGCACGTCGTCCCGGCAAGTGTCCCATCGACGCCGAGAATGGTCTCGAGGGCGGGATTCCACGCGATGATCCCGTCGGTCCGGGTAGTCACGGCGATGCCGTACGGGAACCACTCGAATACGTCGCTCAGCAGGCGATCACCCGCCGACCGCGGCTCGCTGTCCACGAGCAGAGGTTCTGCTGCGGCGATCGAACCTATGCCCTGCCGGCTGGCGTCCTGTCGGGGTCGCAAACACCCTCCGGTCCGCAACACGTCGCGCCGCTCTGGACTTTCCTTGCCGGCTGGCAAGGCTGGGGTCAAAGCCGGCGGCGACCTGCTGACGTCATATACGAATTGCCCAAACAGGGTAGCGCTGCGTGGCACGACCAACCAGTCCAATGTGGTTTTTTGGCGCCTGTGTGACCTCAAAAGCGGCGCCAGGCAAGCCGGGGGGATCACCAGACGGTGAATCAGCAATCGATGGCGTAGCGGGCCAGGCTCCCGTATTGTGCCGCCGTCGTTCGCGAACGACGCGTTATGGACGCCGCCCAGCCCACCGACGGTGTTGATTCCCTCAACGTGGTGAGCGACGCAAGGGAGCGCGCGGGTGAGACACTCGAGCTCGCCGCGCGCCATCTCGACCCGTCGCTTGTCGACGTGCTGCGCATCCTTGGCTTCGACGAGCAGTACGTGTCCGCCAAGGGCTCGTATGTGTACGACAGCGAGGGACGCCCGCACCTCGACTTCCACACCGGCGAGGGCTTCGCCTCGCTCGGCCACAACCACCCGGACGTGCGCGAGGTGCTGCAGGCCACGCTCGCGGCCGACCTCGTGGACGGCGTGCAGATCCACTACTCGGTGCTCGCGGGCATGCTCGCCGAGGCGCTTGCCCAGCGGCTGCCGGCGGGGCTCGACGCGGCGTTCTTCGCCAGCACGGGCGCCGAGGCTGTGGACTCCGCGATGAAGTTCGCGCGCGCGGCAACGGGCCGGCCGCGGCTCATCTCCTGCGACAACAGCTTCCACGGCGTAACGCTCGGACCGCTGTCGCTCGTGGGCGACGAGTTCTTCAAGGAGGGCTTCGGGCCGCTGCTGCCGGGCTG